>NZ_CAKKLI010000030.1:0-57204 GCF_918697855.1 Paenibacillus sp. CECT 9249 | reverse complement strand
TCCACACAGGTTTCCAGTAGACGCCTGTGCTTTCCATGGCGACATGGACACATTCCCGGTCTTGAAGCCAGTCCAACAGGCGAATCAGTTCATCGGTTGTTGTTCCAAATGTTTCGATTTCTTTCGATGGCTTCTTATCCAATGAGCCGTATAGAAAGCAAGCCACGACGTTATCCTGGTGGATATCCAATCCAGCACACCGTTCCAAAATCGCATCCAAAACAAACAGCTCCTTCTGAGGTATTGAAGGGAGATCATGCAACCTTGTACAAATGATACTTTGTACTCGTACTCGTAGTGACAATCGGCGATTCTCGTGGTTGCAGTTGGTCCGATTTGTGTACGGTATTGATACACCAAAAAGCTTTCGACCTATGATCTGCCCATATTAATTACCCCAAAAACGGATACAGTTTGCAACTCTATTTTCATTTATGGCGATGGTCGTCAGGCCATGGGGGATTTGTGTGAAAATCCTCTAAAAGAATTAGCTAGTCCGAATTACGTTGGATTTGTCCTTGGACTTGGCTTTACGCTACTCAAGGAACTCTTTTATCTTGGTGCTCATTTCTCATCTTGTTCTATGAGGAGGGCGCCTATGAGACGAATCACAGAGTCTCGATTTCGAAAAGATGCGAATGACGCGTCCACAATGTCGGATTTCGGCGTTTAAACGTTCTATAGCGTTTGTCGTCCGTGTACGAGTTCTGATCAGATGGAGGGCAAGCACACTGGTAGCGTCTTCAAATGCTTCCTCCAGATGTTCATTACCTTTGGAACTTGTTCTTGAAATTTCTCGATCGTTTGCTTTAATAACGTGCGTGCTGTTTGTGGATTTGCTGCTCCAAAGATTGTACGAACGTGTGCTTGATTTCGCTGCGATTTCCTTTCGAAGAAGTATCCAGTATGTTCTTCATCAAGTGGATTTGACATCTTTGCTAGGTCACGCCTTGAAAATGTTGACGAACAGCACAAGACTAAACCGCCATGGTGGTCGCTTTTAATCTCTACCCTATGTAACCCACGTTGCTTCAGATGGCTGAAGAACTCCCCCCTCAGTTAGATTGTGACTCGGTGTCCCCGATGAAAAGTCCGAGAAGTTCCCGATTCCTTCTAGATTGATACCGGTCGAGATCGCCTCGTGAGCGCACTCACCCGTCTTCACGGGCTTTTGTGTAAAGAGCACCAACGATGACGAAAGGTACTCCCCTCATCGCAAGCACAAGGGCCTGCTCACCTCGTTGATAACGAGCAAACAACTCCGTAGAGAATTTTCCATCTATAAAGACCGGAACATGCAGCGTCAGGTTGCCTACACGAGTCATGAGGGTAAGTTCCATTTCGATAAGCAAGACGTTCTTCCGTACGCTCATAACGTTCCGCTTGAAGTTTTTCTGTTGCCTGTGCTTGTAATATTTGATTGAATACAGATTAAAGTAACGCCCCTACCCCGGTAACTTGAGAATTTTCTAAAAACAATTGATGCAAAAGTTTTGAATCTACGGTAACCCGAATTGAGCCATACTCAATAACTCCTCCCTGGAAAGTAAGGGGGCGATTGGGTCATGCCCCGGAAGGCGGGAACCTCAAGATCGCGCCATGGAGGCAGGCGCTATGAAGCCGCCGTCGCCCGCCATAGCTTCCATGCTTGCGGGGCCTGCTCTCCATCGCGCCGCCAACGAACCGCAACGCGACCACCGCAGCACTGTCACAGGCAACGCCACCCCGGACCGCCGCCTATTCAAAAGCTCGATACCTGCGCCCCGCCAAGCCCGACAGAAGGCGTTTATACCGATGTCGATTCGCGGATGATCAGCTCATGCGGCATGATGAGCGTTTGCATCTCGCTTTTTTTGTTCTTGAGCTTGTTGATCAGAATACGGGCCGCTTCGCAGCCCATTTCGTACATCGGCTGCGCTACCGTCGTTAAGGTCGGATTCATCATGCTGGCGAACGGGATGTTGTCGAAGCCGACTACCGCCACGTCTTCGGGACAGCGGAGGCCCGCATCGCGGATCGCTTTCAGCGCGCCGATCGCGAGCACGTCGCCGACGGCGAATACGGCGGTCGGAGGCACGTCAAGATGAAGCAGCGTTCTCATCGTCTGCAGCCCGTGATCGTAGTTGAGGTCGCTGTAGCAAATATATTGCCGCCGGACCGGTATGCCGGCTTCCTCCAATGCTTGCGTATAGCCTTGGCGGCGGTCGACCGCGTACTTGTATTGTTCGCTCGAGCTGATCAGCGCTATTCGCTCGTGGCCGATCGCGATCAAATATTTGACCGCCTTGTACGCGGCGCTGACATTGTCGATCCCGACAAAAGGAATTCGCTCATCCAGCGTCTTGTCGCCGCATTGTATGACGGGGTAGCTCCGGTCCAACTCCGCAGTCAGAACCTGCTCCACGGTAGGGTCGAGCGAAATGATTCCGTCGGCGATCCGCTGTTTGGCCATGTTTAAATAAAAGCTTTGAATCTCTGAAGACGAGTCTGTCTCGCATACGAGAATGTAGTAATTTTCTTTGCGCGCCGTATCTTCAATTCCTTGCAGCACTTTCGAATAGAACGGATTGGAGATGCTCGGCAAAATGGTCAAGATCATATGGGTGCTGGAAGTCCGTAAATTTCGGCCCAAAATGTTCGGCTCGTAATTCAGTTTGCGGATCGCGTCTTCCACGGCTTTTTTGGCGCGGGCGGAAACGGCCGAATGGCGGTTGATCACGCGCGAGACGGTGGCGACGGAAACCCCGGCTTCCTTAGCGACGTCTTGAATGGTAACCATAGGTACATGCGCCCTTCTTTTTTAAATAATAATATTTTATCAAATTTTGGTTCATTTTTCCTCTGCGCTTATTGCAATTTATCCTCTACGAGCATAGGCGATATTACATTTCCCGGTTGGGATGGTGCCATTAAATACAACGGATTTTTGTACAAAACTTGAAATCTGCGAGAGTGCGCAAAATGTATAGGGAAAATCATACGCTTTGTGCGGCACACGCATCAAATCAGTCGATTTCATTCGAAAATTCGTACACAATGCGCGATTTGAGCCCGGATCCTGTAAAATGTATGCGAAAAATCATACAAAACGAGCGGCACACGCATCGAATCAGTCGATTTCATTCGAAAATTCATACACAAACCGCGATTCGAGTCAGGATCCTGTAATTATGTACGAAAATTCATACATAATGCGCGATCCACGCTTATACCTCATCGACAACCTCATACAGGTCCGTTAGCGAGACGAAAAGTGAAAATTCGGGAAGGCAGGGACAAATTTTGTCCGTTGCTGCTCCCTCCCAGATCGATAGCGCCCTCAAAATCCGTTAACTCGTAATAGCATTCTCGGACAAAATAGGGTCTCCAAAATCCGTTAATCTTGGCAAAATTGTAATCGTTTACGGAATTATATATGAAAAACAAATATGATGTCAAACGAAAGGATAAGCCGGAAACGGGCGTCACGCAAACAATGTAAGAAAATCTGCAATGGGCAGTTGACAGAAAAATGAAATGGTAATAGAATACAAATTAAATTTATAGAAAACGATTACATAAGGTATTTATGACGGAACAGCAGGGTTGATAAAAACGGAAATAAAAAGGCTTAATCAGTACCAGTTTTATTTTATGCGTCGCCAATGCAGAAAAATGTAATGGATTACATTTCAACTTGAAAGGAAGGTTGGCATGAAAAACTTGCTATGCCTCAACAGCAATACGTATCACGGATTTTCGCTGGACGAAGCGATCCGGGGGACGGCGAAGGCCGGTTTCCGTTATATCGAGCTTGCCGCCGTTCGCGGGTATACGGAGCATGTCAGATGGGAGATGAGCGGCGACGAAATCCGGGATGTCAAGGCGAAATTGGCGAATCACGGCCTGGAGTGCATCGCGCTTGGAGCGCACAGCAATTTAAACAGCGCAGAGGGAGTATCCAATTTTGAACAAAGCATTCGTTTGGCGAGCAGGCTTGGGTGCAAATATATCGTGACATCGACAGGCGACGCGCATGACGACCATGATGTCATCGAGGATGAAAGCGAGCTGCTCCGCGTTTTGAAACCGCTTGCCAAGATGTGCGAAAGTGCCGGCATCACCCTAACGATCGAAACGCACGGCAACAACTATGCAACCGGCAAGGCGGTCAAGGCGTTGGTGGAACAATGCGATTCGCGGTTTATCGGGGTCAATTACGATACGGCCAACGTTATTTTCTACGGGCGGACCGTTCCTTACGAAGATTTGCAGCAGTCGTCCGACCGCGTGGAATTCATCCATTTGAAGGATAAAATCGGGTTCGAACAAATTTGGAATTTCCCCGCGATCGGCGAGGGGGATATCGATTTTGCGAAAGTGTTCCGCATTTTGCAAACGACGAACTGCACCGCTCCGCTCAGCGTCGAAATCGAATTTACGTCGGCAGGACCTTCCGGCTTGGAAGAAGTGGATCAAGCGGTCGCGGACTCGTACCGGGCGATTCAAACGGTCATGTTGCAAATGAACCGCTAGCTCCCGCTAGCGTTCAGATAAATCAAATAACAGGAGGATTCACAAGCATGAAAAAGAGAACGTCACAATGGTTGGGGTTATTGCTGGTATTGACGATGTCGATCGCTTTATTCGGCTGCGGCGCAAAAACAGAGAGCAACGAAACGCCGTCCGCCGAAAACAACAAACCGGCGGAAACGTCGCAAGACAAAAAGCTGAAATTCGGCTACATCGCTTACAACATGAAAGATATGTGGAATATGTACGGCGCCGAGGCGTTCGAGTATGCCGGCAAGCAGACTGGGGTCGAGACGGTTATATTGGATGCGGAAAATAATCTGGAAAAATCGGTATCGCTCATGGAAGAATTGATCTCGAAAAAAGTCGACGGCATTTCCATCTATCCGATCTCGCCCGAACAAGCGGCTACGCTGAGCAAAATGGCCAACGACGCGGGCATTCCGGTCACGTTCGAAAACTTGAAGCCGGGCGATAATGCGGGCGACTATATTTCCACGGTTGCCGCGGAATACGATGTGATCGGGGCGAAAGCGATCGAATTCATCGCCGCGACTTGGCCGGGCTCCAAAGTGCTGTTTGTAGCCGGCGCCAAAGGCTCGGGCGTATATGAAACGTACCAGGAAGGCGTCGACCGCGCCTTGCAGGAAGCCGAAGACAAAGTGACGCTTGTGGACGTCGTTCACGGCGATTGGGAAACGGAAAAATCGATGAATGTAACGCAAAACTTTATTCAAACGGGCAAAGAATTCGATGTCGTATTCGCCAACAATGAAATGCAAGCGAAAGGCGTCATGAACGCTTTGAAAGAAGCCGGTTTGCAAGACAAAGTGAAAGTCGTATCCACCGGCGGAGGCCCGGACGGACTGAAAATGATCGAGGACGGCGAATTGACCGCGACGATGTCCGCGCCGGTATCGCTGCAAGGACTCATTACGTTCAAAAACTTGTACCAGCATGCCCACGGCAAAACGCCGGATAAATTCATCACATTGCCGATTATTCCGGTGACGAAGGAATCGTTGCAAAGCGCAATCAGTTGGCAAGTGAACGACTTGGCGGTTGAATATATCGGCGGATTCGAATAAGGTCGATACGGCATGAACAGCATTTACGAAAGCAAGCAACCCTTTATTGAAATGAAGCGTATCGTAAAAAGCTTTTCCGGCGTACGGGCTTTGTCGGACATTACGCTCGACGTCTACGCCGGGGAAGTGCATTGCCTCGTCGGCGAGAACGGCGCAGGCAAATCCACGCTGATGAAGGTGCTGTCGGGAGCGTATATTCCCGACAGCGGCAAGATTGCGGTAGGAGGAGAAGAATATTCGACGTTAACGCCGCAGCTTGCCCGTCAGTGCGGGATCAACATCATTTATCAAGAGAATTTGCTCGTGCCGACGATGAACATCGTGGAGAATATTTTCGTCGGACACGAAAAAACGAATCGGTTCGGTTTCGTCGACCGGAAGGCGATGCTGGCGAAAACGATGGAAGATATGAAGTTTCTTGGCATCGAGCTCGATCCGTATCGGAGAATCGAACATCTCAGCGTGGCGGAGCAGCAGTTCGTGAAAATATTAAAAGCGCTGGTGATGGAGCCGAAGCTGCTTATTATGGACGAACCGACATCCATGTTCAACGTGGAGGATGCGGGCCGCGTGTTGAAGCTGGTCCGGAAAATCGCCGGCAAAGGAATCAGCATTATCTACATCTCCCACTTCCTGAAAGAGGTCGCGCAAATCGCGGACCGCGTTACCGTCATTCGCGACGGCGCCGTAGTCAATACCTACTTCAACGAGAACAAGGACATCGATTTGGGATTAATTACGAAAGATATGGTCGGGCGTCCCGTCGATATGTTCTATTCCAAAGAAGAGCATCCGATCGGCGATGTCGTTCTGGAGGTTAGAGACTTGAAGCTCCGCAAAGATTCTCCGCCCATTCATTTTACGCTAAGGGAAGGGGAAATTTTGGGCATCGCCGGCATGGTCGGTTCGGGACGCACGGAAATCGTGCGCGCTCTTTCGGGTGCGGATAAACATTACAGCGGCGAAATGGTTTTCAAAGGGAAGAAGCTGAGCGTCAAAAATCCGAAAGACGGAATCGAGGCGGGCATCGCGCATATTACGGAGGACCGGCAAAGGCTCGGACTCATGCTCGGCCACAGCATCGTCGAGAATATGACGGTCGTCGGGATGGATAAACGGGTACCGGGATGGTTCGTCAATGTGAAACAGCATGCTCCGCTGATCGAGCCGATCGCCCGGGACTTGAATGTGAAAACATCGTCTTTGTTTAAAGAGGTGAAATATTTAAGCGGCGGCAACCAGCAGAAGGTCGTGCTGGGCAAATGGCTGTTTGCCGGCGCCGACATATTCATTTTCGACGAACCGACACGCGGCATCGACGTCAATTCCAAGACGGAATTCTACAAAGTGATGTCCGCGCTGACCAAAGAGGGGAAATCCATCATAATGATCTCTTCCGATATGCCGGAGCTGATTTCGATGAGCGACCGGATTCTCGTCGTCCGGCAAGGGCGAATCGCGAAGGAATTGACGAAGGACATGATTTCGGAGGAAGCGATCATTAAAAGCGCATTAGAGGTGACTGCAGATGAGTGAGATTCTGGCCGGATTGAAGAGCAAAGAGACGCTGATGAAAAACCAGAAATTTATTTTGCTCTGCGTAATTGTGCTCGTGTCGGCGGCGGTCGGCAGCATTAACAGCAATTTTTTTAGTTTAACGAATATTTTTGCGATTTTTCAGCAAGTTTCGGTACTGGGCATTTTAACGATGGCGATGGCGCTATTGCTTATTTCCGGCGGAATCGATCTGTCGATCGGAAGCATTATGGCTTTGAGCGGAGTCGTCATCTCGAAAATCATGATGAGCGGCGGCTCCGTCGGAGTTGCGGTTGCGGCCGGCCTTGCCGTCGGCTTGGCATGCGGCCTCATCAACGGATTGATCGTCAGCAAGAGCAAAGTGATGCCGCTGATCATTACGCTCGGAATGGGAAGCGTCTATTTCGGCATCGCGCTCATTGTGTCGGAAGGCAAATTCATGAATTTCGGCGGGCAGTTTGAATTTATCGGGCGCACAAAGTTTTTCGGCATTTTCCCGTTCACGCTTGTATTTTTGTTCGTTACGGTTGTGCTCGCTTTCATCTTGCTGAACTATACGAAGTTCGGCCGCAGAATCGTGTCGATCGGGGGCAATGAAGAGAACGCCTACTTGTCCGGCATTCCCGTCGACCGTTATAAAATCGTCACGTACGGCATTAGCGGCGGCATCGCGGGCCTGGCTTCGATCGTGCTCGTTTCCCGCCTCGATTCGATCGTGGCGACTGCGGGACAAGGATACGAGTTGTCCGCTTTGACCGCGGCCATTATCGGCGGAGTTACGTTCGAGGGCGGACGCGGCACGATCGGCGGCGCCTTCCTCGGCGTCGTCATGATCGGCCTGATCTCCAATGCGATGACGATTTTGTCGGTCAACTCTTACCTGCAGACGGCGATTACGGGAGGCATTATCGTCGTGGCGGTCATATTGAGCAATTTGAGCAAATTACGCAAAAAATAGTGCCTCTGATACTCACGGAGGTCCCGTCCGCGTCAGATCGGAGGTGAACATATGTTGAAAGTCGGCATCATCGGCGCGGGGTTTATGGCAAAAACGCATGCCGATGTATACGAACGAATGGCTAACGTTGAAATCGCAGCGTTCGCCGAGGGGAACGAAGCGGCGGGGCAAGAGACGGCGAAACGATACCGGTGCCGGTATTATTCTACAGCGGAAGAAATGTTGCGGGCCGAAGAGATTCAATGGGTCGATATTTGCGTCCCTACGTTTCTGCATGAGAAATTTGCGGTGATGGCCGCTCGAGCGGGAAAACATATCATGTGCGAAAAACCGTTGACATTGACATTGGAAGCGGCCGGCCGAATATACGAAGAGGCCGATAAGGCGGGAGTAAAGCTGCTCGTGGGGCAAGTGCTCCGCTTCTGGCCGGAATATCAAGCGATGAAGCGGATTTGCGACGAAGGACGGATCGGAAACGTCGAGGTTGTTCGAGCGGAACGATTGGCCCAGACGCCGAACTGGAGCGGGTGGTTTCAAGACGTGTCCAAGAGCGGGGGCGCGCTGTTCGATCTCCACTTGCACGACATCGATTTTATGCGGCATTTGCTCGGTCCGGTCGAATCGGTGTATGCGATCGGCCGGCAAAGCGCGAACGGCGCTTGGGATCAGATCGCCACCAGCTTGTCGTTCCGGAACGGCAGCAAGGCAAGTATCGAATGTTCGAACCAAATGGCGGAAGGGTTTCCGTTTACGATGGCGCTGCGTGCCAACGGAACCGGAGGGACGCTCGATTTCCGCTACGCCGCGGGTCATAATCTGGAAACGCGCGACTCCGCCGCTGTCCGATTTATGCTGTATCGCGACGGAAGGGAAACCGAGGTGACCGTGGAACGGCAAGACGCGTTTCAGCTTGAGTTGGAGCATTTTATAGACTGCATCGGCAAGAACCGCATGTCCGAGATCGTACCGCCTGCCGAAGTCCGCGAAGTGCTCGGCATCATGGAGTCCATCCGGACCTCGCTCGAAACGGGTCGGGTGCAGATGCTGTAAGAAAAGAATCGTTCGATTCGAACTTTTTATGCGAAGGATGTGCCGCATCATGATGATGTTGCTGGCGCATCCTTTTGTTTTGCCGCGTTTGCGGCGGCCGAACATCGCGCTATACCGGGATAAAATACCGATTTCCTAATTTAGACATTTATTTATTTTTTGCGGGGCAGAAACTTTTGGCGGGGTTGGAGCGTTTAGATAACAAAGGGAAGAACACATGAAGTTGAATTCAAACAGGAGGATGAAGGTGTGAGAAAAATATTGTCAGCGCTCGTGGCAGTGGCGATGGTGCTTACGCTATCGCTGCAATCGCAAGTACACGCAGCTCAACCGATCAGCATTTATATCGACGGCGTCAAACTGTCGACGGACCAGGCTCCGGTTTCGGTTGGAGGCAGAGTCTTGCTGCCGATGCGAGCCATATTCGAAGCTTTAAATGCTTATGTAGATTGGGAACCGAAGTCGAAGACGGTAACGGCCGTGAAAGACGGAACGACCGTTCAACTGAGAATGGGTTCGAAAACGGCGACCATCAATAATGCGACCGTTTCGCTGGATGTTCCCGCGCAAGCGATCAAAGGAAGAACGATGGTTCCGGTCCGCTTTGTCAGCGAAGCGCTCGGTGAAACTGTCGATTGGAATTCCAGCGCCAAGACCGTATATATTACGACTTCGGGCGATGTCGGCGCAGCTTATAATGTGAATGCGCGCATCGTCGGAGAGAAAGGCGACGGGCGGGATCTGGAAGCCAGCTTCACGAAAGCGTCCAGCGACGCCTATGTCGATCATTACCGCGTCATGGTCGTTAAAGCGGATAGGGTGTCAAACTTTACGCTTGCCAAGGCGCAATCCGTTTCTTCCCGAGATTATACAGTTGTGAAGGGGCAGGGCATTAACCAGACCGTTTCGTTCAATTCGCAAACCCGGGATACGGACGGCGATCTGCTGCGTGCGGACCGCGATTATGCCGTATTCGTCTTGTCGGTCGGCAAAGCGTCGAACAAATACGCGCTTTCCCATCCTTCCCGGACCGTGACGATTTCCGGCGATTCGGCGGTGAAGGCGGCAACGGATATCAAAGTTAGCGATGTGAACGACTACGGCGACGGCCGCGATTTGCGGGTCAGCTTCACGAAGCCGGGCAATGACGCGAATATCGCAAACTATCGGATTATGGTCGTGAAAACGAAGGATGCGAGCGAGTTCACGCTGGCGAAAGCCAACGCGGTGCCGAGCTCTTATTCCACCGTCGTCAACAGAACGGGCTCTTCGACAACGACGTTAAGCTCGTCTTCCAGAGACGTATCGGGCGATCTGATCCGCAACGGCGTGCCGTACACGGTCTTCGTCCTGTCGGTGAGCAGCCAGCCGAATTCGGCTCCAAGCAAGCTGTCGTCAGGATCTTCCTCGATTACGTTGAACAGTTCGATGGCAGTGCCTGTCATTACGAAAGTAGAAGATGTGAGCAACTACGGCGACGGCCGCGATTTGCAAATCAGCTTCACGAAATCGTCCGAAGAATGGAAAGTAGGCTATTACCGCATTTTTGCCGTAAAACTGAAAGACGCTTCCAACTTTAACTTGGAGGCTGCGAATAAAGTATCGTACGGCAGATATTACGATGTATCCAAGACGGGCAACAACATTAGCGTCACGCTGCCTTCTTACGCGAACGACGTAGACGGCCATTCCATCCGCAACGGCGAAACGTACCGCTTGTTCGTCATGGCAGTCTCGAGCGATTCGAAATCGTACGATAACGTACTGTCGGCGCCTTCTCAAGCGATTGCGCTGTCGAACAGCGCGGTTGTCGGCACGGCGACCAACGTCACCGTGAACGATGTCAGCAATTATAATGACGGCCGCGACATGAAAGTAGAGTTTTATCGCGCGTCCGACGAATCCGTGATTCATCATTACCGCGTCATGGTTGTGAAAACGGCAGACGCGCATCGATTCAACTTATCGGCGGCCAACAACGTTTCAAGCTCAAACTATACGTCGGTGAACAAAACGGGAAGAGATCTCAGCTTGACGCTGAGCTCCAGCGCGAGAGACGTGGACGGATCGCTGATTCGCAACGGCACGAGCTATACCGTATTCGTCCTGTCGGTCGGGAACAATTATAACGGCAATGCGTTATCCAGCCCGTCCGCATCGATTACGTTGTCGAACAGCTCTACCGTATATCCCGTCAATTATGTCTCGGCAAGCGATGTCAGCGACTATAACGACGGCCGCGATTTGCTGGTTACGTTCAATAAAGCCGCCGACGAATCGAGCATTAGCCATTATCGCATTATGGTAGTCAAATCGGCGAATGCCGGCCGGTTTAACCTGTCGGCCGCGAATAACGTATCGAGCGCAAACTACACGCTGGTGAACAAAACCGGCTGGAATATTAGCCAAACGCTGTCTTCCGGAGCGAGAGACGTGGACGGATCGGCGATTAAAAACGGAGTCAGCTACCGGATCTTCGTCTTGTCGGTAGGAACAGGAAACAACGGCAATGCGCTTTCGTCTCCGTCGACGGACATTACGCTGACGAGCAATTATGCCGTACCGGCCGTGACCGGACTGAACGCTTATGCGATTCCGAATTACGGCGACGGCCGCGATATCGAAGTCAGCTTTGTGAAAGCTTCCCATGAAGCGAATGTGGCCGAATATCGCATCATGGTCGTTCCTTCGGATCAATCCGGCGGATTCCGTCTCGGAGAGGCGAACGCCGTTGGCTCCGCCAACTATACGAAAGTGGCGAAGCAAGGCAGAGATATTAGCCTGCGATTGTCCGATTCCACCCGCGATGTGAATGGAAACGGCTTGGCGCGCGGCGTGAAGTACAAAGTATTCGTCTTGACCGTGGCGGATGCAAGAAGCGGTTCCGCCAACGCGTTGTCGGCTCCGTCCGTCGATGTGCAGTTGACGGACTTGGCCGTACCGGCCGTCACGAATGTGACCGCCATTGCGGACGGCACCAATATGCAAGTAAGCTTTACGAAAGCAAGCAACGAATCTAGCATTGCGTATTACGCTGTCATGGTCGTACCGTCCGGTTCCGCCGGAAGCTTCAATCTGGCGGAGGCGAACCGCATCGGTTCGTACGGATACAAGTCGGTCGGCACCGGCAACAGCTCCGTCACGTTAACGACTTCCGACACGGATATTACGGGCGCGTCGCTCCGTACGGGCGTCTCGTACCACGTATTCGTCCTTTCCATCGCGGACGGACGGATCGCTACCGTAAACGCGTTGTCCGGCGCTTCGGGCGAGGTCGTTCTGCAGGAGCCTCCCGTTCCTGCGAATAACGGCGTCACACCTCAGGATCAGGTAACGCCGGAGATTTAAGCACAATAATAAACGTATCTGGAAACGACAGGGCTGCCCCGAAATTTTGGGGCAGCCCTTTGTTTGCCACAATATCGAAACCCCTCGATAGAGGTTTTCTCATCGCAGCCTTATTTTTTTGCCGTCCGCGGTCGTCGTATAATCCTCCGGTTTCCGTTCTTCTCTGCTCCGCATATCGATAGATGCGCCCGCTTCGATCAGAAGCTGCAGCATGTCGCGATTGTAGGTGATTTCCGCCAATTGGACCCCGGCGTTCGGGTCGGCTCCTTGTTCCAGCAGATAGGACGCGATCTCGATTTGATCGGACATTACGGCGGATTGCAGCCCTTGATTGGGATCCCCGCCATGCTTGATTAACAGCTTGACGACGTTCAACTCGCCTTTCTCGATCGCCGTCTCCAAAGCCCATCCGTCCTCCTCGGGATTGGCACCTGCGCCGATCAACAAACGGACGAAAGGCTCGGAGTGCCTGTTATGGTTAATCGCCAACGATAACGGATGCATCAGGATTTGTTCCCCGCTTCCGTAATTGGCCGATAGATTGGGATCGGCGCCATGTTCCAACAGCAAGCGAACCATCACCAATTCGCCGTCGCGAATCGCAACGTGAAGCGGATTGAGGGAAACGCCGGCGTTCGGATCGGCGCCCATCTTCAGCAGCCGTTCCGTCTTCCGGTAGTCCTGCGATTTCACGGCGGCGGCCAGCATGAGATCTTTCGGGTACACGAGCAAGACCAACAAGACGATCGTTAAAACGACGGCGATGCCCGATAATGCGATTAAGCTCCAACCTCTGGGTTTCATGTTAAGTTCATCCTATTCGTTATGTAGTAGAGCGCACTTCTCTACTATACAATGGATAGGACAATTATTCCAAGTTATTTTCCGGCCGTTCCGCCCCCATGGCCGCTTGATCGCCGATGATATAAGCTTCCGGTATGCGGATCGTCTCCTCCGGAACGGCTTGATCGTTCCGCCGCATTTCGTTGCGGATCCACGAACGGATCATTTGATTCGTTTTATCCGCCGCTAACGTAGGAAGCCGGTGATTTTCCTCGCGGAACGTAATCAGTTTGAATTTGCGCAGCCCTTTCTGGAGCAGATGGCAATAACGTTTGAAGCTTTTGTCCTTGCCGCCGAACATCAGCAGGATGGGAGCGTCGATTTCATGGAGACGGTTGGTGCAGTTATAGTTCAAGCTGTACTTGTAATATTGGCGAATATTGCGCCAGTCTCCTTTCAAGGCGTCCTTCATCAAGCGGCGAAACGTTGCCATACTGTCCGAGTTGCCCCATGTTACGCCGAGCGTAAGCAGGCGAATGGCTGCTTTCCATGACGATAACCCGATCGCGGCGTGAATTCGGCCCCGCAGGTAGAAATCGCTTGCCTCCGACATCGCGCTGATCAATATGCCGCCGCGAAAGCGGTCGGGATAGGACAGCATCGCTTCCAAGGCGATCGACCCTCCCGTTGAGTAGCCGCATAGGAATGCCTTCTCAATGTTCAGGCGATCCATTAGACGCAAGATGTCTTCGCAAATGAGCGGATAGGTGACCGGCGTTTGGGACGGTTCGCTTCGGCCATGTCCCCGAATATCGAATGTAATCACTTGAAATTCGTCGGATAACTGCATCTGTTGGTAACGAAAATTGGCGCTTGAAATCAGCGGGGGATGAATAAAGACGATCGGGACGCCTTCGCCATACGTTTCATAATACAGCATCGTTCCGTTGATCCGTTCCAGCGGCATAGCTTTCCATCTCCTTCGGTTGTTCTTGCGTTGACGGCAGCGACAGACCATGCCGACTGCGTTATTTTTCCATTAATATCCCCCGGTACTCTATAAAGTATCCCTGTCATATTGTTTTCAGTTGCGTTTTCGCTTTGGCGATGATGTCGCTCACCTTCTGCTCCAGATCGGCGTTTCGCTGCCTCTGGTCAACTAACTGGCGCGATACCGCAACGAGAGAGGAGAGCGAATCGGCCGCGTTTTTCGCCGTTCCTTTCGTCGCTTGATTCGCGTTTTTGACCGCGGAGGCAACGAGTTTCTTAGTCGAGGCGACCTTGCTGCGCTGCGCTTTCAGCTGCACTTTAACCGGATGGACGCCGGCCAACGTATCGTTCATCTTCTTTTTCTTTTTCGCCGCTTGATCTTTGGCGTTTTTGAGCGATTGTTCCTTGTTGCGAATGTCTTGACGGGCCGCTTGAACGGCGATCTTCATAGCATCCGCCTGCGTTCGGAGCAGCGCGTTCAATGTTTTGTTGTTGAGCCGCCTTGCCGCGGCGATTTGCTTGTTCAGGGCGGTATACGAGTCGAACAGCGGTTGGTAGCGGCCTTTGGCTTGTTTGACTTGCTGCTGCAGCTTGTTTACCTTATCGGCGTCGATCTCTTTGATTTGTTTCCGCAATACGACTAATTCTTCCTCGTTCTTGTAATGAATTGCTTTTATTTTCGCGTCCAAGCTTTGATCTTGCTTCCGCAATGACTGAAGATCGCCGTTCAGCTTGGTTAACCGGCTTGCTTGCGTCTTGTCCGCGCCTGCGATTAGTTTGGCGAGATTGGATTTGGCGGTGGCGGACAATTCGAACGATGCGGCCGCAACGGCGGGCGCCAGGGCGGCGAAAGCGAGGGTTAGCGTCGCGAGGAACGCCGTCATTCGTTGAAACAGCATAAGTTGATCCTCCTTTAATATAACGATTCGGAACGGGTACAGCGGCGCAACAACAAAAAAAGCACCTGCAAGAAAGGCGGCTGCCTCTCTTACGGGTGCTTCCCGTTGTTAGAAGATGGAATGTTATTCGTCTTAAGACCAATATATAATGCATCGGCGCAAGTGTCAAGCTTCCTCCGGGCCCTCCTCCAGCAACGCTTTCACTTGATCCAATTGCTCCTGGCTCATCGCCTTGCCTACCGTATTCAACAGGATGAAATACCGGAGCGTCTGCTCCCGCGATAATCCTTTCGGCTCCGCGAAAATGACGGGATAATTAAGGAAATGGTTTCGGTCCCGCGGGCTGAGCTCGCTGAACGTTTTGCCGCGCCATCTGAAACGGTCCTCGTAATAATCGATAATGGCGCGAAGCCTTTGTTTCCCGTCGAGAATTTCGTAACCGAACCCCCGTTTGACCCATGTTTTCGTATCGTATTGAATAAATGCGAATTTGCCGATGTCGATATTGCTGAAGACGGACTCGACAAGCTTGACTTTGTCCTCCGGTTCCCACACGTATCCCCGCTGATATTCGGGATCGAAATTGACTCCGTAATGGTACACTCTATTGATCAGGTCAATCAGCATCCGATAGGAGAACCGCAAATTCAAATCCGTATTTTGGATCATGCTTTCGGGTTGTTCCTCCTGATATTTTCGCACTTGAACCCAGCTGAAATAGCCCTTCTGATGTTCGCGCCGAATCGGATCGCCGTAATTTTGGCTTACTTCCGTATAATCGATCAAATACGTTTTCCCGTCATGCAATACTTCTTCCACTATCGCGTCATGGAAATTGCCTACCTGAACCTTGTCGCCTCGTTTAAAAACATATGCAGGCTCGGAACTGTACCGCAATCTTTCCTCGATTTCGATCAGCTTGCGCTGCATATTGTTTGCGCTGTTGGTCAATTGTACGCACCTCCGCTTGATGTTGAATGGTTTTGTCGTCACCTGGAATCATTGTAACATCCAATATCTTTTGGGTGGGGTGGTAAAATAAGGGTGGATCGCGAAAGAGGGGAAGGCAATGCGCCTGCTTGACTTAAAAATAACCATTGGTTATATTATAGCCGATGGTTACTGATCGAAAGGGGAGGGGGATTCGTTAGAGATGGCGAACAAACAAGAACTGCGTTCCGAGGAAACGAAAAGAGCGATCGTGGCCGCAGCCGGCGCCTTATTCGCCGAACGGGGATTCGATGCGGTGACGATGCGGGAAATTGCCAAACAAGCGGGCTGCTCCCATACGACGATTTATATTTATTTCAAGGATAAAACGGCGCTCCTGCATCAACTGTCCATGCCGCCGTTGGAACAATTGAAAGAGCGGTTCGATAGCATTCTTCAATCGAAGGCGCTTGCCCCGGAGGATAAAGTGAAGGGCATTGGCGAAGAGTTTATTCGGTTTTGTCTGGCGAACCGCAATATGTATCCGATCTTCTTCGTCACCAAGTCGGTGCGGGTGGACGAAGCGGAGCCCGAACTGGAGGTGAACCGGCTTCGCAACGCGCTGTTCGCCCAATTCATGGAGGGCATTCGGCAATGTCTCCGCTTGGAAGAGGAGGACGACCGGCTGCTGGCTTACAGCCGGATTATGGTTTATACGGTGCATGGCATCGTAGCAACGTACAACCAATCGGAGGAGACGGTCGATCAATTAATGGATCGATTGAACGCGACTTTCGCCGAGGCGATCGATGTGCTGCTCCTCGGGTTCCGGCGGAAAATGGAGGAGTAGACGGTCGGCGGACATCCGATTCTTTATTCGCAGCAAAAGCGTAGAAATAAGCCGTACGACGAACGAATAACGGAACCATTGCCCTCCGCCCCAGCGGGAAAGAAAGCCGGGCCATAAAGGGCATTTCGTTTCGAAGGCGATCCGCGCCGCGCGGGCCTACACTCCTTTGTTTAGCGCTAACGAAACTCATAATCCTTATTGGGCTCAAAATGGAGACGTCGTCATTCTAACGAATGTACAAATCGTTATTCATTGGAAATCGGTGGTTTTATCGCTTTTCTCCCGTCATTAGCGTGTTACAGTTTCATTACACGAGCAACAAGGCGATTAACAGGCCATTAGCGTGTTAGAGTTTCGTTAGCGCGTTCGAGGGCCGTCTGCCGCCGGCGGTCTTTTGAAATGTATAGCAATTTCCCGGTGCAACAGCGTAACGTTATGAATTAGGGAGCGAAAGTACCTTGCTACCGCCCTGTTGGAGTCAAGTTACAAATGAAATTGAAGCGCAGAAGGGGAATAAGGAACGGATATCCACGCTCATCCTCACAATCCCGCACTCTCCATGTTACGGCAAAGCTTTGCCTCTGGAGGCGACGTAGAGCGTGTACCACTCTTCGCGCGTCAAGACGATGCGCTCGGCATCTTGGCATGCGCGAATCCGCTCCGGATTGGCCGTCCCGATTACAGGCTGCACGCCTGCAGGATGGGTCATGAGCCAGGCGAGCACGATCGCCTCGCGGGTCGTTTCTTTCTCTACGGCCATCCGCTCTACGAGCCCGGCGGTTTCTTGGACAGCCGCGCTTTGCCCGTCCAAGGCGCGTCCGGAGAAGAGCCCTTGCGCCAGCGGACCCCATGCCTGAATTTGAATATCGTTCAAGCGGCAATATTCCAACGTGCCTTCAGGGAAGACGTCGTTGCGGGCCGCGTCCTGGTTGACATGCACGCCCGTTTCGAGCCAGCCGATTTTCGCCAGGCTCATTTCCAGTTGATTAATGAGAAACGGCTCGCCGCAATACGATTGCAGCAGTTGGATTTGGCCTGCGCTCATATTCGATACGCCGAACCGCCGGACTTTGCCGGACGATTTCAACCGTTGCACCGCTTCCGCGACTTCCTCCGGATCCATGAGCGGATCGGGCCGATGCAGGAGGAGGAAGTCCAAATATTCGATCCCCAATCTGCCCAATATTCCGTCAACGCTCCCCAATAGATGTTCTTTCGAGAAGTCGTATCTGCCCGGCACGCCGTTTTCCGCAAAGCGAATGCCGCATTTCGATTGAATGAAAATGCCCTCCCGCAACTCCGGCCGTTCGGCCAATATTTGCCCGAATACCCGCTCCGCCTTTCCCTGCGTATAAATATCGGCATGATCGAACAGGTTGATCCCGATCGACAAGGACGCTTCGACGGCCTCATGCCCTTGTCTGATATGTTCGCTCGTTACCGGATTTTGATTCCATTCTCCGCCGAATCCCATGCACCCGAGCGCAAGACGGCTGACGGGAATATTCCGCCGATGCAGCGGTAAGTTTGCCATATCCATCACACTCCTTCGATTTCGGTTCTGTCTATTTCACATTATAGAGAAGTTCGGTCCCGATGCCAAAAGGAAGGAGCGCCTCCTGCGAACGTTCGCAACAAATCAAGCCCTTTCCTCGTTTATTACATATAACGCTTCGGAAATGAGGGGAACTAGAATGAACAAAATCAAGCAAAAGGCAAGTATGCTCATCGCGTGCACATTGCTGTTCGGCGCCTTATTGTCGGCATGCGGCACGGGTGCGGAACAGCCGCCGGCCGAACCGCCGGGCATAGGCGACAACTCAGGCGAAGAGCAGCCCGACAACAATACGCCTGAAACGCCGGATGCCGATCCGGACGCCGTCCCTAAGTTCGAACAAGAATTGAATAACGCGAAAGACGCGGCCGGCGCGATCGGCGCGATGGATCAACATATGAAAGGAGCGACGCCGGAGCAAGCAGACGAAATGTTCGTACTGCTCGAAAAGTTCTATGAAACCGATTTGTCCTCCGCCGAGCAGCTGTTGATGGACCCGGCAGCGCAGCAAGCGTTGCTGGAAATAGAGCTTCCGATGACCGGGCAAAAAGCGGCGGAACTGAAAGACGAGAAGCTGCGGACCGCGGTGCAAGGCTTGCTGGCAGGCAAATATAAATTAGAGACGGCGGAAGGCTCCGTATTTCCGGTTGTCGATTATAAAGCGTTGGCGGAGGCTTATCAATCGTACTTCACCGATGCGATCAAAGATTACATTGCGCTCAAAGCGGCCGATTCCGAACAGCCTGTAGCGCGCGATGCCGCTCTGGCCATTACGGCGGACGAATTGGCGGCTCGAGCGCTGGCGGCCGAAAACTATTTGGCGAAATATCCGGATTCGGTTCGATTCGATACCGTGAAAATCGATTATTTGCACAAGTTGACCATGGTGCTATTCGGTTTGAACAATACGCCGACGTTCGATTATAACGATTACCGCCTGACCGGCGAGGCAAAGGCGAATTTGGAGAAGATCGTCGCGGAGCATCCCGATACGGTGACAAGCGGCTTTGTGCAGGAGTTTCTGGATATCGTGAAGCAATCGAACGGGCAAGTCTATGTGAAAAAAGACGGGCAGCAGACGGACGCTCCGGAAATGAAATCGTTCAAAGATTCGATGAGGGAAACGGTTGAAAAACGGATCGCGGAGAAAAAATAATTGCATAGCAGGTATCGAAAAAAGATAGCGGGAGTAAGCTTTCTCTGGTAAGATGGTAACGGGCCATCTTCGCTTTGGCGAATGGCCAGGGTGGGCGAGGGGTTTACAAAAGGTGCAATGACAACATGATCGACAGAAGGTTTCGTTTGCAGGAACATGGAACGAGCTTCCGCCAAGAAGCGATGGCGGGAGCGGTCTCGTTCTTCACCGTCGTATACATTGTTGCCGTAAATGCCGCGATATTGGCTGACGCGGGCGTCCCTTTCGAAGCAGGGGTCATCGCTACGGTGCTGACCGCTGTCACAGGTTGTTTGCTGGTCGGCTTTTGGGCGAACAGCCCGATCGTGCTCGTTCCGGGCATGGGGATTAACGCGCTCTTCTCGTATACGCTTGTGCACGGCATGGGCCTTACATGGCAAGAAGCGCTTGCCGCGGTGCTGATCTCCGGCATTATGGTGACCGTCGTATCGTTCACGCCGCTTTCGCGACTGATCGCAGCCTCGATTCCCGAATCGCTGAAGCATGCGATCACGGCAGGGATCGGCCTGTTTCTCACGTTCATCGGCTTGCAAAAAGGCGGCATCGTCGTTCCCAGCGAAAGCACGCTCGTGGCATTCGGCAACTTGGCGCATGCCAAACCGCTGCTTACCATGGCGACGTTCGCGGTAACGCTCGTACTGTTCGTGCGAAACGTGCGCGGCAACTTGCTGATCGGCATTGCGGCCGGTACGTTATTGGCCGCGCTGTTCGGCGGGACGAAGCTCGGTGAAACAGGCGGCTTCGGTTTTTCCGCGGCGGACTACGCTTCCGTATTCGGCGCGATGTCGTTCGCCAAGGCGACGACGGCGGTATTCTGGATCGCCGTATTCTCATTGGTGCTGGTCATTTTGTTCGAAAGCGTCGGCCTGATCCACGGCCAATTGCAGATGGCGAATCGGCCGGAGAAATTCAAGCGCAGTTTGCAAGCGAGCGCGATGTCCGTCATCGCGTCGGGGCTATTCGGCTCTAGCCCGACCGTTTCCGCGGTGGAGAGCGCAGCGGGCATTGCGTCGGGCGGCAGAACGGGGTTGACGGCCGTAACGACGGGCGTATTGTTTGCCGCTTCCTTGCTATTCCTCCCGGTCATCAAACTGATACCCGACTCGGCGATTGCGCCGGTGCTGATTCTGATCGGCGGATTGATGATTCAAAATGTGCGCAATATTCCGTTCGACGATATGACCGAATGGTTTCCCGCATATTTGATCATCGCGTTTATTCCGCTGACCTCGAGTATCGTTGACGGGATGGCGTTCGGCTTTCTCGCATATCCGCTGCTGAAAATCGCCGCGGGCAAATGGCGGGAAGTCGGTATGGCCGCGTATGTGATCGCCGCCTTGTTTCTGGCCAATTTCGTACTGCATGCGTTGTAGCGGCAATAACGTACACAAAAAAAGCCCGATCCGGACGACTTCCGGATCGGGCTTCGTTTGTGAAGCCTACATGCTTGTATTGTTGGAAAGAACGGGGAGCATTCTCGTGTTTTTCACCATGGCCGAATGGCATATGGGACAAGTCGGAGTTTCCTCGAAAGAGAAATTGTTCCTCATCCAGCATAAGCATCCTTCATCGCTGCACATCCAGACTAGAGTCGGTTCCTCTTGAAGAGGCTCCATGGTTTTTTTGGAAAAATACAAAAGAATCCCTCCTGTAAGTTTTTCTACAATTTCACAACATTATCGGCTTGCGGTCCGCGGTTTCCTTGAACAACATTGAATTGCACGCGTTGTCCTTCGTCCAAAGATTTGAAGCCTTCGCCCGCAATCGCGCTGAAGTGTACGAATACATCATTCCCGCCCTCGATTTCGATAAATCCGAAGCCTTTTTCCGCATTAAACCATTTCACTGTTCCTGTTTCCATCCTACATAACCTCCAAAATTGTTGTACCCGTATATGGTACGAAGAAAAAAATTCACACATTGTAAAGAGCACCATAATATGTGTGATTACTCTTTATAATATGTGAATTTATCACTTCATATATACGAATAACTCATTATAACACATAAAAAAATTTATAACAATAAGCATTTGCGGTTTTCTATTTCGAAAAAAACAGCCTCTCTTCGAAAACGGGAAGAGAGGCGGATGAAACGGCTACATTTGATAATGCTTGAAAACAAACGTCATATCCCGGTAGGAGATCAGCTCTTCCGGCCGCTGCGGAACTTCATTCGGCAGCATGTATTTGCAATCGGCTGCATAAAAGCGGACGTCGTCATTCCGGCCGACCGTGATTCGCAACTCGATGCCGTTCTTGCCGGAACCGATATGCTTGAAGCTGAAGGGATCATCGGCTTCCACCTGTCTCGTCTCGGCAATAAGCGGTTGTCCGTTCACACTTGCCCCGTAAACGGTCATTTTCGCGTTCGTTGTGAACGTCAACTCTTCCGCCTGGCGGAGGGAACGAATCCGGAGCGTTAACGTACGTCTATCGCCGTTTACGGCGTCGTCCATTTTCTCCACTTCCGGCGCCGGTTCATCGTAAACGGGCGCGTCGTTGAAATAGACTTGGCTGACAAACGACTGCAGCCCTCCGGTCAGGAAAGGAAGCTCCCCGCTAATATCGCCGCGGCTCGTTCCTTCCGCCAGCAATGCGGAAGTGTAGTTGTCCGGCGTTTGGCCGCTCGCCCATATCGCCCGGCCCCGGTCCGCATCTTTGAAATAGACGATTTGACTAAGGTTCGGATGCGAAGACGACGGCATGACGTTCCAGGAAGCGGCCGCCGCGATGGCAACGGATACCGCTAGCATGACGAGCGGCGCGACCCATCCTTTCGCCAAAGGAAAGGAGCGAACGGCCGGGATGACCAACGTCATCGCCAGCGCCGTCAACAAGCATAGTGCGCCGGCTAAAGGCAATCCCATCAACATATAAACGATATGAATGATCGGCGCCATGAACAGGATGCCCGGAATGGCGCCGAGAACGGCAGGCCACTCCGTTGTGCCGGTACGAAAGGCGATATTGAGTCCGATCAAGCTGAACAATAACGGCCATACGAATAGATAACTGCCTCCCGGAAGGAGGTAGCTTGTCGCAACCGTTAAAATAAGCCATAACAGCAGCGAACCGGCCCAACCGTTTTCCGTCCGCATTTTCGCGGCAAGGAAGCCGAACACAAGCAGCGTCGCCGCAACCGTCAAGCAGAGGAAGGACCAGAAAAACGGATTGCTGACCGTTGGGTCGCTTTCCAACATCCACCGATATTCGGCAAAGAACCGGCTTAACCCAGACCATGCGGCCGCGGCGATGCCGAATGCGAGAGCGAGGCTTGCCAATGCGGCGGCAAAGCCGCCGATGTATCCTGCCAACGTCAGACTTCTGCTGCGGAAGCCGTGGATCAAGGTCGCGATATAGAAGACGGCGGCGATGGCGGCGAGCGGCACGGCCCAAGATTGAGGATATGTCGCCATCGCCGAACCGAATACATTGAAATAAACGCGGTCGTTCGTTTGTTGCGGCTGCGCCAGATCGCTGTTTCCGAAATGCCGTGTCAGGCTGAGCATATATTCGCCGTGATGCTGCAGGCTGCTTTTGTCGAGCCGATCGACGGTGTCCAGCGTCGTATGATAGGCGTTCATGCCATTGCCGAACGCGAAATTCAAGCCTTGCATGCCCGCTTCTTTAAACGCCGAGAAATCGGTATCGTTCGGCAGCAGCTTATACAGATTGTAAATGAGCGAATATGCAACCGGGGAGGATGCTTGTTTGCTGAATTGTTCAATCAGCCATCCGTTTCGTTCGCTCGTCTCGAACATGAACGAAGGTCCTTGATTGCCGCGCGCTTCGAAATTCAAGACAAGGCGAACCTCTTTCGCCCACGGATGCTCCTTCACGAACGAGCGCGCCCCCAATAAGCCGTTTTCCTCGGCATCGGACAGCAGGACGATCAAGTCGTTGCCGAGCGGTTCCCCCGTTTGCAAAGCGCGAACCGTTTCCAGGATGGCGGCAACGGCCGCGCCGTCGTCCGCCGCCCCCGGTCCGCCGGGCGTGGAATCGTAATGCGCGGCCAGCATGATCGCGCCGCCGCCGGCCTTCCCTTCGATTCGTGCGACAATATTCTCCACATCCGCGGTCGTATGGCCGGAAACGGAAACAGATGTCGTTCGCTGCACTTCAGGCGTCAGCCCTAGTTCGCGCAACCGCTGCAATAAGTAATCGCGCACCTCGTCATGCGCCGCGGAACCGACCGGATGCGCTTCGCGGCTGATCGCTTCCAAATCCGCCAGCGCGCGTTCGGCCGAGAAGCGATGGGGTGCGGCATCCGATGCGACCGGCTGCGGCGCGCGGATTTGCGCAAGGCCGATCGCCGCCGCGCATAGAATAACGATCCATAATAGCAAGGATGCAAGAATGCCGGGTTTGGCCGGCCGTCTATTGATCATGATGGGGGACGGTCTCATGAATTTCATTCCTCCTATTGGCTACAATTTAAATCGATGTGTTGCCGATTGCAGTTCCTCCGCCATGGCGCCGATCTTGGCGGATGTCGAAGAGATGGCCTCCATCGCGGCCAATTGCTCCTCGGTAAAGCTGGAGATGGACTGGGCGGTATCCGCCGTTGCTTTGGACGCCCGTTTCATATCCTGTAACGAGGCTGCAATTTGCTGCGAGCTGGCGGATAATTCTTCCGACGCCGCCGAAGCCTCTTCGATTTGTTCGGCCGTTTGCTTCGTCGCTTCCATAATCCGTTGAAAGGCGTCGCCGGTTTTCGCGACGATCTCCGCGCCGCTTTCTACTTCTTGTTCGCTGCGCTTCATCTCGGCAACGGTATAGGCGATATGCTGCTGAATCGTTTCGATCAGTCCCGACACTTGCCCCGCCGATTGTGCGGAACGTTCCGCCAGCTTGCGGATCTCCGCGGCGACGACGGCAAAGCCTTGGCCGGATTCTCCCGCACGGGCGGCCTCGATCGCCGCGTTCAGCGATAATAGATTCGTTTGGTCGGAAATTTCCGTAATGACTTCCACGATCGATCCGATTTCCTGCGAGCGGTCGGTTAACTGTTCGATAACGGCCGCCAAGTCTTGAACCGTCGTACGAAGCGCCGTCATTCTGGCCGTCGATTCCATGGCGGACAGATTTCCTTGCTGCGCCTCGCGCGCCATATGCTCGGATACGGCCAATGTATCGGACGACGTTGCGGCGATCCGCTGAATGCCCGCCGCCATTTCTTCCATGGCATTGGCGCTTTCCTCCACATGATGCGCTTGCGTATGCGTAAGCTGTGAAATTTCTTGCACCGAAGCGGCGATTTGATTGCTCGCCTGTGCGACTTCATGGACGGAAGCCGTGAGCTGGCTCATATTGTGCGAGACGAGATCGGAATTGTTCCGAATGTGGCGAACCAGTTGCCGCAAGCTCTCTCCCATTTGAGAGAATCGGTTTCCCAATGCGCCGATTTCGTCTTTATTCGTAATCCTCGCATGATGATCGGTTAAATCGCCTTCCGCGATTCGCGCCGTCTGTTTCGCAACCGCGGCGAGCGGTTTGGAAATATGCCGGGCAAACAGCAATGCAAACGCGAGTCCGGCGACAAAACAGGAAATGAGCGTCATCAGTATGATATTTTGAATATTTCGAAGCCCTTGGTTATAGTCTTGTATATAGGAGCCGGCGGAAACGATCCAGCCCCAATCCGGATAAAGGTTGGCATATACGATTTTTGGCGCTTCCTTCTGCGAATTCGGCAGGGGCCAGGAGTAGGTCGTAAAGCCTCCGCCGTTCTTTGCGTTTTGAATCACGTCTTGTATGTAATAAAAGCCTCCGCTCGTCTTTTTATCCCAAATATTTTGCCCCTCCATGGACGGATGGGCGAGGAGCGTTCCTTTTTCGTCCAGTACATAAAAATATCCGTTCTCTCCCAGATCGATTTCTTTGTTTCCTTGCCTTTTGTCCCCGTTTTTCGGCCCGAGCAGCGCGGTTTTGACCCGTTCCTGGGCCTCCTCTTTGGAGATTAATCCTTTTTTGGCGGATTCGTCAAAAGAGGCGATCAGCGTTTTGGCCATCTCAACATTGTTTTGAATATTTTTTTCGATCAGAGCGTTCGTTTCATTGGCTGAGGTCCGATAGCTTACAGCGCCAACGATGAGGATCGGGATCACAAGCAAAATGAAGCAGGAGGCGATCAGCTTGGTGCGGATCGTCAACCTTACTTGAAACGGGGAAGATGTCTTCATGTCAATATACCCTCCAGTGTCTTGAATCAATTCTTTCTATTATACTATGGAGAGGTGGGAATTCCAACCAATTCGAAGTCTTTAAACCGCAAGAATCAACCTTCGGAATCAACCGATTGGTTGATTCTTTTCTTTTGCCCGCACGGTACGATTGTTGCAAAAGGAGTGATTGATATGGCAACGGAAACGCCGATCATTGAGGTGAAGCAGTTGGAGAAGCGCTTTAAACAGCATCAAGCGCTGCAAGGCATTACATTCGACGTATATCCGGGAGAGATTTTATGCTTTCTCGGGCCGAACGGAGCGGGGAAAAGCACGACGATCAACATTTTGTCCACCGCGCTGCGTTACGATCAAGGGGAAATACGTTTCGAAGGGGAGCGAATCGACCGCAATCCGAACCGGTTGAAACGAAATTTGGGCATTGTTCCGCAGGATATCGCCATATACGAGGAAATATCGGCCGAAGCGAATGTGAAGTTTTTTGCCTCGTTATACGGCCTTGCCGGCCGGGAATTACAGCGGCGAACGGACGGGGCGCTTGCCTTCGTCGGTCTGTCCGAACGGAAGAAGGAGAAGCCGAAAACCTTTTCCGGCGGAATGAAAAGAAGGCTGAACATCGCTTGCGCTATTGCGCACGAGCCGAAAGTCATCATTATGGACGAGCCGACGGTCGGCATCGATCCGCAGTCGCGCAATCATATATTGCAATCGATCCGAACGTTGAGGGAGCGGGGCGCCAGCATCATTTATACGACTCATTACATGGAGGAGGTCGAAGAAATTTCGACCCGAATCGTCATTATCGATCACGGCAAGATCATCGCCTGCGGGACGAAGGAGCAGTTGAAGGAGCGGCTAGGGGAAGAAAAGTTGTACGAGGTGGATGTGGAGGATGCCGGACTTCTGCAGGAAGACGAGCTATACCGCATCGACGGGGTAAAGAAGGTATATATTCATGAAAATCGCATTCGTATCGCGACCTTGAAAGGAATCGAAAATTTGGACGCCATCATCTCTTTCCTTGTAGGCAAAGGTTTGAAAATTCAGAACATGACCAGCTCCGTCGCTAGCTTGGAAACCGTATTCCTGAAGCTGACCGGCAGGACGTTGCGGGATTGAGGAGGGACCGCCATGCGGATCTATTTGCGCAGTTTCAACGCCATTCTGACGCGGGATCTTAGAAATCTGATCTTAAATCCCGTCATGATCATGTCCAACTCGGTATTCCCGCTGCTGCTGATCGCGGTTCTGGGTTACATGACCGGCACGGTGTACGGAGGCGGAGAAGTAACTTCTTACGATTATTACGGGGTCACAATATTGATTTTTACAGCTTTGAACGTATCGATGATCGCCGCGAACAGTTTTATGGAGAAGAGCTTGAAGACGAGCAATTTGCGGATTCTGTACTCGCCTATACCTACGTTTTATATTTATGTCTCCAAAATGGCGGCGACCTTTCTCTTTGCGAGCGCGAGCTCCTTCCTGTTGATCGGGTTGACCCGTCTTTTGTTCGGCATTAACTTCGGCGGCGGGAATTGGATTTGCGTAGCGCTGATTCTGACAGGGTTCAATCTTTTCTCTTCGGCCCTGGGCGTCCTGTTGTGCTGCTTGCTGAAAAGCGAAGAATTGAGCAACAAAATTCTCAGTATGATCAACAACGCGTTGGCCCTGGTTGGAGGTTTGTTTTTTCAGTTGGACGGATTGGGGTCCGCGATCGAGACCATATCGTATCTGTCGCCGGTAAAGTGGGTGGCTGAGGCGGTCTTCCGCATCATCTACGATCATGATTTCGGATTGTTTTTGCCGTCCGTCGGATTTTGCATTCTGGGAACGCTCCTGTTACTGTGGGGCTGCAAGCTTACTTTTCGAGCGGAGGATTATGTATGAAGGGTGTCGGATCTGTATTTCGCAACAATATGAACCGTATGAAAAGCCGCAAAAATTACTTGTTCTCAACGCTTGCCATGACGATCGCGGCGATGGCGTTCGCGATTTATTTTACGGCTGCGTTTGATATGAAAGGCAGCATTGCCGTCGTAACCGAAGCGGACGAGATGCCGATCGGCACGAAGGACTTTCGCGTTGAACGGCTGGCGGAGGTCCCGCCGAAGTCTCAATTGGTACGGGGAAAATACGACGCGGTCATTGTCGACCAAGGAAACGGAACCCACAAGATCGAGACGGTGAAAGGCGATGCGTTCAAGGAGAAACTGCAACAGGCGCTCGCGAGTCCCGAACGCCGGCTGTCGGAGGAAGCGAAACGCGGCGTAGGCATGAATATTTTGGGGTTCCTCATTATGTTCGTGCTGTTGGAAGGGATGCTGTTTATGAATTTGTTTGCCGAGGATAAGGCGAACGGCACGTTGCGCCGCGTAATCGTCTCGCCTGCAAGCTTGACGAGCTACATGCTGGCCCAGAGCTTGTTCTGCTTTGTAATCCTGTATGCGCCGACCTATGTATTGCTCGTTGCGGCGCAAACGCTGCTCGGCCTCGATCTCGGGTTTACGCTTCTGCAATATGCCTGGCTGCTCGGCCTATTGGCGGCGTTAGCCACGGCCTTCGCGTTGTTCATGACGGCATGGATCGACAGCCTCGATAACGCGATGATGGCTGCGGCCAGCATCATTGTGCTGACTTCGATATTGTCCGGCAGTTTCTACACGTTCTCCCATGGCGGACTTATGAAGGCCGTCGTGTCTTTGCTGCCGCAAAAGCAGTTTTTGAATCTTGTTCAGGACCTGGAACAGCGCACGGCGACGGCGGCCGGCTCGCAGCAAATCGGTTATTTGCTGGTTTTTACGGCGATCTTGTTTGTTGCGGGCTGGGCGATTTGCCGAAGACGAAGCAAGGAAGGGCGATATTGAATGTGCGGAGCCGGGGGCGCCCGTGTTATAGTAATAGAGGCAGTTCAAACAGAGGTATTTCGCTAAACAACACGGTCGCACACTTCCATTTCGATTCGAATGGGCTGGAAGGAAGGATGGCATGAAACTGATTTCAACCAAGTTGATCGCGCCGGCTCCGCGCAACAATTATATTCGCCGGGAAGAGCTGTTTCGCAAACTGGAACATATGCAGGAATACAAGGTGATCCTCGTGCAAGGCTCCGCCGGGAGCGGCAAGACGACGTTGCTTGCTTCTTTTATGCATGAGTTCGGGTGCGCGGATTTTCGATGGGTCGCGTTGGATGAGGACAATAATGACGTTTTTTCGTTTTGGTACTATGTTCTGGAGGCGCTAAAGGGCGACTTGGGCCGCAAAGTAGACGATCTGCTGTCCATTTTCGAAGCGCTCCCCCAGAAGCGGGATATGGAGAATATGCTGATCTTAATCGTCAATCAATTGCATGATATTAGGGGTCTAACGATCGTTTTGGACGATTTCCATACGGTGGAAGACCCGCAATTGCTGCAGACGATCGAGTTTTTTATGAAGTACAGCCCGGATCATATTCGGCTCGTTATATTAACCCGGGAGACGCCGAAGCTGTATTTGGGGGATTTGATGATATCCGGCAAGTATCTGGAAATCGACGAGAGCGATTTGAGATTTTCCGCCGATGAAGCGGTTCGTTTTCTTCAGGACACTTTGAGGACGGGAATGGACGATGCGACGGCGGGCAAGTTGAACGAACTGGCGGAAGGCTGGGTCGGCGGACTCCAGTTGATGGCACTGGCTCATTCTCATAAGAGGGATATGCCGTTCGGCCCGGCCAAAGGCCTTAACAAATATATGACGAATTATTTATCCAATGAAATCCTCCGATCGTTAAGCGAAGAGGAGACGCGGTTTTTGATTTGCACGTCGGTCTTGTCCTACTTTAACGAATCGCTGTGCAATCAACTGCTCGACGTCGACGATGCAAGAACGCTCATTCACGGTTTTCTCGAGAAAAATATGTTTCTCGTCACGATTGACGAAAAGGCCGGATTGTACCGTTATCATCATTTATTCGGCGAATTTCTGCGGCAGAGGCTGGCGGAGCGCGACGGAGGCGCCAAGCGGAAACTGCATTGCAAGGCGGCGGCGATTTTCGAGCGGTTCGGCGACACGGATGAGAGCGTAAAGCATTACATTCAGGCGGAACAATACCGCGAAGCGCTGCGATTGATTTGCCGCTTGCAGCAGACGGTCAAAGGATGGGCGTACTTGCGGCAAATTCCGCTGGAATTTCTCGTCGATAACCGGGATTTGCTGTTTCAACGGCTGTTCTATCATTTTTGCAATTTGGAGTTCGATCAATGCAGAGCCGTTTTGGACGATCTAAGCGGCAAGTCCGAAGAAGACGTTTTCTGGAAGTTGCTGCAATTCACCCGTTTTTTCATGGATGACGCCGCTGTCGGTCTGGAGATGAATCCAGGCTTGATCGACGAGATCGAGCATATGGGTTTTAGCGATGTGACGAAAGCGATTATTTACGTAACCAGTTCGATGCTGCTGGGTCTCATGGATCAATACGCCGAAGCGGTCGAATGCATCGATAAAGCGGTTATGCTCGAGAGCGGTTTCCTCAATCCGTATATACGCTACTTCGCTTTGACCTGCAAAAGCCAATTGCTCGAGGCGATGGGCGATCTGCAAGAGTGCGAACGCATATACGAATCGTTATCCCGGCTCGTGGAAGAGCATTCCTATTTATCTCCGCTGGCGGCCAACAGTTTGATCGGGATGGGCGGCATTTATATGAAAAGGATGGAGCTCGACCGGGCGGAAGCAATATTCGAGCAGGCGGAACGGAAGCTGCAGAAAGAGAATGTTTCAATGGAAAGAGGATATGTTCATAATAGGATGGAAATCTTTTTATTGCGCGGCGACAAACAAGAAGCTGCCCGGAGAATGAAACAATTAACCTCGTTCCCTGTTTTTTATGAACATCCGTTATACCATTCATCTTTGTTGAAATATCAGCTGTTGATCGATGACGCGGACCCGGAGCTCTTGCGTTCGTTTTTGCATTGGGTCGAAAAAGGCGGGAATCCCAGGCCGTTGCGTTATGAAGATCGATTGGTGCATGCGCGTATCATGTGGTCGCAAGGGGACCGGGCGTTGGCGCTGGCGCAACTGGACGATATTTTGAAGCGCGTAAGGAAGCATAAGGTCAAAACGATTCTCGTCGAGTCCATCTTGTTGAAAATCCGCATATTGGATCAGGACAAGGGCGATCGGCAAAGGGAAATATTAAATTTAATCCGGGAAGCCGTGCACTATAGCTGGGAAAATCAAATCGCCTATTCGTATATATTGGAAGGCGAGGTTGCACGCAGAGCGCTTATGCGGTTGAAACAAGAGAAGGATAGCGATTTGAACGAGAATGAGAAGAAATTTATGAATGGTCTCTTGTCGTTGTGGGAGCGGGAGAAAACCGATGAATTGCTGAGCGCGCGCGAACTGGAAGTGCTGCGTGTGCTTGCGACCGGATTATCGAACAAAGAAATCGGGAGCCGGTTGTGTATCTCCGTCGCGACGGTCAAGACGCATATGATCAATATATACGCCAAGCTGCAGGTTTCCAACCGCATCGAAGCGGTGGAGAAAGCGCGGCAGATCGGCCTGCTGCCTTAGCCGGCCGGGAAAAGCCGGGCGTTCGGGCGGCTCTCAATTTTGAACATTATGAGGCGGCGGGGCGAATGATCAGCGAATCTATTGCGCGAACGACAGGAATGCCCTATATCCATGTCGAAGGCAAATAGGGATTGATGCAGATGTGGGAGGAAGATGTGTGAACGGACAGATGGTGATGACGCTGGCGGTGCTGGCACTGGCGTCGGCGTTGTTTATATCCGGCAAAGTAAGGTCGGATCTTGTGGCGATCGGTTCGCTAATTTTATTAATGTTGTTCGATATATTGACGCCGGCCGAAGCGTTGTCGGGCTTCTCCAATTCGGTTGTCATTATGATGGTCGGCCTGTTCGTCGTAGGGGGCGGGATATTCCAGACGGGCCTGGCGAAAATGGCAAGCAGGAAGCTGCTGCAGCTGGCGGGCGCGAACGAGACGCGGCTGCTGCTGATGGTGATGCTCGTTACGGCGGCAATCGGTACGTTCGTCAGCAATACGGGAACGGTGGCCGTGATGATGCCGATCGTCGTCAGCCTGGCGTTAAGCGCCCGGACCAATCCGGGCAGGCTGTTGATGCCGCTTGCGTTTGCCAGCAGCCTGGGAGGGATGCTGACGCTGATCGGTACGCCGCCCAACCTGGTCATTTCGGATGCGCTGGCTAATAGCGGATACGAGAGGCTGTCGTTCTTCTCCTTTACTCCTGTCGGACTTGTCTGCCTTGCCGTAGGCATCGTTGCGATGCTCTTCCTCAGGCGCTTTCTGCCGCGCAATGAAGAGGAAGGAGGGCAAAGGCGCAACGGGCGCTCGCTCAAGGAACTGACGCGGCAATATCAGCTGTCGCAGAACTTGTACCGCGCCCAGGTGGGGGACGACGCCCCGATCCGCTCGAAGACGCTTCGCGAACTGGACATTCCCGGCCAATTCGGATTGAACATTATTGAGATCCGCCGCAAAACTTCCGCGAAGAACCAGTTCTTCAAAACGATCAATCAGGAGATTGCCGGGCCGGAAACCGTCATTCAGGAGAATGACATTTTATATATTAACGGCCCGTTCGAGCAGGCGCAGAAGTTCGCCGAAACATACGGCCTCGCCTTGCTCGACCGTCGCGTTCCGGAGCGCGAGCGGACTTCAGGCGTAGAGTACTATGCGACCAGCGATGTCGGCATTGCGGAGGTGATGCTGACGCCCAACTCGAGACTGATCGGGCAGCTCGTCAAACGGTCGGGCTTTCGCGAGAAATTCAGGGTGAACATTCTCGGCATTCATCGCAAAGAGCAATATTTGCTCCATAATCTGAAAGAAGAGAAAATGCGCTTCGGCGATGCGCTGCTCGTCCAGGGAACATGGAAGGATATTGCCCTGCTCGCCGAGGAACAGCCCGATGTCGTCGTCGTCGGGCAGCCGATGGAAGAGTCGCGCAAGGTGACGATGGACAATAAAGCGCCGATTGCCGCCGGCATTATGCTGCTGATGGTCGTACTGCTTGTCACCGAATGGATTCCGGCGGTCGCCGCGGTAATGGCCGCCGCCGTATTGATGGTCGTATTCGGCTGCGTCCGCAATATGGAGGAGGCGTATAAGACCGTCAATTGGGAAAGTATTGCGCTGATTGGCGGAATGATCCCGATGTCGATTGCGCTCGAGAAGACCGGGCTGGCGGCGCTGCTGTCCCAGGGGCTGGTCAGTTCCCTCGGAAGCTACGGGCCGATGGCGTTATTGGCCGGCGTATATTTTACGACATCCGTCATGACGATGTTCATCAGCAATACGGCTTGTGCGGTGCTGCTCGCGCCGATTGCGCTGACGGCCGCCGTTCAGCTCGGCGCAAGTCCGTATCCGTTTCTGTTCGCGGTGTCGATCGGCGCGAGCATGTGCTTCGCATCGCCGTTCTCCACGCCGCCCAATGCGCTTGTTATGTCGGCGGGACGCTATACGTTCAGCCATTATATGAAGGTCGGGATTCCGCTCCAGCTTCTGATGGGGATCGTCATGGTGGCGGTGCTTCCACTGTTTTTTCCGTTCTGATTCATAGCCAAATAAAAAAAGGTTACGCTAGTAGAATTCTACTTCCGTAACCCTTTTTTCGTTCATGCCGTTATTATTTAAACACCTTAATTCTTTGCTCCAACGGTTGGAATTCCTTCTCGCCCGGTTGAACCGTCGGTTTGCCGAACGGCAGTTGTGCGATCAGTTTCCAACTGTCGGGAATATTCCATTCTTTTTTCACTTGATCGTCGATCACCGGATTGTAGTGCTGGAGCGAAGCGCCGTAACCTTCGGCTTCCAGTCCCGTCCAAATGACGAATTGCAGCATGCCGGAGGAATGATGGGACCAAATTGGGAAGTTGTCCTTATAGAGCGGGAAATTCGATTGCAATCCTTCGACTACGCTATCGTCTTCGAAGAACAAGACCGTGCCGTAACCGCTGCGGAATGCCCCCATTTTCTCCGCGGTCGAAGCAAATTGCTCGTCGTTGCCGACAATTTTTCGTAACGTTTCTTTCGTGATATCCCAAAATTTATCGTGATGTTCATCTAACAGCAATACGACTCTTGCGCTTTGCGAGTTGAATGCGGAAGGCGTATATTTGACGGCTTCGCGGATCACTTCTTGAATTTTGTCGTCCGATACGACTTGCTCTTTGCTAATGCCGTAAATGGAACGTCTGTTTTTTAACGCAGCATAAAAATCTTTGGACATTATGTTTGTTTCCTCCTTAAGTAAAGTAACATACTTTTTTATTGTACATAATTTTTAGTGTGAATGCAAATCGTCTTGATCGGAAAAAATAGGGTCACTGTTCATTATCGAGAAAGCGAGGGAATATCATGGGCGATTTCGCCGTTAGCGCGAGCGATTGGCAGGCGATCGCGTTTTATTTTATGGTTTATTCTTTCGGAGGCTGGCTGCTGGAGAATACCTATAGTCTCGCGACAACCGGCCGGTTTTTCAAGGAAGGATTCCTAAGAGGTCCGCTCAAGCCGATGTACGGCTTCGCGCCGGTCATTCTGCTGCTCTATGCCGCAAGCGAACCGAGCCTGGGCGGCTTGATGCTGATGTGCCTTCTCGTTCCAAGCGCCGTCGAATACGCGAGCGGGTATTTGCTTCAACGGTTGTTCCATAAACAATGGTGGGACTACAGCGGACACCGGTTTCAACTGCAAGGCCATATCTGTCTGCGGTTTTCCGTCTACTGGCTTGTGCTCTCGTTCGCCGTTATCGAATCGCTTCATCCGTCGGTCGCCGCCCTTTACGCCGCGGCTAAGCCGATTTGGTCGGTCGTCTGCCCGTTGTTTCTGCTATATTTGGCCGTCGACACGACCTACACGGTTCGAACCCGTTTCAAACAAGGCTTGTCCGCATTGCAGAACGAGTAAGCGGACGGCAAATGACTTCGTAACCCGCTCCTTATTATGAGGTGCCGGGTTATGAATTATGCGAAGCGAAGGGGATGAAATGGATCAAAGCGAAACTATTTTGATAGAATAGGAGTATATGAATCTAATGGCTATGACTGAAGATGCTGATGAGGTGATCGAATGAAGAGCATTACGATAAAACAATTGGTAGATCGGTTTCAACTGGAAGTGCTGGCTGGAGCGGAGCAGTTGGGAAGGACGATCGTGAAATCGCGCGTCCATCGGCCTGGGCTTGAATTTTCAGGCTATTTCGATTTTTTTCCGCAAGAACGAGTGCAAATTTTAGGAAAGAAAGAGATTACCTACTTGCATACGCTGTCCGAGAAAGAGCGGGATATTCGCATCGGCAATGTCGTGAAATATCATCCTCCTTGCTTTGTCGTGACCCGGAAATTGGAAGGACTCCAATATTTGATGGAGCACTGCAATAAGGAAGGCATTCCTTTGCTGCGTTCTGCGGACGATACGAGCAAATTCATGACGCTGATCGATATGTATTTGACCCGCATGCTGGCGCCGGAAATACAGGTGCATGGCGTATGCGTGAATGTGGCCGGGATTGGCGTTTTGCTGCGCGGGCAGTCGGGGATCGGCAAGAGCGAGACCGCGCTTACGCTCATCCGGCGCGGACACCGGCTCGTCGCCGACGATGCTGTCGTCCTGAAGAAGATCAATCCGGAGGTTATTGTCGGCACGCATGACGGCAACACGCGGGAGTTTCTCGCGTTGCGCAGCATCGGCCTCATTAACGTGCCGCGCATTTACGGCCGCAGTTCCTTCCAAGACGAAACGCGCATCGTGCTGGACATTGAATTGACGAAATGGAAGGAAAACGAGTTGAACAACGATATTTTGCAGGAGCCGAAATATTCGACGTATATGGATGTCCGGATTCCGCATATTCAAATTCAGCTGCAGCCAGGCCGGGACGTGGCCGGATTGGTAGAGGCGGCGGCCAACAACTGGTATTTGCAAATGCAAGGCTACAGCGCGGCGGAAGAGTTCATCCAGCGGTTGGGGCAATTGTCTTGAGCAGTTGCCGATCAACGTAAGAAACCTATCATATTTGCGAGAGAAGGAGCACATCAAGTGATCGATTTATCCAACATCGAGATTCAGAATATTGTGATTCATAAAGTAGGAAACAAGCTGAAAGACGAAGGCATGGTCGTTTCCAACGAGGTTTGCGACATCGATGGCGACGATTTGAAGGCGGCGCTGCTGAAATATTTTTTATCCGCGTTTAAATTCGATACGTTCTACCGCTTTCATCATGAGGCCGATCTTCAATTGAACGAAGTGTATACGTACGCCAATACGATCTTTAAAGACAATACGGCGTTTTACGAGCAGTCGGTTCATTTGCTGAAACATCTGTACGAACAGCAGGCGCATCCGCAAATTAAGCCGGGCGAATTTTACGTCGTCCATTTCAACAATATGATATACGACAATTTTGAAGTCGACGCCATCGGTCTGTTTAAATCGGAAAATAAAGATATGTACCTCAAAGTGGAAGAAACGGCGGATTCGGCTTTGGATGTCCGGTGCGATGAAGGAATCAACATCCGCAAATTGGACAAAGGATGCCTGATCCTGAACTATAACGCGGCGGGCGGATTCGCCGTCGGCATCGTCGATCCGTTAAACAAAGGGAATGAGGCTGCCTATTGGAAGGACGATTTTCTAAAAATTGAAATATTGAAAGACGAAAGCTTCATGACCGACGCCTACGTTCGGATGTGCGCCGATTTTTACGACGACGTCATCGTCCCGGCGACGGATCAATTCGAGAAGAAAGATAAACTCATGTTTCTAAACCAAACGGTTCAATATTTTGCGCAAAACGAGCAGTTCGAGGAAGAATCGTTCGCCGAGGAGGTGATTCGGGACCCTGAATACATTAACATTTTCAAAACGTATAAAGAATCGTACGAGGAAATGAACGAACTGCCCGCGGTAACGGAGTTCCCTATCTCGCATACGGCGTTGAAACGGGTGAAACGGGAGTTCAAGAACGATATAAAATTGGATACGGATATTGAAATCAAACTAAAGAGCGAAAGCTTCGATTATTTGGAAAGAGGCTACGACGAGGAGCGGAACATGTACTATTATAAAGTCTTTTTTAATAATGAAGCGTAAATATTACGGAACGGGCGCGCTTACGGTCGGTTCCATGACGGTCAATGTATTGAATTCCGCATTCATGTCCACCACCGCCCCGATCGGGAGCGCGGCTTTATAAAGGCCGTGCGCCGTCGCCAGATTCGTCAGCAGCGGCTTCCCGAGAGGGACCAGAAAATCGTCGATCAAATCGTCGTACGATTTGCCGTAAGCGTCTTGGCAGCCGGTGCATTCTCCCATAATAACGCCGATGCAATCGGCGAATTTCCCCGCCAATTTCAAATGATTCATATAACGGTAGACGGTGTTGACCGGTTCATGCGTCTCTTCGAGCAGCAATATTTTGCCCCTCACGTCGATTTCGTAAGGAGTGCCGAGCGTATCGACAAAGGAAGTCAGATTTCCCCCGACCAACGGGCCCGCGGCATGGCCCGGAACCCGGCCGATCAGCGGCATGCCGGGCGGATTCTCAATTCTTCGCGGGGCGTCCAGAGTGGATGTCGCCGCGAAGAACTGATCGAAATTGTATGCCGGCGTTCCGAAGCGAAAGTCGATCAGCAGCAAGCTTTGAAAGGTGACAAGATCCGCGTACTGGTGCAGCACGTTCAATAGAACGGTAATATCGCTGTATCCCGTCACAATTTTCGGATTGCGGCGGATGACCCGGAAATCGAGATAAGGCAGAATGCCGGCGACTCCGACCCCGCCCCGCGACGGCAAGATCAGCTTCACCTCCGGATTGCGGAACATGTCCATCAAGTCCCCCGCCCGCTGTTCGTCCGTCCCTGCCAAAAATCCGTTCTGCGCGTAAACATACCGGCCCAATACGACTTTGAACCCCATTTGTCTTACCGTTTCGATTCTGGCGTCGATCACGCCGGGATCGAGCGGACTGCCCAGCGTAACGATTCCGATCGTGTCTCCCGGCCGCAGCATAGGCGGTTTTATAGCCATCGTTCATCCCTCCCGGAGCGTGGAAGCATCCATCGCTATCTCATTCAATATATGGAAAATCGGAGTAGAACATAACCGCTTCCCTCGACTTAAGTCCGGCAAATGTTTCAACCAAAGTCCAGCCGGGTTCAGGCCCGGAGCCGGTATGAGCAGTTCCGCCCCGCAGTTATAATAATGCAAGTAAGAAAGACTTGTGGAGGGAACGGACATGAACGAGACGGCTGTTTTGCAGCTACGCAACGTAACGAAAAAGATCGGCAGACGCACGATTGTGGATCATTTGTCGTTCGATGTGCCCAGAGGGGAAGTGTTCGGGTTTCTCGGACCGAACGGGGCCGGGAAGACGACGACGATTCGCATGATCGTTGGATTGATAGGGATGAGCGACGGAGAGGTCTATGTGCAAGGCATTCCCGTCAAGAAGGAATTCGAGAACGCGATGCGTCATGTAGGCGCGATCGTTGAAAATCCGGAAATGTATAAATTTTTGACAGGGTACCAAAACTTGGTGCACTATGCGCGCATGCATTCCGGCGTAACGAAACAAAGAATTCAAGAAGTGGTCGAACTGGTCGGTTTGAAGAACCGGATTCATGAAAAGGTGAAAAAATATTCGCTCGGCATGCGGCAGCGGCTCGGCGTTGCGCAGGCGATCTTGCACAAGCCTTCCGTTCTCATTCTCGACGAACCGACGAACGGGCTCGACCCGGCCGGCATTCGCGAACTGCGGGACTATTTGCGCCGTTTGGCGAGGGAAGAGGGGATTGCCATTGTCGTCTCCTCTCATTTATTGTCCGAGATGGAATTGATGTGCGACCGGGTGGCGATTATTCAAAACGGCAAATTGATCGACGTGCAGTCGCTGCATGATGCGAAAACGGTGGAGCAGCGCAGAGTGACGATTGAAACGGACGATCCGCTTCGCGCGAAGGAAACGTTGGAATCCGTCCTGAGCGTAACGGATGTCGCCGTTCGCGAAGGGGAGATCGAATTGCTCGCCGATCGGGAGCAAATTGCGGTTATTACCGAAATGCTGGTGCATGCCGGGAGCAAAATTTACGGCATCCGTTCCGCATCGAAATCGCTGGAGGACCAATTCCTCGAAATGACAGGGAGTGAGCAAATTGTCTAGTTTAGGGGCGCTCGTACAAAATGAAAATATGAAAATATTCCGCCGATTGCGGACATGGATCATGGTCTTGCTGCTGCTCGGCGCGCTCGGCTTAATGACCGGGCTGATCAAATGGAACGACATTCATACCGACCAGACGAATTGGCGGCAGCAGGTGGAGCAATCCCTTCAGAATAACAAGGCGTATTTGGCCAAGATGCCTGACGACGCCTTGCCGGAAGAACGCAAAGAGATCGAAGACGCGATCAAGACGAAAGAATACGCTTTGGAGCATGACATTAATCCGAACGAGCAGACGCTATGGGACATTGTCGGCGCTTCGACCTTTATGATATTGCTGGTGACGATGTTAACGGTCATCGTCGCGGCGGATATGGTCGCGGCCGAGTTCACGTGGGGGACGGTGAAGCTGCTCCTTGTCCGGCCCGCGTCACGAGGAAAAATATTGCTCAGCAAATATATATCGACGCTGATGTTTGCCCTGTTCCTGCTCGTACTGACGTTCGCCGCGTCAGTTCTGTTCGGAGGATTGGCGGAAGGATTCGGCTCCGTCTCCTATCCCGCTCTGTATGTCGGCGCGGACGGAGCGGTGCACGAACAGTCGATGATCATTTCCGTACTGCAGAAATACGGGCTGAATGCCGTGCAGTTGATTATGTACGTCACCTTTGCCTTCATGATTTCGGCGGCGTTCCGCAGTTCGGCCATGGCGATTGCGTTCTCGCTGTTCTTCATGCTCGTGGGCAACACCCTCGTTATGATATTCAGGCAATACGAGTGGGTGAAATATGTGCTGTTCGCCAATATCGATCTGAGCCCATATTTGACCGGAGGCACGCCGATTCGTCCCGAGATGACGCTGCAGTTCTCCGTTATGATGCTTATCGCCTATTTTGCCGTCTTCCATATCGTATCGTGGCTTTTATTTACGAAGCGCGACGTGGCGGCGTAACCATTCATCAAACTTGAATTGACATCGCCTTTTCCCGGGCTTTACGGCTCCGAAGAAAGGCGATTTTTATGTTTTATTTGGAGGTTAGGGGAGGATAATGCCGGATTTTGTAGAATGTAATCATTTGGTTCGTGTTGGTAAATTCGAACTAGGCCTTTAACCACAGTGAGGAGGAATAACGAAAATGGCCGGATCAAAAAAACGTACGAAGAGATGGATGGCGCTGTTGCTAAGCGTTTGTTTGCTGCTCGGAGCGGCGAATATAGCTGCCGCAAGCGGCGCCGCATCGGACCTGGAAGGACATTGGGCCGAGACAACGATGAAAGAATGGATCGGGCGCGGCGATTTGCGCGGCGATGGCGAAGGTTCCTATCGGCCGAACGAAAGCGTCAGCCGGGTTGAATTTGTCGCTTTCGTCAACCGGGCGTTTCAGTTTACGGACCGGACGGATATCGAGTTTACGGATGTGCTTGCGGCAGGGTGGGAGCATGACGAAATCGGCAAAGCGCTGCAGGCGGGATATATCCAAGGATATGCCGATCTTACGTTTCGACCGGATCAAACGATCACCCGCGAAGAAGCGGCCGTCATTCTGGCCAAATTGATTGATGCGCGGAACGATGGAACGGAGGATGTTCTTGCTTCAATGAAAGATGCCGGCCAATTGGCGCCGTGGAGCAAATCGTCCGTCGCGGCCGTTCTTGCCCGCGGTTCCATGAAAGGCTATGAGAACGGCACGTTCGGGCCGAAGCGTAGCATCACCCGCGCCGAAGCGATCGTGGCGATCGACAATGCGTTTCAAGCGAAGAAGCCGGCTGTCCGTACATACGATAAGAGCGGAACATACGGCCCGGAGGAAGGCAGCGAGACCGTTCAAGGAAATGCCGTTATTAACGCAGCGGATACGACGTTGAAAAATATGACGATTTCCGGAGATCTGCTTATTTCCGAAGGAGTAGGCGCCGGAGAGGTTTACTTGAATAACGTGCAAGTTCAAGGTAAGACGATCGTCCAAGGCGGCGGAGAAAATTCCGTTCATTTGAAAGATGCGACGATCGTACAGTTGATTGTTGAGAAAAAAGCGGGTGCCGTACGCGTTGTCGCGGAAGGTTCGACGGAAGTGGGGCATACGATCGTGCTAACGCCGGCGAAACTTCAAGAAGACGCGTTAACGGGAGCGGGTTTCACAAACGTCGAGCTGGCGGAACGATTGCCGGCCGGGTCGAAAGTGACGTTCATCGGACAGTTCGAGGAAGTGAGTCTGTCCGCTGCTCAAATTTCGGTCGATATGCCAAAGGGATCGATCGCGAAGCTTCAAGTGACGGAGCGCGGCGGAAAGGGATCGCTCCAAGTAGGAAAAGAAGCGGTCATCGCGGAATTGGTTCTGCATGCGGTCATGAATGTATCGGGAACGGGGAAAGTTCAGTCCGCTACATTAAACGACGGATCGCAAGGTTCGCAATTTGCGATCAAGCCGGGCAAACTGGAAGGCCCGCAAAAGGACGGTGTGCGCCTTCCGGTGCCGGAGTCTTCCTCGGAGCCGGGTTCGTCCGGCGGTTCGAGCGGCGGCGCGAATAACGGCGGATCGAACGGAGGAGGTTCGAAAGATTCGGCAAACGAATATAAGCTGAAGGTTCTGCCAGGAACGAATATGCAGAAAGAGGAAGCCGACGAACTCCTCGCCACGAATGCCGAATACGTGTTGATCGAGGAAAGCGGCAGCATCGTGGAAGACGAAGCCCGTTTTAACGATGCCGCCTATCTGCAATATAAGCTGCAAACGGTCACAGATGCGGGGAGACCGTACGCGGGCAAGGTGCGCGTAAAGCCGATTAAAGTCGCTTCGTCCTCGGGAGGAACGATGCAATTATTCGCGTACGACAAGGAAGCTTCCCGCTGGAGCGATATCGTTCGAACAGGATTCGGGCCGCAGGAAGGAACGGATATTTCCGCATGGGGCGACCATCACGGAGTGACCGATGTAGTCTATTCGGTTTATGTGAACGGCGAAGCAGGCACATACCAATTCAGAATTGAACTGGAAGACGTCGCAAGCCACAAAACCGTCGCCCAGTCGGATCTGATTACGTACAAAATCGGCAAAGAGCCGGAGATGGCGTTCTCGCTGAGAGACTTGGTTGTGGAAGTAGACGGCCAGCCGTTGACGTTGAAACAGTATGGCAAAGACCAAAACAGCGCGAAAACGATCGGCTTCGGTTTCGATGACAACGTCCGCGATTACGGCGTATATATTCCGAACGACATTACTTCGTTTACATGGACCGCATCGCCGAAACAAGGAGCAATTAGCATCCGATACAGCATTATCGGAGGTTATCCGACGGAGAGAATCGCTTCGGGCACGATGACCGGCGGCACCCCGATGAGCGTCGATCTGAAGCCGGGATTGGGTTTGGATATTTTCCTCGACCGTCCTGGCAGCAAAGATCCGTCGTATGTTTTGCGCGTGAAAAGGATCGATGGGGACGAAGGCATCTTTAACGATAAAGATATTCGAGTGACCGCCCAGAAAGGATTGATTACCGCGTACGACGCCGGAATCAAGAATACCGTTAACGTTTATTCCGAAGATGGAACGCTTCTTGGCAGCGGCGTTTCGGATAATTCCCAGCGGGCCTCCGTATTTCTGGATAAGAGCATTGCACTGCCCGAAACGGGAACGATCTATGTTACCGTCGTTCGCGACGGACAAGAAAGCGAGAAAGTGAAAAAGGTATACGACAGTCGCGAAATCGCGCAACTAGACGACATTCAAAGCGGGATCATTGTCGGGCAATCGGGAGACCAGTCTGTCATTACGTTCGTCCAGGACGATTTGAACGAGAAAATTCGGGATTTCGATTATATGGCTTATCTCAATACTTTCTATGAATCATCGCCGTTCGAATACTTTCATGAGCTGCTTCCGGAGCGGTATACGACATTGATGCCGAGATCGGAGCAAGGCGAGATTGTCTACAAAGTAAAAAGTAACTCGCCGAAGTCGGATTACCGGAGGTTCACGTTCTATAATAAGTACGACGAGCTGCTCGGATGGTACGATATTCAAATCAAATAGAATGGCCTTTAGGAGGGGACGTTTGGTCTCCTCTTTTTTATATACGGCGATAGGGCGGATAAATATTTTTTGCCAAATTAGGGGAGGATACCTTCGATGAAGGATTTCGCTAATTTGGAGGGAATGATGAGATTTCTTTTTGCCGCTACCGGATTGCTGCTTGTCTTCGTTTTGGGATTTCTTGTTAGCCATAACCGCAGAGGAATCAAAATACGGCCGATTGCCGCCATGTTGGCAGCACAGCTTGTATTGGCGTTTCTCATTATGAATACCGAAGCGGGCATCGCGGTCATCGGGTTCATCGCAGGCCTGTTCAGCAAGCTGATGGAGTTCGGAATCAGCGGCGTCCGATTTGTGTTCGGCGGGCTGGAGAACGAGGGGGCTTCGGTCTTTTTCATGAATGTTCTGCTGCCGATTATTTTTATATCGATACTGATCGGAATTCTTAACTTTTTTCGTATATTGCCCTTAATCATCAAATATGTCGGATGGATATTAAGCAAATTGAACGGGATGGGCAAGCTCGAAAATTACGTTGCCGTCTCCTCGGCTTTTCTCGGCCAATCGGAAGTATTCCTGACGACGAAGAGCCAGTTGGATATCGTATCGAGAAGGCGTCTCTACACCTTATGCACGTCGGCCATGAGCGCGGTCAGCATCTCGATCGTCGGTTCGTATATGACGATGCTGGCGCCGAAATATGTGGTCGTGGCGATTGTGTTTAATATTTTCTCCGCCTTGATCGTCGCCAACCTGATCAACCCGTATCCGGTCGAGGAAGAAGAGGACGTTGCCGTTGAAGAGGAAAGAGGCCGCAAAGTCAGTTTTTTTCAAATGATCAGCGACAGCATTATGGACGGTTTCAAGATAGCGGTCATCGTGAGCGCGATGCTGATCGGTTTCATCGCTTTGATGGAAATGATCAATTATATATTCAACCTCATTTTCCAAATATCGTTTCAATCGGCGCTAGGATACTTATTCGCCCCGATCGCTTTTCTGATGGGCGTGCCTTGGAACGAGACGGTTCAAGCGGGCGGGATTATGGCTACCAAATTGGTAACGAACGAGTTCGTCGCTATGCTCAGCTTCAAAGACATCGCAGCGAATTTATCCGAGCGGACGGCAGGGATCGTGTCCGTGTTCCTGGTCAGCTTCGCCAATTTCAGCTCGGTAGGCATCATTACCGGATCCGTGAAGGCGTTGAACGATAAGCAAGGGGATCATGTCGCCCAATTTGGAATGAAACTGTTATACGGCTCCACGCTCGCTTCCATCTTGTCGGCTACACTTGTCGGCTTGTTTATAAAATAAGGAGGGATTGGACATGGATAGGCAGGAACTCGCAAAAATGATCGATCATACGTTGTTAAAGGCTGACGCTGCCATGGAGGCGATCGTCAAGTTGGCGGAAGAGGCGAAGGAGCATCGGTTCGCATCGGTGTGCGTAAATCCGGCTTGGGTGAAAACAGCCTATGAAATATTGCACGATACGCCCGACGTTAAAGTATGCACTGTGATCGGGTTTCCGCTAGGGGCGTCGACGCCGGAAACGAAAGCTTACGAAACGGCTAACGCCATCGCAAACGGGGCGGGAGAGGTCGATATGGTGCTCAATATCGGCCTGCTGAAAAGCAAGCGCGACGATCTGGCGCAGGAGGACATCGTCGCCGTCGTTGCCGCGGCGAAAGGAAAAGCGCTCGTCAAAGTCATTATCGAAACGTCGCTATTGACGGATGAGGAGAAGGTACGCGCATGCAAGCTAGCCGTCGCGGCGGGCGCCGATTTCGTGAAAACGTCGACCGGATTTTCGACCGGCGGGGCGACGATTGAAGACGTTGCGCTTATGCGCCGCACCGTCGGGCCGGATATGGGCGTGAAAGCTTCCGGAGGCGTCCGCAGCAGGCAGGACGTGCTCGCGATGATCGAAGCGGGGGCCAACCGGATCGGCACAAGCTCGGGCGTTGCCATCGCAACCGGGGGCGAATCGAACGCGCAATATTGATTTCCTCAAATTGGATCGGAATGAAATCAAATTGCATATTGTTTTTCCACACCAATCCGTTGTATAATATAAAACGTGACATTTCTCAGCTGTCACTCGCTGGTGTAGCTCAGGGGTAGAGCAACGCACTCGTAATGCGTAGGTCGGGGGTTCAATTCCCTTCACCAGCACCATGATTATGATCATAACGCGCGGTTCCGGGGATTCGGGGCCGCGTTTTTGTTGTTGAGATCGGCTAGTTCGGATATCATCTTACATTTGGTTAGGACGGCCCAAAGAATCCATGATCGTTACAAAGTAAAAGCCTAGCGCCAAAACAAAAAGTGGCGTTTGGAAACGGTGCCAAACGCCGCGACGAGTCATTTTTTACTTTTTCAGAACGTTTAAAGCAGCTCTTAATTTCCTTGCAAATACGATCGGATTTTCAACCGATTCGATATGCAAATATATCAATCTAGGCTTTTCGAATAACCAATGGTTGTGGACTGCGGTTACCTTTAAATTGCGCTTTCGAACCGCATTAATAAAGCGTTGAACCTCAGACTGCAGTAATGTAATTTCACCGGTGTTTAAAGTCGTTCCATTTTTAAGCGACTGAATCGTTACTTCATGTTCGGTTTCATATTTTCTTCCAAGAATTCTTGCATTGAGTTTTCTTTCGATCATAATAGAGCAACTCTTGCCGTTAGACATGCCTGTACCGCCCAAAATAGCGGCCAGCCGATTGCAAAGCGCTGTGGAAATTTTCATGTGATCGGCTCCCTTCATACTACTTTCGTAACATTACAAAATATGAAATTGGGGGGCTCACGGAATACGTTAATAACTATCTTTTCATAAAAGGGGCTGAAGTAGGTAAATTTCGGGAGGGACAGGATAAGGGGGGACCAATTATTACCGCCTATTTTTGGGGTAATAGATGGCGGCCCATGGAGATTCTAGGTGAGTATCTATTCCCTATGATCATGAGCCTCATACCATACAATGTAATGAAATGGGATTGGAGGTGTCCTGGTCTGAAATGGTCCAAAACCGTTAAATTAGTGCGTGCGCACAATCGAAAACCTGGAAAAATTAGTTGGCAATTCTCCGTTGAGTTTAGGGGTGAACCTTTTAACAAACGCGATCTATGTAGCGAGCTTCGGAGACAACAATGTGGCGGTGATCGATGGAAATACCAATGCCATCGTAGACACGATTCCCGTCGGGAACGGACCTAACAGCATAGGGATAAACCCTTAAGGGCCGGATTTGGCTCCGAACGAATAATAGGTTCGCACTCGAAGCATAGGAATTAGGTGAAAAGACCCGCGAACAATACGATGAGTCCCATGATAAATGCTAAGACTCCGCCGATTCTTGTGAGGGTTAAGTAGGCATCGCTCGGCTCGGAATCGCCGTCTACCTTCCAACCTTCTTTTAAATACCATGCGAACGACGGTTTTAGAATATTAAGCAAACCGATTGCCATGATGAATAGCCCGAGAAAGATCATGAAATCACTCCTTCATAATATATGACGCAGAAAACAAAATTTTGTTACCGGAAAGATTCGCCGGATTCGGGAGGACTGGACCCTATTGAGCGCAGCATTGTATTCCCGTGTGTTATGCAATATTGAAAAAGGAGCCGGTCGCAGCCGGCTCCCAGTACAATAGCCGCTTCAGGAGCGGTCGGCTTAAATATAACCAATTAAAGAAATGGACCGTTTACCTTTTCCTGGGGCGGTCTGTTTTTTTGTGTTATTATACCAAATAGACAGATACGTGTCCCTATGGAAACAATTATATTGTATGATGTGACGTGTCTCCCAAAAATGGCAGATTCCAGAGAAAGACCTCCAAGAGGCCTTTCTCTGAAATCTGCCAATTAACGGATTATGGAGGCCTTATTTGATCCAATAACGCTGTTTTGGCGGAGTTAGCGGATTTTGAGGTCTCTATTTTTGTCGAAACTTCACAAAACCAAGGATTCTCCGGCCGATCGCGACATGTTAACGGTTCGAAAATCCGTTAATTCCAGAGATCGACTGGAATTTCAAAAAATAAGACCTTGGAAATCCGTTATAATTCCATGGCGCCGCATCCCAGCTAGAAGATTTCATGCAACGCTAGCGCTTTTTCGCGAGACTATGCTGCAGCAACCGATCAAAACGGGGTAGAAAGATGCACAATTAGTCAATTTCAAAATACCGCTGGCGGTTGACGCTCCTTCGGGCGAGCTAACGAAACGTGTACACGCTAATAGCCTGTGAAATCACCTTGTTGCTCGTGTAACGAATCTGAAACACGCTAATGAGGGGAAAAAGGCGCTAAAACCGGCGATTTCCAATGAATAAGGATTTGTACATTCGTTAGAATGACGACGTCTCCATTTTGAGCCCAATAAGGATTATGAGTTTCGTTAGCGCTAAACAAAGGAGCCTAAGTCCGCGCGAATCGCCTTCGAAACGGAGAAGTCCTGCGCAATAAAGCCAGTTTCATCTATGGTTACGAATGATGAAATTGAATCCAATTGCAGGTTTTCCGAATGAAAGATCCTTCATTGCCTGGCTTGCCATCCTGCCGAAGATAGGCGTTAGTCGCTTATCAATTGATGAGTCCTTTTTCCATGGCTTTTACCGCTTGATCGGCCATGAACGCCTGCAAACGGGTCAAATCCAAGGCCGCCTCCTGCTGCGTTAAAGTAAATCCGTATTTGTTGAAGTCATAACGCGAAACGAAACCGTTTTTGTAACGGACTTCCATGTTGGCATAATCGACCTGCGTATCGGTCAAATCCTCGGCGGCGTTTTGATAAGCCTTGTAGGCTGTTTCGGCATCGCTGTAGGTTTTGCTGATTTTTTTGCTTAATTCTAAGCTGGTTTGCTCCGCCTGTACGTTGGCGATACGGGTCATCGTGTACAGGTAATTTTCTTCATCCTCGTTGGGAGCATTCGTATGAATTTCCTGATTGTTGGCAAGGAAGACGGCGTTCCATTGATGTTTCATGTCATAAGAGTTTGCCAGAATTTTCGTGGTATCCTTACGCGTGACCGGCTCCGGGTTATAGGAAATTTCCTGGAGCGTGATTTCCGGATCATACGCCAGTCCGAGATCGAAGCATAGCTGAACCAAGGCCAGCTTGTAGTTGTCTCTCAGCGTATCCAATTGCTTCTCTTGGTCGCGAACCAGCCTTTGTGCCGCCCTTATGTCTTCGGCGCTGCCGATCGCTTCTTGCTTCAGCGTAACGGCCCGATCGTAATCTCCGATCAACACCTTAAGGTATCGCTCGTTCAGGTCGATCTGTTTATCCAACGACAGAAGTTGAACGTATTGCGATGTAATCTGCAGTTGTGCTCCGGTTCTCGCTTTTTCCATATCGATCAGCGTATCCGATTGCTCCGTTTCCATCTGATCGAGCGCCAGTTTAACCTGTTCGCGCTGGCTGGCGATTTGCTGATTCAGTGCGGCGGCGATGCCGCTCATCCCCTGCATGACCTGATTTACGGCTTGGTTTGTATGGGAGACCGGACCGAGCCATAGCTCAGTTTCCCCATCGTCTTCAATTCCGTACACTGCCTTCAGTTCCTCCGGGGTTGCAGGCAATGAACCCGAACCGATTGGGATCGTTGAATCATCCAACTTGTCTTTCTGCTTCTGCAAGCTGCGTTCTTTTTGACTCAGAGCGGTCAGCTTCATTCCCAACAACCGCAAGTTATAAGAATTATGAAGGGCTAGATCCAATACCTTATCCAAATCCAAGCGCTTCAAAGGCAAAAGTTGGTTTCCCGATCCGACAAACGAACTTCCTAGCTGTTCGCCGGTCGTTGCCGTATAGCCCGATCGCGTGACGTTGTCGTCATCCGCGGCAAAAGAGGATGCCGGGCCGCCGGCAAGCAGAGCAAACGATAAAATGCACGCAGCGACTTCCTTTCTCATGGAAATGTTCCTCCCCAATCCGATTTGTTCACCCACATGCTAACACACTATGGCTCACGAAATCAAACACCGGGTCGTCGCTTGACAACCGCATTACTGCCGGGTTACTTTAGAGTTAAAAAAAATACTGGCTAGTATAACGGGAGGAGAATTTCCTGATGAAAGGACGTTGCTTATCGGTACTGATAGCGGCGATGTTCGCGCTGTCTTTAACCGCATGTTCTTCGGGAAACGATGGAGAAACCGCTGCAGCGAACGCCGATTCGACAGCCGTCGAGGTCATCCGGGTGAAACAAGAACCTTTGAACACGGTGTATGACCTGTCGGGCACGCTGCAATCCGCCGATTCGGCGACAGTTTCGTTTCAGGCATCCGGAGAAATCAAACAGATATTGGTGGAAGTGGGCGACCAGGTCAAGGAAGGGGATGTCCTGGCTGTGCTGGATGATGAGCAGGCCCGGCTTCAATTGGATCAGGCCAAAAGCGGCGTAGCCCAGGCCGAGGGGCAAGTCGGCGCAGCGAATGCGGGACTCGCTTCGATCGAAGCGCAAATCAAGAGCGCCGAGGCGAATCTGTCCGCGGTGAAGAAGGGGGCGTCGGAGCAGAAGCTGGCCCAGGCGGAAAATCAGGTGAAGCAAGCGGAAGATGCTTATACCAAAGTAAAGGCCGATGCCGATCGTTATCAAAAATTATATGCCGAAGGACTGATATCGCTTAATGAATACGAGCAATCGCAACTTCAGCTTAAAAATGCGGAGAATTCGCTGGACAGCGCGAAGAAGCAGTTGGAGGAAGTGACCAACGGCGCGACAGACGAACAGATCAAAGCCGCAGAGGCTGCGCTTGAACAAGCCCAGTCCGGCAAGCTATCGGCCTCGGCATCCAAAGCGCAGGCCGAGGCGGGGTATCAGAACGCGCTGGCCACTCGGAAGCAGGCCGAGTTGGCCCTGTCCAAAACGAAATTGACGGCTACCGTATCCGGCACGGTGCTGGATAAGTTTGTTGTCGCCGGCCAGGCTGCCGGCGCGGGAACCCCGGCTTTTGTCATCGGTTCCACCACTCAACTGAAAATTCTGCTTCCGGTTCCGGACAGCGAAATTTCCGCCTGGAAGGCGGGACAGAACGTTGACGTGGCGTTGGGGAGCGAGACCCGGACCGGAACCGTTGCCCGGGTTTATCCGCAGACCAATATGGGGACGGGCACGATTTCCGTGGAAGTGAGCGTTCCTAACCCGAACAAGGATTGGTTCCCGGGGCAGGTCGTCAAGGCGGGGCTTCAGGTTTCCGACAAAAAAGGGATTCTCGTCCCCGCCGAAGCCGTGATCAGCAACGGGCAGGAGCCCTACGTGTTCCGTGCCGTGGACGGGAAAGCGGTGAAAACGACCGTCGAACTGGGGGATGAAATCATTGAAAACCGCTTCCGGATTTTGTCCGGTTTGCAGGAGGGCGATGTCGTTGTAACCGCCGGAGCCGAAGGGTTGTTTGACGGCTACTCCATTGTAACGGCGGAGGACGAGGCAGATGATTAACTATCTGGTCAAGAAACGCAAAATCACCCTGTTGTTTTTCATCATGCTTATTATGATCGGCGTGTACAGCTTTATGGGGCTGCCCCGTCAGGAGATGCCGGATGCGTTGGTGAAGACCGCGCTGGTAACGACGGTATACCCGGGAGCGACGCCGGAGAAAGTGGAGCAGGCCGTTACCAAGGTGCTGGAACAGGCGATCAAGAAAGTGGATAGCGTTGAAAACATCCTCTCGACTTCGGGAAGCGGGTATTCCAGCATCACGGTAGAGGCTTATGCGGATGCGGACGCCGAAGCGGCCTGGGACGAGCTGCGCAAAAACGTCCAGGATGCCGCCGCCGATCTGCCGGACGATGCGATGCAGCCGATCGTCAACGATAATCTGGCTTCCGCTTTTGTAGGCTCTTATGTGATTTACGCAGATACCAGGGAAGAACTGTACGCGCTGAACGATACGATGATTGGGTGGCGCGATCAGATTCAGACCGTAAAAGGCGTAGCCGGCGTGCAAATTGATGGAATTCCCGGTCAGGAAGTCGCCGTGCAAATTGATACGCAGAAATTGCAGCAATACGGAATACCGTGGGAAATGGTCGTTCAGTCCGTGCAAAAGATGAACACTCGCATACCGCTGGGGGACCTGAATTACGATAACCGCAATTATCAGTTGCTCGTCAAAAGCTTGGATGACGTCAAAAAATTGAATGACGTCCTGATCATGACGACGCAAGACGGATTCCCGGTTCATTTAAAAGATGTCGGCGAAGCCAAACTGGCGCATGGCGACCCGGAATATTCGCCGTATTATAACGGGAAGCCCGCCATCCTGATCAAAGTCAATGCGCAGACGGGTTCGGATGTGCCATCCATGGATAAAGCCATCTCGATGAAACTTAGCGATTTGGCCCAACATCTGCCGAAAAACGTGACGTTTAAGACGGCGTTTGCCCAACTTGAAGTTGTGGACAAAATGTTTAGCGAGTTAACCCGGGAGATGCTGATCGCAATCGTGGCGGTCATCATCGTTTGCATGCTCGGCCTGAATTTGCTGACAGCGGCTTTTGTCGCCTTGGCTATTCCGATCTCGATCGCGCTGGGGCTCATCGTCTTGCCGATGACCGGGGTAACCTTGAATGAAATTACGATCGTCGGCCTGATCATCGTGCTGGGGATCTTGGTGGATGACGCCGTGGTTGTTAACGATAACATCGAGCGGCGGCTCAGCGAACTCGGGGAAAATCCGACCGACGCTTCCGTAAAAGGAGCGAAGGAGGTTTCCATTTCGATCCTGACGGCGACGTTGTCCACCATATTCGCCTTTATGCCGCTGCTGTTTCTGACGGGAGACGTCGGCTCCTTCATCAAGCCGCTTCCGATCGTGATATCCGCCTCCATGTTAGCGTCCATGGCGATGTCGCTGACTATCATTCCGATTTTCCGCGAATGGCACGAGAAGCGAAGAATCCATCGTCAAGCGAAGGAAGGCGGAGTGAAGCCGCCCGGTTTACTAGGCAAGCAAATTCAAGCCGCAACGCAGTGGTATTCGGGCAAAATGATTCCGAAGGTGCTGAAGCGGCCTCTGCTTACCGCGCTGACCGGACTGTTGATCGGCACGGCCTCGTTCGGCTTCGCGCTGCTGACGCCGATCGATCTGTTTCCGCAGGCGGAAGATCCGAACGTGAACATCAATGTGGAAATGCCCGTCGGAACATCGTTTCAAGAAACGGACCGGATGGTGTCGAGCATCGCCGAGTGGGTGCGGAAGCAGCCGGAAGCGGAGAGGGTCAGTTACGGAGTTGGCGGGAAGGCGCCGGAGTTGTATTCCGACATCACAAACTTCGTTAGTTCTTCGCCGACGGTCGGTCAGGTTGCGGTTAACGGCAAAAAGGGAACGCTTGACTGGGAAAAAACGGTGGCAACATGGCAGAAGAAACTGGAGAAATTATATCCCGCCGCCAACATCGCAACAAGCATTCCGCGGCTCGGAATTCCGGTCGGAGCTGCCGTATCCGTGCGAATTTCGGGCGAGGATTTGGGCGAGCTCCAAAGCCTGTCCCAGCAGGTGAAGGAGAAAATCGCGCAGGTGGACGGCACGACGGGAATTAAAGACAACTTCGGAAACCAAAGCTATACGCTGGAGTTTGCCGTGAACGAAGAGGCCATGAAACAGCATCAGGTGACTTACCAGACATTGACCCAAACGCTCCGGCTGATGGGCGACGGGCTGGATATCGGCGATTTTGATACGGGGAATCAAATCATCGATATTAATTTGTATATGAACAACAAGAATGGCAATCCAAACGATATATTCCAGCAAATGAACGTGACCAACGAGCAAGGCATGCAGGTGCCATTATCGCAGTTGGCGGAATTAAAGCCGACGTTTTCCATTCAGAAAATTCAGCACTACAATCTGGTACGCACCGTTACGGTTGAGGCGAATGCGACGGGCGGCAGAACGGCTACCGAGCTTAATACGGAAATTAGCGCCCTGCTGGGCGGCTTGCATTTTCCGGAAGGATACACCTGGACGCTTGGCGGGGAAACGTCGGACCAGGCCGAAATCTTCTCGGATTTGGGCAGTTTGTTCGTCATCGTCATCTTCCTGATTCTGCTGCTGATTACGGTACAGTTCTACTCGCTGTCGGCGCCGATTATCATTATGACGACGGTATATCTGGCCGCCGCAGGCGGAGTCATCGGCATCTTTATTTCCGGTTCGTCGATCGGCTTCATGAGCATCATGGGGATTATCTCTCTGGCGGGGATCGTCGTGCGGAACGGGATCGTGCTCATCGAGTTTATCGAGGATGCGCGCCGCGAGGGCGTAGAGCTTAAAGAAGCGATTATCGGAGCGACCTCGGCACGTTTCCGGCCGATTTTGCTTACTTCGCTGACCGCCATCTTCGGCTTGCTGCCGCTGGCTATTACGGGGAGCGTCTTGTTCCGTCCGATGGCGTATACGATTATTGTCGGGCTGATGTTCTCCACGCTGCTGACCTTGATCGTCGTTCCATCCTTATACATGGTCGTAGCCCTGTATAAAGAGAAACGCCGGGAGCGCAAAGCCAACCGGGATGCCGGGCAGACGAAACCTTCGGGCCATCTTCCGGAAGACCCGAATAACCCGCTGACCATGTAGGCAACGTTCATTTGCCGGAGAGTCGTTCGGAACACGTTTTTTTGCTTGTGAATGCATGAGGAAAGGATCATTTGGTGTGAATAAAAAAACAGAGATTATTGAGGCTGCGCTTCAACTCTTTGGGGAGAAAGGGTTCGCTTTAACGACGATTGATGAAATTGCCAAGGCAAGCGGAATGACCAAACCGTCGTTTTACAAGTATTTTCCTGGTAAAGAGGATCTGCTGCAGGAACTGCTGGCGACTTTTTCGGACGAACTCGAGGAGAAAGTTTACCGGCTCTACCACAACGCGGAGTTAAAGAAAAACGATCGGATTATCGAATTGGTCATGATATACTTGGAAGATATTTTTAAACATCGCGCATATATCTACTTTTTCATGGATCCCTCGCAGCCTTTTTATGAAAACGAACGGATACAAAATGCGGTGATGGCGCTTGAACGCAAATTGTTTTCATGGTTTCAGGAGAGCGTTGTCGATTTGTACGGGGGGCAAATTGATGAATTTGCCGTGGATGTGACTTTTATTTCGCTAAGCGTCTTGCTCGAGTATACACGGGTGGTCGGTCCGAGCCTGTCCCATGACCATTGCCGTAAATTGGCCGTCTATGTTGAATATTTGGTCGGTGTTTTGGTGGAAGGGTTAAAGTTCAAAAAACCGGATATGCCGTTGCTGTTCGAGACGCCTTCCTGGGTCTTGAATTGTTGGCCGGAGGACATTACCCCGATTGTGAGATCGCGTCAGTTGCACCGGTTATACCGTAAAATGGAGACGATCGTCAAAGGTCATGCTTCCCTGAGCGAATCCGAAAAGAAAGACTACCTTGAGGCTATTAACCAAATCAAAACGGAGTCAAAGGACTCCGTGCACCCTAACGTCGTCGTCAAAGCGTTGCTGTTTTATTTGGAGCAGCTCGATGAACTGCGCGGCGAATGCGAGCAGTTAAGGCTGATTATTGAGCCGGAGGCAAGCTCCTGAACAAAATTTTTCGCGTTATGGCCCGGATATCGAAGCCGGGCCTCTCATTTTCCGATCTTTGCCGGATCCGCCATAAACCATGAAATATACGAGCATCGTTGGCAAACGAGAATCGCAGCGTTTTTATTGGCCCAATCCAAGTTGAAAAAGGTCGCTCCTCTGGAATTCAATTGCCGATAGTCTTTGTCAAACGTGTCGTTACCGCAACATGGGCATGTAATGGGAATCCCTCTTACTTCGTATTTCATAAGAATCTTTCCTTCCCGGAAATAACGTTATACATAGTAATACGGTTTCATGCGCGTCCCGTTCCTTAAAAAGCATTCTCCGACCCGAATAACCGCCAAAGTCTGTTCTGCAACAGGAAGGCGCCTATAGTGGCGACGGATTTTGCAGTTGGGCATGCAAAGCCTCGACGTGATTTTGGTCGGCATCCAAAATACGTTTCACCATTGCAAGGCTCTCGGGATCGAGATCGCCTTTCACGACTTCCTTGCCTATTTTGATGCCTACTTCTTCTCCCTTTGCCGCATCCTGAAGAATCGAGAACGTATCGTCGCTTGCCCCTTGCAATTTTTTCATCAATTCTATCGCAGCGCCTTTCAATCCGACGCCGTCTACAGGCACGCCGCCTAAATTTTGTATTCTTTCAGCCAATAGGATGGCATGCCGTTTATGCTCCTGTTGGATACGCTGGAATAGCTTCTTGGCGTCGCCGTCTTTCACGCGTTGAATATATTCCTCATAGGCATGGATGGCCATATGGTTGCCTTTCAGAAACTCGTTCAATTTATCAATAACCTGATCCATTCGTCTCACCTCGTACTTATCGTTTTCCATTAGGTACCGTAATATTCGGCACGAACCATCTGTTCATGAGGCGATAACGTACGTTCAGTTGGATTTCATCCAATGGAATCTTGCTGTTCCGTAGCTGGAATGTCATTTGATTGGATTTCATCCAATGAAATTCGACTCAGACGAGGAAAATCGGGAGAAAAAAAGCTTTCCGTTGGATGAATTCCAATGGAAAGCGGTTTCTCAGGGGGTGGTGCGGATTTTCATTGGACAAAATCCAATGGCAGTCCACTAGCGTTGCATCAATTTTCAAACGGGCTAGGATGACGAAGCAGTGCAGTCATCTGTGCAACCATTCCGCCCCAGTCAGTTGGAAAGAAAAGCCAGGCATGAAGCGCCTTTCATTCAGAAAGCCTGCAATTGTGCATCTAGCGCTAACGAAACTCATAATCCTTATTGGGCCCAAAATGGAGACGTCGTCATTTTAACGAATGTACAAATCGTTATTGATTGGAAATTGGCGGTTTTACCGTCTGTTTGCCCTCATTAGCGTGTTTCAGTTTCGTTACACCTGCAACAAGGCGATTTACAGACGATCAGCGTGTATACGTTTCGTTCGCCCGCCCGACGTGTTGTCAGTCGCCAGCGGTATCATGAACTCAACTCTTTTTACAGCAATTGGCATTTTCGCCGCTATAAGTTGTCGGCCCATCGCGCATGACAACTTGCATGAACTCGAATCCGCCGCTTTTGTCAATGCAGCGCCAACGCCAGTGGCGGCAGCGGCAAACTGCTATTTGCCCCACTTGTTTTCTTGCTGCGGCCGCTTGAAATGCAATAAGCTTTCGACCAATTCCGCGGGACGTTCCTCCATCACGAATAAGTCCATATTCGACTGCCGGGCGAACCCGGCTTGTATCGCATGCGATATCAAAGCGGACAGTGGGGTGTAGAATTGGTTGACGTTCAATAATCCGACCGGCTTTTGATGGATGCCCAGTTGGGACCAGCTAAGCGCCTCGAACAGTTCCTCGAATGTCCCAAGCCCGCCGGGCAAGGAGATGAATGCATCGGACAGCTCGGTCATTAACGCCTTGCGCTGATGCATATCGTCCACTTCGTGCAACTCGGTTAGCCCGCCGTGAACCATTTCGCCGGCAAACAAGCCTTTCGGCATAACGCCGATCGCTTTGCCGCCGCTTTCCATCACCGTATTGGCGACGATACCCATAAGCCCCATTTTCGAGCCGCCATACACCAACTCTATATTTCGGGCAGCCAGTTCTTGACCCAGCTTCTGCGCGGCTTGCGCATATTCGGGCGCACTCCCCGCGTTGGAACCGGCAAATACGCATATACGTTTCATAAGTAAAACCTCCGTTCTATTGAAATTCTATTATTACAGACGAGTATAGTGAAGTATACTACAACAACCGAGAGATTTGAATCGGATATGAAAAACGGCATTAACCTCGCATCGAATGTAAACGGAACGACCAGTTGTAGGTAAAATTTGCAATACCATATAGACCGGTCGGGCTTTCGTTTTCACGCCAGGTGCGACAACCTTCCCTCGGACCGCCTCAAGCGCCACACGTTTGTACGAAAATAAACTATTTAACATTAAAGCGCTAAAGTCCCTTGGACCGAAAAGGTTTCCTAAGCAACATTAATATCCATAAAGTTACAGTTATGCTGGGACTATCTCACGTAGCTCTACTTC
>NZ_CAKKLI010000029.1:0-60082 GCF_918697855.1 Paenibacillus sp. CECT 9249 | reverse complement strand
TGTGGTAGACTTCACCTAAAAGGTGCTCCTCTCTTTGGGTGTAGTGTTCTCGACAAACACCATTCTACCAAAGATTTGGGCACTTTTTTATGTTTTCAATGAACGGTACTTTCGAAATTTAGGTTTAACTTTTATATTTAAGAAACATGCAGGGAAAAGCCTTGGCAAGTATATTACGGAAATCAGATTTGAAAAGGCGAAATATTTGTTGGAAAACACGAATATGAAATCGTCCGAAATCGGCAAATACGTAGGATATCCCAATCCGTCGTATTTTACGATGATGTTTCGAAACCGTTACGGATGTACGCCGGTACAATATCGTGAAAGGATGAAATAAAATATGAGCGTCTTTCATTACTTTCGCGATTTAACAATACGCCAAAAATTAGTCATTTCCTATCTGATCGTCATTATCGTTCCGATGCTTTTTTTGGGATGGTATGCGTATCAAAGCATCAAAAGCAATATGGAGCAGCAGATGCTGGGCAGTATGGAAACTTCCATGCATCAAGTGGCAACCGAAATTGGTTATCGTCTTGAAAGGCAAGAGAAAGTCATTAAACCGATCGTCTTTCATCCTTCCCTGAACGAGGCGATTTCGGACGAGGCAGATATCGCTACCCTTGCTCGAACGATGAACGATCGAATCGAGCCGATTATTACGACCAATTTGTATTTTAACGGGGATATTAAGAAAATGATGATTTATGCGGAGAATCTCAAAAAATCGTACGGAAATTTTATTTCCGACGCATCAAGCATCAAAAAAGAGACATGGTACGAGCAAACAAAACGGGCGGACGGGACCCATTGGTGGTTTAACAATAATAAATTATTCGTGACGAGGAAAATCAATAATACATTTACCGGACAAATGATCGGGATTTTTTATATGGAATTGAATGACGAGAAAACAATATTGGAAGTATTGAATAAATTGAACGCCGATCATTTCGTGATGATTTCCGATCGCGACCGCCCCTTGTTCGCATCCGAGAAACGCGACGACCTGTTATCGTATATCAACGGAACGATCGATAATTCCAAAATTTTCGTCAACGGAGAGCCTTATTACGCTTTAAGCGAAAATATTCCTTTTACTACATGGATCTTGCATTATTATGTTCCGGGTTCGGACATCCGTTTGGAAGCAGCGAAGATGATAAACGCTACAGCTGTCGTCGTGTTGTTTTGCGTGCTGATATTAACGTTCATTCTCTTCTTGTTCCAACAAACATTGCTGAAAGGGATCTATAAACTTAATAAAAAGATGAAACTCGTCGGGGAAGGCAATATGAATGTTTCCATTCCGATCGAATCGAAGGATGAAATCGGCCAGCTTTCCCTCCGTTTCGATCAAATGCTGCATAAAATAAACCAGCTTATTTTCGACGTGTATCAAGCCCAAATTCGCCGGAGAGAGGCTGAACTGCATGCACTGCAGTCTCAAATCAACCCTCATTTTCTGTATAACGCATTCTCTCATATTAATTCTCATGCCTTGCTGCTGGATTCCCAATACATTAGCAGCATCGTCACCCAACTCTCGAATTTTTACCGCACGGCGCTCAATCAAGGACAGAACACGATCTCGATCAGGGATGAAATCGTGAATATCAAAGCATATATCGATATACTGTTCAAGATGCATAGCGGCAGTTTCGATGTCATCTACGATTTGTCCGACGAATTATTTCACTATGACATGATCAATTTGATATTGCAGCCGATTGTCGAGAACGCCATCGAACACGGAATCGATCAAAAGCGAAACGGCAGAGGCAGTCTGATCGTGCGCGGAAAGGTTTACGAAGAAGAAATCGTCTTTACCGTAGAGGATAACGGGCCCGGTTTCAACCCGGAGAAGTTTGAGGAAAGCGTACGCGGAACAAACAAAGGGTACGGGTTGAAAAACGTGCAAGAGAGGATCGAACTTTTCTTCGGCCCGCAATACGGAATCTCGAGAGAGCGGAGCGGGAACGAAGGAACAACCATTCGCATCAACATCCCGAAATATCGTCGAGAAGAAAACATCGAAAACTGATATTTTTCTAAAAAACGTTATATATCGCCGTTTCTGCGGTCATTGTATAGTTGAACTATAGCTGACTCAGCTACCGGCGAACGGTTCGCCTCAATAAAAAGGGGGTACGATATGAGAAAAGGATTTCTATTGCTAATATCGCTAATGTTCATTTTAACGTTTGCTCTGGCAGGATGCGGATCGAAACAAGATGAGAGCGCCGGAGGGAAAACGGCCGGAACGGAAGAGGTGCAAAGCGCCAAAAGCAACGGCGAGAAAGTGAAAGTTCGTTTGTCATATTGGAATAATGAGGATAGCGTCAAAACGCTGTTACAGCTTGCGAAGGAAAAATTGCCGCATATCGACCTGGAGTATCAGTTCGTCGATATCAAGCAATATGACGAAGTCATTAAGACGCAGCTTGCAGCGGGGGAAGGACCGGATATCATTGGCGGCCTGATCAACGACAACACGGTCAAGCTGGGATATTTCGAGGATTTGACGGAGAGATATGCGGATAAATATCAAGAAACAGGCACGGCAACGTATACAATCGAAGGGAAATTATACGGTTTGCCGCAAGGAAGCTGGTTTAACGGCATGTTCTACAATGTCGACTTGTTCAAGCAATACAGTCTGGAAGTGCCTACGAATTTGGACAAGTATTATCAGGTTAGCGAAGTCTTCCTGAAAAACGGCATCAAGCCGCAGGCGATCGGGCTGAAAAACCCGCTTGTTGCCGCTCAATCGTTCATTGCACTCGCCGTTAACGATTATATGGGAACGCCGGAAGGGAAAGATTTCAACGAAAAGTTTAAAAACGGCGAAGCCAAGATGGCGGATGTGCTCGTTCCGGTGTTGGAGAAATGGAAGAGCAATATGGATAAAGGAATTTTCACCGAAGATATGCTGGGATTGGAAGAAGAGCAAGCGATCGACGAGTTTACAAGCGGCAAAGCTGCGATGTTCCAATCCGGGCCTTGGTATATGGAAACATTTAAGCAGAAAGCTCCTGACATGAACATCGATATGTTCCCGAACTTGGGAACAAGCGATCCGATCGGATGGATGGTCGGCGGCCCGGGCGTGTCGTTCGGAGTCAATGCGAAATCGAAGAACAAAGAAGCCGTGTACGAAATTTTGGATTTGCTTTCTTCTCCGGAAGGACAGCAAGCGTATTGGGAAGACAACAAAGGCGTTTCCTCCTATGTGAAGGGCGTGCAATTCGAAATGCCGAAAGAATACGATAGCGCTCAAGAGGCGTTTAAGGCCGGGCATATCATGTTTCCGCCCGACAGTTGGGGAATCGGACGCGATGTTACGTTTGCCGAACTTGGCAAGCAATTGCAAGAAGTGCTCATTTCCGGCAAAGAGCCGAAAGCCGCTCTAGAGGCGACAGACAAGAAACAAGCGGAACTGCTTGCAAAATCGAAATAAGGGGCGGCAGCCCCTTTTTTTTCAAAAAACGGAGCAAAGGCTGATTTATCATGAAAATCATATCCCGGAGCTGGCGCAGGGAGTTTAGTTATATTCTTTTCGTTGTACCGGCGCTTGTTATTTACTGTATTTTTTTCGCAACTCCTACAATCAACACGTTTTGGTACAGCTTTACGAACTGGTCGGACGTGAATCCGGTGCACGTGAAATTTGTCGGCTGGGACAACTATAAAGTAATATTTCAAGATTCGTTATATTTGACAGGGATTAAAAATACGTTGATCTACGCCGTGATGACTACGCTGATCGTAAGCGTGCTTGCTGTTCCGTTGGCTGTTGTACTGAATAAGAAATTGATTACAAGAAACGTCCTCAGATCCGTATTTTTTTTGCCTGCGGTTTTCAGCGTTCTCGTCATCGGTTTTTTGTGGAATTACATGTACTCTACGTCCGATTTCGGTCTGATCAATAAGGCTTTGGAATGGGTAGGGTTGAAGAGGGTTAATTTCTTGGGCGATCCCAAGCTCGCTCTCTATTCCGTTATTTTCACCCAAATATGGCAATGGGTCGGCTACAATATGGTCATCATATTGGCCAATATGCAGAGCATCCCGCAAGATTATTACGAAGCCGCAACGATCGACGGCGCAAACGGCTTTCAATCTTTTCGGTTTATTACTTTGCCGCTGCTGCTGCCTTCCATCACATTCATTACGGTGACAGGCATGATTAACGGAATGAAAGTGTTCGATATCATTTATTCCCTTACATCCGGCGGTCCCGGTTATGCTACGGAGACGATTATATCGTTAATGATCAAGAAGGGAATTACGGAAGGATTTTATAGTTATGGGGCGGCATTCGGCATGGTTTTCGTATGTATCGTCGGCATCATAACTTTTATTCAGATGAAATTGATTAGCAGGTGGGATCATCAATGACGGACTCGACTTTGATCAAAAGCTCCACAAGACGGAAGTTGAATCTTATCGTATGGGAAATCGTCATGCTGGCGGTCGCGGCGGTATTCATCATTCCTATATATTACTTGTTCGTGACTACATTTAAAGCGCCGGCGGAAGCGGTCGCCTACCCATTATCTCTACCGAAGGAATGGACATTGTCCCACTATGCAAGAGTGTTCGAGAAAATGAATTATTGGGGCGCTTTAAAAAACAATCTGATCATCACCGTCGCGGCGGTGTCCGGGATTATCGTGACAGGATCGATGGCGGCGTACAGCTTTTCGAGAAGAAAGCATAAAGCGTATAACCTTGTATTCGTTTTTTTTCTGGTCGGGATGATGGTGCCGTATCAAATGGGAATCTTGGCTCTATACCGCCTCGTAACCGGGATGGGGCTAATGAATACGTTGATTGGCGTTATTTTAATCATGATCTGTTACAATCTTCCGCTTTCCATTTTTTTGTTTACATCGTTCATCAGTTCGACCGTGCCGCATGAATTGGAAGAAGCGGCATGGATCGACGGTTGCGGCGTCTTGAAAACTTTTTTCTCGATTGTTTTTCCGTTGCTGAAGCCGATTGTGGCGACGGTTGCGATTTTAACCGCCCTGAATACGTGGAACGATTTTATGACTCCGTTATTGTTTCTGCAATCGCGAAGCAATTCCGTACTGCTGCTGGAATTGTTCCGCAATATCGGGCAATTCTCGATCGATTGGACGAATTTCTTTCCAATGATGTTTCTGGCGATTTTGCCGCTCTTGCTATTTTATATTTTCATGCAACGATATATTATCGACGGAATTACTGCCGGATCGGTGAAGGGATAGGTGAGCGGCGTGCGAATTGTAAAAAAAGATTATACCGTGCTGCTTCGAGCCGATGGAACCATGGCCGAATTATCGGATCGGCCGAACCCGACGGCGAACTGGATTTCATCCCATTCATCATCCAGATTCGGCGCGCCTTTTGTTAACGGGTCACAGTTGAATGAAACATTCGTCCAATGCAAAGAAGCGCACATTTGGCCGGTTCGCCCGACGATATGGGAAGCATGCAAGCATCGCATCCCGTTTCCGGGGAGACCCGAGGAAGAAGCGTCCCGGGAAAACACGGCCGAAGACGAGCGATCGGTTTCCGAACTGTACCGTTTTGCGTCGAAGTCGGGGAGAACGTCAGTCTCCTATCGTTTTGCCGACGATCATATCGAGATGACGGCTATGCTGCCGGACGAATGCGGACCCAGAGCGGGGATGGAGCTGGATTTTCACTTTATCGACATGCCGACAGGGGATCATTGGACGAACCAAGTCGCGTTGAACACGATATATACCGATGAACGGCAACAGTACGCTTATTTTATTTTCCAACGGCCTTCGGGAGGATTTTTATGTTTGGCCGTGGACGGCCCGTTTGCCGCGTGGAGGGCCAAGTACAACAACAGCGGCCATAAAATGACCGGTATGCAGCTATTGTCGCTGGCCGACGATTTGCTTATTACGGACGAACGGAAATTGAATCGGGTACATACGATGCGGATCAAGATCGCGTTCGCCGAAACGTTGGAACAGGCATATCTAAACATTTGCAAGTTGCTTGGCATCGGCATGGCGCAATTCGCCGTATCCGGGGGTATACGGCAGTCTGTCGTCCCAATTCGAGTAGTCGGGCACGCCGATCGATTGCGAATATTCGATCCGGAAGGCAAAAGCGAGGAAGCGGAATTTGCAGGAGATGCGCATTCATTGGCATTAAACAAAATCGGCGAATATCGTTTGAGCGCAATCTCCCCAAATGGCCGCGTCCATGTGAGCCGAATGTTATGCCACGATGCCTGGGATAAGCAATTCGATCTTATCAACCGTTTCTATAGCAAATATTTTCAGTTGGAAAGCGGAGCGTTCGCGCGAGTGATATGGAAGGATACGTTAAGTCCGAAGCAGGGGCGGACATTCGGCGGGGAGGCTTTCGGCGATGCGGAAGAGCAAGTTTCTTGCCGAACCGGCGAATTCGGCGGTTTTGCGGGATGGGCTATCTTGAAAAATTTGCTGTGGTTCGGTTCCAAATCGGAATTTCATGCGTTGTTCCGCGATTCCGTCGATCGCTATATCCGTGGGTGGGCGCTGAATGAAAACCGGCCGGATCGTCCGAACTACGGCACAATAAGCAAGAAGCCGGTCAGCATGTTCGGCATAAATTATAGCGCATATCACCTGTTTCAAGAATATAATTACCCGCAATACGAGACATGGCTGATCGGCCAACTGATCGATTATTACGAATTGTCGGGAGATCGAAACATACTTAACGACTTGATCGGGCTTGGCAAGCATTATATCGCCGACCATATCGATCCCGCAACGGGAATGGCGGTTTGCCAAAACGAACGGTACGGCGAGAAAGTCGATTACACAACGGTTGACGTACCGTTAGTACATTTGACGAAATTAGGCAAGCTGCTGCAACGGGAAGGTCACCCGGACAGCGATCTGTTTCTGCAGGCTGCCTTGCGAATGGCATATCATTTGTCGGGACGCGGCCTGGAATTTCCAACGGAAGGCGATCCGTGCACGGAAGAAGCTTCCATGGCCTGTACGGCGCTGTCGTTGCTATACGCGTATCATGAGTTGGAAGCGAACGAAACGTTTCTGCGGCAAGGCGCCGACTTGCTGGAATTTCATGACGCCCTCGAAATGAAAGGATTCGATTGCCGTATGACGGGTTCCACCTTGCGTTATTGGGAGACCCAATACGAAACTCGCGACTGGGGGCCTTCCATTAATGCGGGACACGGCTGGGCGATTTGGACCGCCGAAGCGAAACTTCTGCTATTTTTGGCGACCGCGGAGATGAAGTGGATGGTAGAAGCTTGTAACGCTTTTGTGGCGAATATGCGCAAAGTAGAGGAGAACGGCGGCATGACCTGTTCCTTCGCGCCCGATATGATCCCGGCCACGCCTCATATGCCGTACGAACGATCGGAGTCGGAGGAGCCCGACTTGCTGGCGACTTCGATTCCGCTGGCTAACGGATATCCGGCGAAAACCTATTCTGCGAGCGGCAACTATTATTTAATCAAGGCCGCCGAATACTGGAATCGTATAAGCGGCTTGAAGATGGAAGAGGGAATCGCGATAAACGGACGTTACACGGCTGACGGTATCTTTGAGAGCTTGGGCGACCGGTTCGATATATTAGGCTTGTCCCGGACGCCTCATGTTCCGTTATACGTTCGGGTGCGGCCGGGGCGAATCTTGACGATCATGTTCGAAAGCAAGGACAGGGAAGTCCAAATTACGGGAGGAACGATCGTAGATAGCGGACCTTCCAAAATAGTTGTCCTACCGGATAGCGACGTCTTGACGATTCAATAACTTGCGCATTCATGCGGATTGAAAAGAAATCATTCCCACTTTCACAGTCAATGTGATATAATGTCGATTAATAAGACTCTTGTAAATAGTCTCATTTACAGGGGTCTTATTTTACTGTGAAAATGGGATTTTACAAAAAAGGAGGATGAAAACATGGCAAGGACGAAGGAAATCATTATTCCCGAAAATCCGGTATCCCGCTTTTTGTTCAGCAGCACGAGTTCGGCGTGGATTTGGCTCATTATCCGTTTATATGTCGGGTATGCCTGGATTACCGCGGGATACGGCAAGCTGACGTCGGAAGCCTGGACGGGAGCGAAAGCCGGGGCGGCCATCGAAGGCTTTGTCAAAGGCGCTTTGGCCAAAGCGGAGGAAGGAAAGGACGTGACGGGCTGGTACGCCTGGTTTCTGGAGAATGCGGTATTGCCGAACGCCAAAGTATTCGCGTATATGGTCGCGATCGGCGAAGTGTTGGTCGGGCTTGGCTTAATTCTCGGCTTGTTGACGGGGATCGCCGCGTTTTTCGGCGGAGTGATGAACGCCAGCTTTCTGTTCGCGGGAACGGTAAGCACGAATCCGCTGCTCTTTATTTTGGCCACTTGGCTTGTATTGGCATGGAAAGTCGCAGGCTGGTACGGCCTGGATCGTTGGGCGCTGCCATTTCTCGGCACGCCGTGGTCCAGAAACAAAAAAACGGATCCCAAGGTGGAAGTTTAAACTGGAGGTGGAAGCTTAAGCTTCCACCTTCATACTTTGCAATCGAATGGCGATTTGCCTTGCATCGATTTGCGATGCTCTGTCGGCGGCACGCCGAACCATTTCTTGTATTGCTTGGAGAAATAGAGCGCGTCCGCAAATCCGACGGAAGTGGCGATCTGATCGATCGTCAGGCGGCCGGCGAGCAACTGCTTCGCCCGTTCCATCCGGATTTTGAGCAAAAATTGCGTTGGCGCCATGCCGGTATATTCTTTGAACATTTTCGAGAAATAGATCCGGTGGTACCCCAGCGATTGCGACATATCCTCGATTGAAATCGGCTGCGAGTACTGCAGCGTCATCCAACGGATCGCCTGTTTGATCTGCCGGGTAATTTCCGGTTCGTTCTCGTGCGCGTCGTTTTCCCCCGCCGCCCGGTTGTGGCGGGCGAATTCCGCCAGCAACAGGTCTATATATCCTCTGGCCTGCAAATTGCTGAAAGCGCCGCCGTTACGGAACACTTGTTGGACCAGCCGGAACAGCGTCGGGATTCGTTTGCGGGGCTGCGTGCGAACGACCGGCCGATGCGCGGATATGTTAAGCGAGCTAAGCAACGTCTCCGCTCCCTGGCCTTTGCAGCCGATCCAGCAATAGCGCCACGGCTCCGCCTGATCCGCTTCATACATATATAACTCGCCGGGAAAAATGAAGAAGCTGTCTCCGGCCCCGAGCGCATACTCCTTGCCCATGATTTTGAAGATGCCGCTGCCGGAAATGACGTAATGCACCAGCAAGTAGTCCAGCACGGCCGGCCCTGCCCGATGGCCGGGCTCCGTCTGCGATTCGCCGCCGAACAAGACGATGAAATCGTCTTTGGACGGATAGGGATTAATGGCAACGCGATGAAATTTTAACGGTTCCTGCATGGCGACCCGCCTCCTTGTACGATATCGGCTGTTTTCTCTCAAGATTAGGGTATCATTGCCTACTGCCCGGTTCAAGCCGGTTCCCGGATTTATCTTGCATTTCTCCATATTCAAGTTGTTTCCCGCCATACGCTTTATTCCCGCCGCCATGTATATTGAACGTAAGCGAAACAATCATTTCATGGAAACGATGGAGGCGAATAACGATGTCCAAAATTACATTTCTAGGAGCGGGAAGCACCGTATTTGCGAGAAACGTGCTGGGCGACTGTATGCTGACGCCGGCGCTGCAAGGATTCGAATTGGCTTTGTACGATATCGACGCGGAACGTTTGCGGGATTCGGAAAATATGTTGAACAACTTGAAAAAGACAACGGGAAGCACTTGTACCGTCAAAGCGTATGCGGACCGCAAGGAGGCGCTGCGCGGAGCGAAATATGTCGTCAACGCCATTCAAGTGGGAGGATACGATCCTTGCACGATTACCGACTTTGAAATTCCGAAAAAATACGGCTTGCGGCAAACGATAGCCGACACGGTTGGAATCGGCGGCATTTTCCGCAATTTGCGCACGATCCCGGTCATGCTCGATTTTGCCAAAGATATGCGCGAAGTATGTCCCGATGCATGGTTTTTCAATTATACGAACCCGATGGCGGTGTTGACGAACGTAATGAATACGTACGGCGGCGTCAAAACGGTCGGCCTGTGCCATAGCGTGCAAGTGTGCGTGCCGCATCTATTTAAGGACCTCGGCATGGACGATGAGGGCGTGCAATGGAAAATCGCGGGCATCAACCATATGGCCTGGCTGCTCGAAGCAACCAAAGACGGCAAAGATCTGTATCCGGAAATTAAACGCCGCGCGGCGGAGAAGCAGAAGGAAATCCATCACGATATGGTACGCTATGAAATGATGTTGAAATTCGGCTATTACATTACGGAATCTTCCGAGCATAACGCCGAGTACCATCCGTATTTCATCAAGCGCAATTACCCCGAACTGATCGAACGGTTCAATATTCCGCTGGACGAGTATCCGCGCCGTTGCGTCGAGCAAATCGAAAACTGGAAGAAGATGCGTGACGAACTCGTGGGTAATCAAAACTTGACGCATGAACGGTCGCATGAGTATGCCAGTTATATTTTCGAAGCGATGGAAACGAACCGTCCGTACAAAATCGGAGGCAATGTGATGAACACCGGCCTCATTACGAACTTGCCGAAAGAGGCGTGCGTGGAAGTGCCGTGTCTGGTCGACCGGAGCGGCATTACTCCGACATTCGTCGGCGATTTGCCGCCGCAATGCGCCGCCTTGAACCGCACGAACATCAATACGCAGCTATTGACGATCGAAGCGGCCGTCACCGGCAAGAAGGAGCATATCTATCATGCGGCGATGCTCGACCCGCATACGTCGGCGGAGTTGTCGATGGATGACATTATATCCATGTGCGACGATTTGATCGCAGCGCATGGCGACTGGCTGCCGAAATTTCAATAAACGTGTGTTTGAAGCCGTCCCGAGAGGGGCGGCTTTCGTGTTGCGCGCCTTGTGCCTCCGCGATTCGCTAGCCCTGTCTTGAACGGGGTTTTTTGCTTTTTCCCAAATCTTGTTCATCGCATCGAAGAGGAAATTTGTCGTATTAGAGATTTATCCCCCCAAAATCGAGAAAATTCCCCCTTTTTCTTCCATATTTGCAAAAGGAAAAATGATACAATCTGTAGAATCTTGGGATATAAGGGTCGAAACGCCATTTATTCCACAGCTAGACTCGACTCTCTTATATCTATTTTTGGAGAGTGAGGGATTTTTTATGAAGCATTTCATTCGTTGGAGGCGCTTGTGCGCGATGGTGCTCACGCTGTTGCTCGTCGTGCAGGCGTTGCCGTTGCAGGGGCAGGCGCTTGCGGCGGAGACAGTCGACCAGAAGCGGTATATCCGCGTGGAGCCGACCGTGTTCCAACCGAGTCGCGGCGAGACGACGACCATCCGCTGGAACTGGGAGATCGACCATCTCACCGTCATCAAATTGATCAGCGGCGAGCGGACCGTCGCGATTATCCAGGGGGAGACGGAATATGCCGGCGGTTACGTGCCGCATGAGTTCGTGTGGAACGGCCAAGACGAGCACGGGAACCTGGTCCCCGAAGGGACGTACGACATCCTCGTCGAACCGCAGGACCGGTTTAAGCCGTATGCTTCCGTCCATCCGGTCACGATTCTCGGTGAGGAAGCCAAAGATATCGCCATTATTCCGAACCCTAGCGGCGACCGCTTTGTCGTCTACGGGCAGCCTGGCGGAGCGCAGGGCGTAACCGGCGTTACCTTGACCGTCGCCGGCGACGGGTCTTCGCGGCAAGTGGAAGCGACCGTCGAAGACGGACGCTGGCTCGCTAACGTCGCGCTGACGCCGTACACGCAAACGTCGATCCAGGCGGACATCCGCGGCGCGCGGCCCGGTCAGGCCAGCCTGAACGTGACGAATCATCCGTTCCGCTTCTTCGACGAATTATCGCATTTGGCGCTGCAATATTACGGCGATGCGCGTTTTCAGGACGCGATTGCGCTGGACAACCAGCTATCCGCGTCCACGGAAGCCTCCCGCCTCGTCGGTCAAAATATACTGATGATCAACCAAGCCTATCCGGTGCGCATCGATTCGCAAGATCCGGTGCTGGGCGGCAATATGGGCATCATCGACCTGTTTTCCGGCATGAACACGAACACGCCGGCCCATATGGGCATGGGCAATAATGTCGGCATCGCTAGCGATTTATACATCGGCGGCAGCTTTCCGCTGTTCTTCACCCGGACGTACAACTCGCGCGACGAGTATTTCTCCGAACTTGGCAGCCGCTGGAGCCATACGTTCGGCGAACGGCTGCGGGATCTGGACAAGGCGGTGCTCGTTCGCTTTGAGGACGGCCATATCGAGCGGTACGACAAACAAAGCGACGGCTCATACCGCGCCGGGGACGGCATTTACAACCGCTTGACGCGGCTGGATGGCGGCGGCTTCGAATTGACTACCCCGGAACAAGCGAAATTGTTGTTTAGCCAGGAAGGGTTGCCGGTACGGCATGTGACGGCCGGCGGCGTCGAGCTGCGGCTTACCTATGACGGTACCCGGCTGGAGAGCGTCGAGCGGGAAGGCAACAAACTGCAGTTCCATTATAACGACGAAGGCTGGCTCGTACGGATCGGCGATCAGACGGGGCGCAGCGTCGCTTACGTGAACGAAGGCCGGGAGACCGCAAGCTTTACCGACGTGGACGGCACCCGTTACGATTACCGTTATGACGATGCAAGGCGGCTGACGGACGTGATCCGTTCCGACGGGACGGTCATGCGGCATATGGAGTATGACGGCCAAGGGCGGCTGACGCAGATCCGGTTTGCCGACGGCAGCAGCCGTGCGTATGCGTACGACGAAGCGGCGCGAATCGTGACGATGAAGGAAGGTGCGGGCCTTGAAACGCGCTATTTCTACGATGCCGACTTGCGCTTGACGAAAATCGTCGATGCGGCCGGCGAGCGGACGTTCCGTTACGATGACGTGCGCACCCGCGCCAATGAATTTACCGTGTCGTCTGACGAAGAGTGGACGAACGAGTCTGCTACCGATGCGGTCTACGCTTCGGGCCAAGTCCGGGCATTAAGCGCCGCGGCGGCGTCCGCATGCGCTGCTGCGGCTTGGGACAAGGAGAAAGCCTATGTGAGCGGCGACCTTGTTAGCCATAACGGCCGCATGTGGCAGGCGAAATGGTGGACGCAAGGCGAAGAACCCGGTACCGCCGGCGAGTGGGGGCCTTGGGAAGACCGAGGTGCGTGCGGGATCGGCAGCGAAGACGATGGCAGCGGCGAGAGCGGAAACAATCAGGACGACAGCAATAAGGACGATAAGAGCAACGAAGGCAGCAACAACGAGGGATCCGCTCCTGAAACGCAGCCCAATCCGTGCGGCGCCGCCGCTTGGGACAAGCAGAAAGTGTATGTGAGCGGCGACCTTGTGACTCATAACGGTCGCACATGGCAGGCGCAATGGTGGACGCAGGGCGAAGAGCCCGGCATCATCGGCGCTTGGAAAGACGGCGGCGCTTGCGGCGGAGAAGCGCCCGAACCGACGCCCGGACCGTGCGGCGCCCCGGCTTGGGATGCGCAGAAAGTCTATAATAACGGCGATCTGGTTACCTATCGCGGCCGCTTATGGCAAGCGAAGTGGTGGACGCTCGGCGAAGAACCCGGACGCGATAGCGAATGGGGCGTCTGGCAGGAGCGGAGCGATTGCGGCGGCGAACCTGGGGGACCTGGCGAACCCGGCAACGGAGGCGAGCCCGGCGAACCCGCTGAGCCCGATCCGCAACTGGACGAAGCCATTTGGGCCCCGGATAACGGCATCCCGATCCTGCGCGCCGAAATGTTCAACTTCGACCGCAGCGATCCGTACAACACGCTGTATCCATGGTACCGGCTCCACAACGTGTCCGACCGGCCGATCGCTTTGTCCGACATTCGCATCCGTTACTTCTTTACCGCCGACAGCAAGGACAAACTGCTCTTCTGGGGCGATTGGGCCAGCATCGGCAGCATTCATATCGACGGCAAGCAGCGTTTTCGCGGGCGGTTCATTCCGCTGCAAGCGCCGGGCGTCAGCGTCGACACCGTGCTGGAAATGAGCTTCGAACCCGGTTCCGGCGTATTGCAGCCGGGACAATACGTCGAAATGCATACCCGCATTTCCAAAGAGCGTTGGGCCGACTTTGCCCAATCCAACGATTATTCGTTCAACCCGGACGATACCGACTTTGACGATTGGAACCGGATCGCTGTCTTTGTACGCGGCGAGTGGGTATGGGGCAGCATGCCGATCGCGGCCGCCCTCGAAGTGGAGCCGCCGGCTGCCGAGCCCGAATTGACGATTCCGGATTACCATTCCAAGAAGACATTTGTGGAGAGCGGCGATGCGCGCGGCGGCAAGACGCACTATGTGTATGACGACCGCGGCAACCTGCTGCAGTTCACCGATGCGCTCGGCAATACGACCGCTTATACGTATAACGAACAAAACCGGCTCACTTCGCTGACGGATGCGCTCGGGCGGACGTCGACCTATGTGTACGACGATCGCGGCAACCTGCTGGCGGCGACCGACGGCGCAGGCCGGACGACGCGCTACGCCTATAACGACAAAGGACTGCGGACGGAGATTGCTTTGGCCGACGGCACGCAAGTGAAGGCGGAGTACGACGACCGCGGCAACGCGGTCCGCATCATAGACGGCAAGGGCAACATCTACGAACAGCGTTATGACGACTTGAACCGTTTGGTGGAACAGATCGATCCGCAAGGGTCGGCGTATCGTTTCGCGTACGACGCCGGCGGCCGCATCGAGCAAACCATCGACCCCTTGGGCCAAACGCGGCAGCTTCGCTATAACGGGTTCGGGCAACTGACCGATCTCATCGACGAAGCCGGCGGCATAACCGTGTACCGCTATAACGAACAGGGATTGGTCAGCGAACTTGTCGATCCGCTCGGTCATGTCACAAGTTACAGCTACGATGACCAAGGGCGACTGCAGCATATGATCGCGGCGGACGGCGGCCAAACGAGCTATGAATACGATCTGTGGAATCGCGTTGCCGCCGTCACCGATGCCGAGGGGCAGACGATCCGCTACCAATATGACGCAAACGGCAACCGGATTCGCGAAACGGACGCCCGCGGCGGCGTGACGGAATATCGCTACGATCTGTTAAACCAATTGGTCGAAACGATCCAACCGGACGGCGCGGTTCGCATCCTGCGTTACGATGCCGCAGGCCAGTTGATCGAGAGCGTGGACGCCGAAGGCGGAATGACCCGTTACGCCTATGACGGCGCGGGGCAACTGATCGGCGAAACCGATGCGCTCGGTCATACCATCAAGTACAGCTATACGCCGACCGGTCTGTTAGCCGGCCTGACCGACCCGAACGGCAACACGACTCAATATGAGTACGACGCAACCGGCAACCTGACTGCGATCCGCGACGCGCTCGGCCAGCAGACGGTCTATACGTACGATGCCAGCGGCCGCTTGACCGCAGAGACCAACGCGCTTGGCCAAACGACGGCCTATACGTACGATGCGCTCGGGCAGCGGCTGAGCGTGACCGACCCGGGCGGCAATACGACCCGCTATTCGTATACGCCACACGGCCAAATCGCCGGCATCACCGATCCGTTGGGCCGCACGACAGCCTATGCTTACGATGCGCTCGGCCAACTGACGGAAGTGCAAGATGCGCTCGGCTATCGGACGCTTTACCAATACGATGCGGTCGGCAATCTGATCAAGCAAATCCGGATGGGCCAGGGCGGCGAAGAACAAGTCACCCAATACGCCTATGATCAATTAGGGCGCCGTATCGCAGAAACGAATCCGTTGGGCCTGCAAACGCATTATCGCTATGATGCCAACAGCAACCTGACGGAAACGGTCGATCCCGCGGGCGTCACGACGCGGCAAACCTATGACGCTAACGATCGTGTCACGCAGATCGCCTATAGCGATCGGAAGCAAGCGAGCTTCGCTTACAATAAGCGCGGCGAACTGATCCGCATGGAAGATTGGAACGGGGTCACGCAGATCGAACGCGACACGCTGGGGCAAATCTCCGGCGTCACCGACCCGAAAGGCCGCAGCGTACACTATACTTGGACGCCAACCGGCCAGAAAGCGAGCCTAACGACGCCGGACGGTCGGGAAACGACGTATCAATACGACGCTTTAAACCGGTTAATCGCCGTCAAGGATCAAGCGGGCACCACGACCTATGCGTACAACGCGATCGGACAAGTAACGGAGAAAACGGCGGCGGGCGGCAGCATCACCCGTTATGCCTACACTCCGCGCGGCCAACTGCAGCAACTGAGCGAACAAAACCAGGCGGGCGAAGCGATCAACCGGCATGAATACCGCTATGACGCCGCAGGCAACATCTTGAACTGGATCGAAACGATCGGCGGCGAGCGGCGCGAGAAATCGTACACCTACGACGAATTGAACCAATTGATTCAAGCAATCGATAACGGACAAGCCCGCACGTACCGGTACGACGGCTTCGGCAACCGGATTGGGAAAACGGACGGTAACGGCTCAATCGCGTACACTTACAACGGTGCAAACCAACTGCTAGAGGAAAAAGCGGCCGGCGTGCAGAAGAAATATGAGTACGACTTGCGCGGCAACCTAACCGGCGTGAAGGATAGCACGGGCCAACTGCTGGAGCGTTATTCCTTCGACGAAACGAACCGGCTCGTGCAAGCGGTAAAGGACGGAAAAACGTACGACTACCGCTACAACGCCCAAGGCGTACGCATCCAAAGCAAAACGGCCGATAAGACCCAGGACTTTGTCACCGACCTGACCTCGGCCTATAACGACCTGCTGGCGGTGTACGAAGGGGAATCGCTGCAAGCCAGCTACAGCTACGGGATCAATCGGCTGCATGCCCTGCTCCCGGACGGCGAAAGCGAGACGTATTCCTACGACCATCTGGGCAGCATCGTCGGCTTGCAGGACAGCCAAGGCAACCTGACCGAGACCTACCGCTATGACGAGTTCGGCGTTCTGCAAAACCCGCCCCAGCGCGACCGCGCCGTGAACTTTGCCTATACGGGGTATCCGTACGAGGGCAATGGTCTCTATTTTGCGCAAGCGCGGTATTATAAGGCGGAGATCGGGCGGTTTGTGAGCGAGGATGCGTATGAGGGAAGCATATGGGTTCCGCAGAGTCATAACCTTTTATGGGTATGTTTGGAACAATCCGCTCTTATGGATTGATCCTGACGGATTTGCCCCTGTGCCGATTGGACATGTTTATGTAGTTGAAGGAACTTATAAGGGGAAATTTGAAAGATATGTGGGATCCACTGCACAGGAACTCCTCGAACGTATGGGAAAACACAAATGGAACGAATTTATTACAGCTAAATCTACTATAGTGACGACATACGAAGTGAAGGCTGAGTTGGATGTAGCGGGATCTGGGAAAGGAACACTAAGAAGTGCAATTAATGAAGCTCTTCGTGCAGCCGAACAATTAATTATTGATAAATTTGGTGGTAAAGATAAACTTCTAAATAAAAGGAATGCGGCGATAGAAGCAAAGAGGATAAATTGGACTAAAAGACACAATGTCGAAATTGACGTGAATTCCCCCAAACTGTCTTTAAAAGGTGGTCTTCGAGTGAATAGTTTTGCCGGTTTCGCTTTATTGGATGCGTTTATCTTGTACCGAGACTTAAAGGAATCCCAATATGAGTGGGCACCTTATATTTTGCAGGATCTAGACGGTATATTTACAATAGGTTATGGAAAAAACGGCTGGTTTTCTAGTATGAAATATTGGAAAACTTATCAATCAGGTCCAAATGAGGGGCAGAAAGTATATATAGAGAAAGATGAATTCAATTTTTGGAAAAAAGAGGCAGAAGCTCTATGGGGAAGACTCGATTTTTGGGGGAACTTCGTGCCGGGATTGCTTAATCCAGAATTACCTACGGCCAAACTCGAAATATAGATTGAATGGTATTCAATAAACAACGAATCCGGAGGAATCAAGATATCGTATGGGACTGGAACTAATCTTAGAAGAACCTAATTTTCGTGATTTGCGACGAATAGAGTCGGATTATGACTCCATTGCATTCATGAATAGTGTGGGGATGGAAGTCGATTCGTCTGAGCTTGTGGATTTTATGAGCAAGCTTGAAGGAAGAGGAAAAATAGAAAAACTTAGCATAAGCTTCAATTCTCAATTAAAAGATCTCCAGGTCGTTAGAGCGTTTCCTAATTTACGTTACATCGCTGTATACGGATATCGGATCGATTCGCTGGACGGACTGGAATGGTTTCAACGTGGCGAGTCTATTAAGATCAGTACGGAATCGAAAAATCGTCGTCGGAAGATTGCTCAAATATCACGGGCCCCCATCAAGCAAATGTCTCTTCAAGTTGCTCAGCCGGAAGATTTAGACGCTGTTGGCGAATGCTTAACGTTGAACGAACTTGAACTGTTTCGCAGCAGCGATCTGGAATTTTCGAAGTGGAGTCGGGTTCCTCTGGAATCGCTTAGACTTAAACAAGGCAAATTCATAGAACTGGGGAACACTGCGGATGTCAGAAGTCTAAAATGGTTGTGGGTGTTAGGTTGCCGCAGCCTAGAACGGTTCACAGGAGACAATAGTAAAATAATTAGATTATTGATTGATGATTGTAAAAAACTCGATTTGCGTACTGTTCAAACATTTCAAGGACTTGAAACATTAATCGTAAATAGTATTCCTAACGAAATTGGTCTGACCGAAATGGGAACATTCAAGCAATTGGAAAGTCTTTCGCTGATTCATTCCAAGGTTCAAGTCGATACAACAGAACTGAAACGCCATTTCCCCAAATTGAAGGAACTTCATATCTCCAATCTGAAGAATGGACAAGTGCTTGAACTTAGCCAACTGAATCCGGGAGTTCTCGTTTCGGGCAGAATTTTCTTTCGGAAAGATAGGTTTATAACATATAAAGCCTTAAATGGAAAGGTGATAGAGGAATAATTATACGAGATGGAGGACCGCAGACGAGACAGATTTCTTGCTTGCGGTTCTTTTTTATGCCGTGCCGCGATTTGATTCGCGTACGGCGAATTTTGCTTACCTTACAAGTCTGCCGATGGAAAGAAACTAACCCGATCCAACGACTCGGCATTACTCGACATTATTAGTGAAGGGTTTTGACATCAAGATATAACCTATTTCTTAAATAATTACTACAATATAGTAAATTAATATATTTTTTATAAGTTGTATTGGCGAAGGGAGTGGGCAAGTTGAAACTTTATGGTGATTTTACAAAGAAAGATTGGTTGGATGTTTTTGGTGTAGAAGAAAATCAAATTCCATTATCGTGTATCATTCATGGCGAGTGGAACCACGAAGAAAATCTAAACCTATGGAAAGATACCCTGAAAGAAGAATTGTGGCTGCCAAAATGGAACACTGTAATCGGGAAATACGAAGGAAAGAATATTGGTTTTGCGAATGTATATGGCAGCCCTATTGCAGCTATGATTACACATCAATTTGCTTCGGCGGGCACCAATCAATTTATCCAAACCGGATATTTTGGAGGTTTGTCTTTTGATGTTACATATGGCGATATTCTTATTGTTTCAGAAGCGGAAATGAAAGATGGAGCATCACACTGGTATCTTCCAAATCGTAAGACAGTGAAATCAGACGAACAATTACTAAATGCAACCATAGATTATTGCGAAAAAAAGGGATACTCATATGCGGTAGGAAGTGTTCTTTCTACAAGTGCAATACTGCTTGAAACACAAGAATTGATTAGCGAATGGGGTTTGAACGGCCATTTGGGAGTGGATATGGAAACAGCAACAACATTGGCAGTAGCGAAAAGGTTTGATAAAAAGGCGATTGGCTTGTTAAATCTATCAGACCATTTAATGGTAGGAGATACGCTTTACTCTTATACAAAAGAACGAGAGTTAATCGAAGCAGAAACAGACGAAAAAATAAGGGATGTTGCCCTTTATTTATCTTTAATCTCAAATAAGTTGAAATAAAACAAAAAAAGTATCGACGCCAACAAATCAAAGGATGGGCGTAGATGATCTTCTACAATATCTCAAAGAGAACGGAGAATACTCAGGCAGACGGGAAATACCTCACAATTGTTGTGAAAATTGTTCAGTAAATACTACCGGAGGACATATGAATATAGATTTTAAATCAGTAAGCATTTATGTAACAACTAATGATGATTTATTTATACTTCCAAGAGGTGTATCTAAAAAGTGGGGTGGGGCAGTAATCGATCTCGAGTTGCATTAAAAACCTACAGCAATAGAAAAAATCTTTAAAATTAAGGGATATTTAAAAGCAGTCAAACAAATGAGATATGTTAGTATTGAATGGGGTATTGATGAAGGCTACAATATTGTCCCAACTATCAACTCTGGCAAGAAGGGATTTGTTCATTTAGAGGAAGAGGCCATAAGCATCGGAAAAAAACTCCATGCGGGGGATTTAGCCCGAGCAATCAGGTCTGCAATTAGTTTATCAAAGTAATAGAATGAAACCACAGGCGGCTAACTATCGCTTGTGGTTTTTTATGCGGAAGAACCGCCAAAGGATGAAAAATCCAGTACGGTGGTTCTTTTTTTCTCTCATTTCCTATGCCATCATTATAAATGGGGGCGATGAAGAATGTTCCAGGATTTTAAGCTCGGCGGCGACCGTCCGGTTGCGATACAAGTGAAAGAATACGTCAAACGTTTAATTATAAAAGGGGCGCTTCAGGCGGATCAGAAGCTGCCCTCTACACGAGAAATGAGCGGTTTGCTTAAGGTGAGCCGCAATACGGTCATTGCCGCCTATGAAGGGTTGGAGGATGACGGATTCGCGTATGCGATTCCCGGCAAAGGCAGCTATGTGGCCGCGATGGCGGGCCATTTGGCAACAGATAACGGAGGAGCTAACGGCTCCGCCGCCTGGCAGATCGACTGGAAGGCGAGAATGAACGAGTATGCCGTATCGGCCGTAGAGTTGGATATGATGAAGCAGGGCATTCGCGCCCCAAAAGGAACGATCTCGTTCACAAGCATCGCTCCGGATGAGCGACTGTTTGATCTGGGGGCTGTAAGGCGAGCCTTTATGGATCGGATGGCTATCGAAGGGCAGGTGCTGCTTAACTACGGCTACGCCAAAGGCTACAAGCCGCTGATCGATTACTTGATGCGTTACATGGAGAATAAGGGCGTCGATATAAGCGGCAAGGATATGCTGATTACAAGCGGGTTTACGGAAGGCTTTGACATTGTGCTGTCGGCGCTGCGCCCTTCTGCGCGCCGCGGAGCGGCAATTTGTGAAAATCCGACCCACCATACGGCGATCAAAAATTTGAAGCTGCAAGGATTCGCGGTTACCGGCATTCCGATGGAGCCTGACGGTATTGATGTAGAGCATCTTGAGGCGGTATTGCGGAAACAGACAAACAGCTTCGATCTGGCCTATTTGACCCCTTCCTATCACAATCCTACGGGCATCGTCATGTCGCCGGCGAAGCGCAGCGCCGTTATGAAATTAATGACGCGCTATCGGATTCCGGTGATCGAGGACGGATTCAACGAGGAACTGCGCTACTCGGGAGCGCATGTTGCGCCGTTAATCGCGACAGCAGGGCGAGGGAACGGAGTCATCTATATCGGCAGCCTCTCCAAGGTGCTGTTTCCTGGCTTGCGAGTGGGCTGGGTGCTTGGAGACCGGGCGTTGATCGACTCTCTGGAAAGCATTAAGCGTGCTCGCACCATTCATACGTCAACAATCGATCAATCGATATTATATCAATATTTGCTCAATGGGAATTTCGATAAATATGTAAAAAAAGCCCGCATGGAATATAAACGCAAATATGAGCTTACGAAGGCATGCTGCGAAACGTATCTCTCTGAGGCGAAGCTGTCCGGCGACGGGGGCTTGCATTTGTTCCTTACCTTCCCGTCAGGCGTAAGTACACGCCAACTGCTGGAAGCTTGCGTAGAACAGGGCGTTATTTTTACGCCGGGAGACAAGTTTTTTATTCAAGAAGGCGAAGGGACGAATACTTTGCGGCTTGGTTTTTCACGAGTATCGGATGAAAATATCGAGCGGGGCATTCGAATCATCGGCGAACAGGCGCGTCATTTACTTAAGGCATAACAGCAGTCGGAAGAACAATCCGTAAGCGTGTAACGATTTTTAAAGAAGAAGAGGTGTCGTGATGAAAGTTGGCGTGATTATGGGCGGTATTTCCTCCGAGCGCGAGGTTTCGCTGAAGACAGGCCAAGAGATGATCAATCATTTGGATCGCAGCCGTTATGAGGCGATTCCGATTGTGATCGATCGGCGAGCGGATCTCATCGCGCAAGTTCAACAGGCAGGCATCGATCTTGCGCTATTGGCGCTGCATGGACGATATGGCGAGGACGGTACGGTGCAGGGAGCGCTGGAGACGCTGGGCATTCCGTATACAGGAAGCGGTGTTCTTGCAAGCAGCTTATGCATGAATAAGCAGCTATCCAAGATGTTGCTGAGGGCAGCGGGCGTGCATACGCCTGCAGGACTTTGCTGGCAGGGGATGGACGATTATGATCCGCAGGCGGTGGAGCAACTGGGTTACCCGGTTATTGTGAAGCCGAATGCGGGGGGATCCAGCATCGGCATCCGGCTTGTGCATCATGAGATGGAACTGCTGCCGGCTGTTCGGGAGGCTTGCAGTTTGGATCAGGCGATCTTGATTGAGCCCTATATGAAAGGTACGGAGCTGACCTGCTCGATTGTGGATGGCGAGGTATTGCCGATGATCGGCATTCGCCCCGCGCATTCGGAGTGGTTCGACTACAAAGCGAAATATGAAATCGACGGCGCCGAGGAGAAGGTAATCCAGCTTCCTCCCGTTATAGAGCGGCGCGTGCGCGAGACAGCGCTTGTCAGCTTCCGGTTGTTGCAGTGCAAGGTCTACGCAAGGGTCGATATGATTTTGTATCAGGATGTTCCTTACGTGCTGGAAGTAAACACCTTGCCGGGAATGACCGCAGGCAGCCTGCTTCCGAAGAGCGCAGCCGCAGCGGGTATGACCTTTGCACAACTGCTGGACCGCATTATCGCCGCCTCGCTCCATGAGCGGACACAGGAATGGGGGATGGTGCAATATGCGTAACGAAGAGGGTTCAGGGCGGTTTTTATCCTCGCGTGTACAGGATATTCGGCCATCGGGCATTCGCGCGTTTTTCGATCTGAATGCGGCAGGCGGAGATACAATCGCCCTTGGAGTCGGAGAGCCGGATTTCGTTACCCCGGAAATGGTGCGCGAAGCTTGCATTCAGGCATTGCGCGAAGGGCGCACGAAATATACTTCAAATGCCGGCCTGATGGAGCTGCGGGAGGAGCTTTCGGCTTATTATGCCGGCAGCTTCGCGCTTTCCTACGATCCTGAGCAGGAAATTATCGTGACGGTGGGGAGCAGCGAAGCCGTCGACCTGGCGCTGCGGTCGGTGATCGATCCGGGCGATGAGGTGCTGATTCCGGCGCCGAGCTATATTGCCTATGAACCGATTGCCCATCTGCATGGCGGTAAAATCGTGGAAGTGGCGGCAACGGCAGCGGACCGGTTCAAGCTGACTCCGCAAGCGCTGGAAGCGGCGATTACTCCCTATTCGAAGGCTTTGATGATCAATTATCCGTGTAATCCGACCGGAACAGTGATGACAGAGCAGGATTGGCTGTCGATTGTCGACGTCATTATCAAACATAATTTGGTTGTCATTTCGGATGAAGTTTATGCCGAACTGACTTATGGGAGGAAGCATGTCAGCATCGCCTCCTTGCCAGGCATGAAGGAGCGTACGATCGTTATAAGCGGCTTTTCCAAAGCGTTTGCGATGACAGGCTGGCGGGTAGGCTATGCTTGCGGCCCGCGCGAGTTGATCGCCGGCATGCTGAAAATCCACCAGTACACGATCATGTGCGCCCCTACCATTGCACAGATCGCCGCGCTGGAATCGTTGCGTCATGGCTTGGCTGCCAAAGATGAGATGATGGCGAGCTACAATGAACGCCGCAAGCTGTTTGTAGCCGGCTTGAATGCAATCGGGCTGGCTTGCCATGAGCCTGAAGGGGCTTTCTATGCCTTTCCCTCCATTGCTTCTACCGGCATGTCATCCGAGCAGTTCGCTCTTGGGCTGCTTAAGGAAGCGAAGGTGGCGGTCGTGCCGGGACATGTATTCGGATCGGGCGGAGAGGGCTTTATTCGCTGTTCCTATGCGACCTCGCTTGTCGATTTGGAGAAGGCGCTGGAGCGGATGGGAAAGTTTATGCAGGCGATGCAGCCGGTTTGATGGAACGAAATAGGACCGCAAACGAGATTAGCCTCTCGCTTGCGGTTCCCATTTTTTGCACCAGCGTTATGATTCACATACGTGTGGTATACGGCTCTACTCGTCCATCTTCATCAACCAGCGCGACAGCTTCTCTTCCCGCGTCTTCAAATCGCGGTTTCCTGCGCCGCATTTCCCCAGCGGCAGTTCGCCGACAAGGCTTCCGTCCAGCATATAAAGAACCCGTTCCGTTCTGGCTGCGACTTTGACGTCATGAGTCACCAATAGAATCGCCGTTCCGGTTCGGTTCAAATCGGCCAATATGTCCATGACTTCGCCGGCGGCTTTGGAATTGAGCGCGCCCGTAGGCTCGTCGCCGAAGACGATATCAGGATGATTGATCAGCGCCCGACAGATGGCCGCCCGCTGCAGCTGACCGCCGGAAGCTTGCGTGATATCGCGATCGGCCAGCTCGGCAATGCCGGTCTTGCGCATGAGCTCCATCGCTCGTTGGTTGATTTGGCGTCGGCTGCCTTTTTTCGCCATATACGCGGACAGAATGATATTGTCGAGAAGAGTTAAGTTTTTTAATAGATAATGATGTTGAAAAATAAATCCCATGGAATGCAAACGAAGTTCGGACAACTCCCGTTCGGACAGCCCGGTAATTTCTTGCCCGTTCAACGCAACGCTTCCCGAGGTCATTCGATCCATGCCGCCGACGTTGTACAGCAGCGTCGACTTTCCGGACCCGGACGGCCCCATGACCGCGACAAACTCTCCTTTCTTCATCTGCAAGTTCACGTTTTTCAGGATATGCTGTTTGTTCTGCTTGCCGACGGCATACGTTTTATGCAACGCTCTCGCTTCCAATACAATCCCCATACAATCCCTCTCCTAATTTGCAATGATTCTCGCGATGCTGGTTTTTTCGATCGATAATAGGCTCAATAACGCGGCAATGGCCACAACCAGCGTGAAAATGAGCGGGCAAACAAGATAAGCTTGAACCGGATCGATAGCAAACTCGATTCGGGCGGCGCCCATGAACGACATGAGTGCGCCGGCCATTCGTTCCCCGAGCGTATTGGCGACGACGGTTCCGAGAATGATCCCGATCCCGAGCGGCAGCAGCGTCCTGGCCAAATACTGCGTTCGAATATGGTTGAACGAAAAGCCGATGCTTCGCATAATCGCGATTTGCGTCTCGTCCTTGGCCAATACCATCCTGAGAAACAAGGAGGTTATGAGAATGGCGACGAACAGGGCGACCGCAAAAGCGATCATCGTAAACAGTTTGAGCTGTCGTATCGTACCGCCGAAAGTTTGCGTTAAATATCCCTTCAAATCCGTTACTCTGGCCGGGTAGAAGGCTTTGGCGTATTCGTCCGTTTTAGCGCCGACATCGATATGCGGTTTCACATCCAAGCTGACTTCATACCGAAGCGCCGTTTCGGGCCGGAAAGGCCATATCGCTTTGGCCGTTCGTCCGCCGTGCGTCACATCCTGATAAATCCCGCTCACGACCGCTTCCTTCTCTTGCCCATGAACAACGAGCCGGAGGCGATCGCCCACCTGTTTCCCCAATTCCTTGCCGTTCAGGTAGGAGAGCGCGATTTCTTCGTCGCGGAGGGGAGGGCCCCCTTGCACATATTCCAGCGGGAACATCGAGAAATCTCCGGTTTCCACCGTCATATTTTCCCGGATGCCGTCCTCGCGGACGACCTCGAACCGGCTGGTGACTTTCGGCGAGAAACGCTCGATATCCGGATCGTTCTTTATATAGTCGACAATGCTGTGAAACGCTCCAATGTCCGCTTGCTGCATATCGATTCGCAGATCGCTTCGTTCGATTCCCATATACTTGATAAAATCGGGGGATTGAACCGTATTCAGGAAATGGAGCGGAACGATCGCCATAAAGGAACATATGCAAAAAATAAAGAGCAATAGTCGGTACATTTTGAAGCGCTGAAGAACATCCCTTATCCCGAGAAAAAGAGGGACATGCACCCGTTTCGTTCGATGCAAAGGCAGGAATGCGGCATGAATCCGGCTCTCGCCGACGTTTCCCGACCGCAACGCTTCGACGGCCGAGATGCGATCGAACTTCCTCAAGATAAATCTGCAGAACGATACGATAATGAAGAAGATCACGGCCGCGGCAACGAATGGAATGAGTTGCGGGAGAAAGCTGCCCGGAGCCGTGCCGAGGTACAGCATCATATTGGATGTAAATAACGGCTTGAGAAACAAGGATGCCGCATAGCCGATCGCACAACCGAAAGCGGCGAGCGCGACATATTTCAGCAGATACATCTTCTTGATGTCGCGTTGCCCGATTCCGATCGCTTTCATGACCCCGATTTCCCGATAATCTTCTTCAACGACCGCGAGAATCGTAAACCGGATACAGAGAAGCGCGATGATATTCAGCAGCAAGCTGACCAATATGATTACGGCAGCGACCATACCGTCGGTAATCGCATGCAGCATTTTGAACAATCGATCATCGACATTCGGCCCCTTTCCGGGTAAGCCGGACGATTCGTACGCCTGCCTGAATTCGCTTAATTTGCCTGGATTCGTAAGCTGGAACTCAATCAAGTATTCCGTTTCGCCCAGATTCTTTGCGAGCGTATCCAGGTCGGCTTCATGGACGACAAAGCGTTTGGAATGAACGATCGAAGGGTTCATCTGAACGTCCCGGACGAAGTCGGAAACGGTGAGATCCATGCGAAACGAAGCGCCCGCGAGGGCGACTTTATCGCCGACATTCAAGTTTTTCCGCTGCATGTAGTAGACCGGAACCGCAATGCTTCCCGGCGAAACCCGTACGGGTTCGTTGTCCAGATTGAGCAAAAGATCGAAGGAACGATTTTGTTTGACAAAGTAATGGTCCATAACGCTCGTTTTTTCCGTCGCGGCGCCGCTGCCGATCGTTATATTCGATCCGTCGACGAGGAGCATCTCCGCGATCTGTTTCTTTTTTACAAGGGGGTTGCCGGAGGCGAAATCGTCGAAATCGGCCTCATCGATGGTTCCGGCATGCATCTGGACAAAATGCGGGGCGTCGGCCTTCGCGAACAACGCGTTCAACGAACGGGATAATTCCGCAATCATGATCGAGCCGCTCGCAACGAGACAAGCGGATAACGAAATAAAGACAAGCAAGGCGAAAATGACGCCTTTTTGTCTGAGCGTGTCTTTTCTCAATAGGTTGATTAGCATGCGGCGATCTTGGCTCCTTCCTACTGCTGGAAAATATCTTTGCTCCCTTTGGTGCGGTTGATGCTGGTGAAGTCCGCCCTGGAGAAGGCAATCGTCGAGAGCAGCACGAATAATATGCCGAATGTCAATACGATGACGGCGCTTACCTGCGGCGTAATGACGAAACGTTCGATCTGGAACGCCAACTGTTCCGCGATTAAGTCGTCTGCGGGCAATGACATCTTTTCCAAACTAAGCGCTCTGAAAAAGGCCGCCGCATAGGTCATCGGATTCAATAGGGCGAGAATTTGCAGGCCTTGAGGCAGCAGGCTTAAGGGGACATACACGCCGCATAGAAACGTAATCGGCGTCGTCACGGCCATCGACACGATCTGGAACGTTTGCGATTGTTTCACGGATGCTGCGAGAAACAATCCGAATGCCGAAAAGACAAGCCCCGCGACGATCATGAAGCCGACGGCGGCCAATGGGGTAAGGACGGACGAATATTTCAAGCCGATAAAATAACCTGCGATCAAAATCATAATCCCTTGGAATGTGGCGATCGTTGTCGAGGACAGCATCTGGCCGACCGCGATCTGGATTCTCTTGACAGGGCTGACCAACACTTCTTTCATATAACCGGAAACGATATCCTCAATCGTTGAAGAGGCGATATTGAGCGACGTCTGAAACACGACGATGATGACAATGCCGGCCAACACATAAGGAACGGGGTTGTCAATCGCGGTGCTTTGAAAGATATTGCTCAACAAATATAAATAGAAAAAAGGCATGATCAAAATCAACACAAGCTGTACCCGATTTCTGACAAACAGCTTCACGTTTCTCAACCATAATGCCGCAATAACTCGCATGTTCCTACCCCCTTATATCCTTGCCCGTCAATTCCAGGAACACATCGTTTAAGGTTCCTTTGCGAATCTCCAAGTCTTGAAGCGCCGGCCGATGCCGTTCGATGATGTCCATGAAACCCGACAAATCGCTCAACTCGACTTCATAAGCGGCGGAATTGCGATGGAAGGCGAACCGGTAGTCCCGCAGCAAGGCTTCTAAGGCTTGCTCATCTCCGGTGACGATATGCGCTTTATCTTTGGTGTATCGCTTTTTTAAAACTTGCGGCTCGTCAAACGCAATGATTCGGCCATGATCCATCACCGCGACCTTATCGCAAATTTCGGCTTCATCCATGTAGTGAGTCGTGAGAAAAATCGTGACATTGTTTTTCTGCTGCAGCTTGAGAATATACTCCCAAATATTCGCTCTCGTCTGGGGATCGAGCCCCGTCGTAGGTTCGTCCAGAAACAATACTTTTGGCGAATGCAGCAAGCTTCTGGCAATTTCGACCCGTCTCTTCATGCCCCCCGACAAGTTGCCGACCATCGCTTTCTTCCGTTCCGTCAAGTCGACGATTCGCAGGACGGAATGAATCCGTTCGCGCATGATCGATTTGGGTATGCCGTAAAAATGGCCATGCATGTTCAAATTTTCTTCCACCGTCATTTTGTTGTCCAGGGTGGAGTCTTGAAACACAACGCCGATGACGCTTCGGACCGCGTCTTGCTCCCGGCCGACATCTTTGCCGTCGATCAGCAATGTGCCGGAAGTTTTGTCGATCATCGTGCATAAGGCGTTGATAGTAGTGCTTTTGCCCGCGCCGTTCGGTCCCAGAAAAGCAAAGACGCTCCCGCGCTCCACTTCGAAGGAAACCCGGTCGACCGCCGTGAAATCGCCGTACCGTTTCACAAAATCCTTGACCACAATCATAGGATCCATTCCGATTACCCGCTTTCCGTAGGATTCTTCGGACCTTGCGCCAGCATGTCAAGCAAATAAAGAAAGCTGCCTTTCTTTGCCCCCAATGTCGTTTCAACCAGATACGCAAAGGCCGTTGCTTTTTGCATCAACTCATGAGGCTCCCACTTGAAAATTCCTTCATCAAATAAAAACTGGGAAGATACGAGCAAAAATTCCACTGTCTCTTTCGGATAAGGAGTCTGAAACGCGCCTTCCGCGACGCCTTGCTCGATCACCTCCGTCAATACCGGAGTCAGTTGAAGAATCGTTTCCACCAAGCTTTTCTGGTGCATTTCCGCATTATTAATCCGGTGCAATTGCTCGATCATCGGTTCCTTCCGTCCGGTATCCGGTTTCTGCGCCATTAGAATCCGGAACAGTTTCTCGGGCGCATTCCATTCGGGATCGGAGGCGATCGATTTGGCTGCGTGGACCCCCATGTCGATGAAACGCATGACGATGGCATCCATCACTTCCTCCTTGGATTGGAAATAGTAATAGAACGTCCCTTTGGCAATTCCCACCTTTTGCAAAATATCTTGAATGGTCGTGGCGGAATATCCTTTTGCGGTAAAAAGCGACTCGGCCGCGTCCAATATTTCGTTTCTTCGTTCGTCAGGTTTTTTCGTAATTCTCATTCGTATTCCTCCCACTCTATAGACCGACCGTCGGTCAGTTAACGTGATTGTAACATTATGGAAGGCGTAAAGTCAACGGGGAGACAAAGGCCGTCTTTCAATAATGTAAGCTTCGAATGTTCGAATGTAAGGGAAATCGATACATGAATTGGCGAACGGCGGCTATGATGAAGGAAGACAATCCGTTTCGGAATCGGGGGAAGTTGGATATGTTCAAAAAATCGTACAGCGATTTGTATGTCTTTATCGCTTTTGTATATATTGCGACGACAGTGTGCATTTTCTCCGGCATCGAGTTGATTCAGGCGATCGGCCAGGCTACGCCGCTGCTGGGAGTCATATTGGTGCGACTGCTATTCCGCATGCGGGAAGAAAAGCCGCAGCCGTTAGGCTTGAAGAAATTGGGGGGAATTCGCTGGCATCTTTTTGCTCTATTGGCCGGCATCCCCGTTATGTTCAGCTTTTTGACGGCATGGCTGCTTGGCTTGGCGGATTTGCCCGCCCTCGCTTCGTTGCCGGAAGGCGTCACGCAAGGGGACCGTTTTATGATGATTTTGCGTGCGACGAGCGCGCCGTTGTTCCTGCTCATGCCGCTAGTATTCGCTTTGACCGAAGAGGTTGGATGGCGGGGATATTTGCAGCCGCGGCTAACGGATATCTTCGGGGAGCGAGGGGCCGTTTTTGTTACCGGTGCGATCTGGGCGTTCTACCATTATCCCTTCTATGCCGCGGGGTATAACGATGCGGGCGACGTCGGAATCAACATGGCCCTGTTTACGTTGACGCTGCTGCCTTTGTCCGCCGTTATGGGCTGGATTCGAATCCGGAGCGGCAGCATTTGGCCGTTAGTGCTGTTTCACGCGGTCATCAATCATCAACGTACGTTTTGGGAGAGCGTCTTTTACGAGAAACAGGAAGGGTGGAACTATGTGGCGGGCGAAGCGGGTCTCGTCTCGCTGCTGTTATGGACGATTATGGCCGTCGTGTTGTGGATGCCGAAAATGTCTCGTTCGCAAACGGCATCCTTGAGACGGTTTCCGTAAGGATGCCGGTTCGGATTAGATATATTTCCGGCGCTCCGGGAATCGTAGTACAATACATGTATGAACGACTCAGCAGACAAGGAGTGAAAGCGATGGATTTGCAGTTGCAAGGCCGGACGGCGATCGTGCTCGCTTCGTCGAAAGGATTGGGCAAGGCGACGGCGCTGCAATTGGCCAAGGAAGGCGCGAATGTGACGCTATCGGGCAGGAGCGAGGAGACGCTGCGGCTGGCGGCGGAGGAGCTGGAAGCGGCGGCCGGCGGGCGGAAACCGCTTGCGGTACAAGCCGACGTAACGAAGGCGGACGATATCGCGCGGATCGTGCGGGAGACGGCGGAACGTTTCGGCGCCGTGGACATTCTGATCAACAATGCGGGCGGCCCGGCGCCGGGCACGTTCGACCGGTTGACGGACGAACAGTGGCAGCAAGGCTTCGAATTGACGCTGCTCAGTTTCGTTCGTTCGATTCGCGAGGCGCTGCCTTATATGCGCAAGCAGCGTTTCGGGCGCATCGTCAATTTCACGTCGACGTCCATGAAGCAGCCGATCGACAATTTGCTGCTGTCCACAACGTTTCGCGTCGGCGTCATGGGCCTGGCCAAATCGCTCGCGTCCGAGCTGGCGCCGAGCGGCATCTTGATTAATACGCTCGGTCCGGGCCGGTTTGCGACGGATCGGGTATTGCACTTGGACGGCATTCAAGCCGAGGCGGCCGGCATGCCGCTCGCGCAGATTCAGGCGCAAGAAGCGGCCCGCATCCCGCTCGGCCGTTACGGCGAGCCGGAGGAATTCGGGCGGCTGGCGGCGTTTCTCGCCTCCCCGGCCAACAGCTATATGACCGGGCAAGCGCTCTTGATTGACGGCGGAGTCGTGAAGGCGATGTAAGCGCGGGCGGGGCGGCGCGATGTGCGTGAAAGGTCAAAGAGGAAGATGTTTGCTGGCCGGCAAGCATCTTCCTCTTCTTTTAAAGATGGAGATAATCGTTCAGATCTTCCCCGGATAATTTCCTTTTTATTCGCAGAACGTTTCGTCTCAAGTTTAACATGACCAGACTAACCGCAAGTTTTTCGTCCTTCATCCGGATCGATTCGTAAATTTGTTTATGCAGTTTATAGCTGTCTTTCAAATTATGCTCCGCGAACACCCTGTTCAACTCGTCGAGATAATGGACGTAATCGCTTTGGATGGACATGACGGAATGAGACAAGACCTTATTGTGGGCTCCTTTTAAAATAGCCAGATGGAATCGCACGTCCGCTTTGGAGTACTTTTTATAATCATGGGTATTTTTCTCCATGTCGGCGAGGGCGGCTTCAATTTCTTCCATATCCTCCCTTGTAGCGTTGCGAATGCAAAGCTCCACAGCTTTGACCTCGATCGCTTCCCGAAACTCGGTCATGTCGAGCAGTTCCTTGTCGGTAAAATTGACAATAATGCGATTGGGCGTCGAATCGGCTTGGTTGATATAATTGGATACAAAAGAGCCTTTCCCTTGATGCGTCGTAATCAGTCCCATGGTGCGGAGCATTTGTAGAGCCGCGCGAATGCTGACTTTGCTGATGCCAAGCTCGGCATGCAATTCGCTTTCCGACGGAATTTTGGTTCCGGCTTTCCATTCGCCCGTTTCGATTTTATTCAAACAATAATGGTAGACTTTGTCAACGATGCTTTGACGTTTATTTTCCAACTTGCATTCACCTGACTCGCCCCGAAACTTTACCCGAAGTATACTATTAAAGCCGGAGCTAGTCAATGAAAGGGAAGGCTATAGGAAAGAGGGATCCTCCAACCCCTTAGCGTCGTTAACGATGCCGAATTTTCGAAGCATTACCGCCAGTTCGCGATTCCAAAATGCCCAATCATGCCCGCCGTCGCTTTCCTCGAAAGTATAGTCGAAGGAAGTGCGTTTCAGCATAAAATCGCGGAAGGCGATATTCGTTTGATATAGTGGGTCGCTTTTTCCGCAGCTATGATAAATGATAGGTTTGGGAACGTCCTTTGTATCCAGTTCGCCGGCGATGTGGAACAGGTCGTTTGCCGTATGGGCCAATTCTTCTTTTCCGCCGAAAACGTTATAGAAATTATCCTCAAAATCCGAAACGGTAAACATCGAGTTCCGACTTGCCGCCTCCAAAGCTTCCGATGGAGAGATTGCGCCGGAAAGGCAGCCGGCCGCGGCGAAACGATCGGGACAATTCAGCGCCAATTTCAAAGCTCCGTAACCTCCCATGGACAGGCCGGCGACATAATTGTCTTCTCGCTTATCGGAGGCCGGGAAGAAATTGCTTACCACGATCGGCAGTTCCTGCGAGAAAAACTCGAAATAGCGGTGGCCGTGTTTGCTATCCGTATAAAAGCTTCGATGAGCGTTCGGCATTACGACGATAATATCGTAATCTCTCACCAGCAGTTCGATCAGACTTTTGCGGAGCCAGGAAGTATGGTCGTCGGAATGGCCGTGCAGCAGATAGAGCACGGGATATTTTTTGTCCGGGTTCGGGACATGAGGCTGCTGTCTCTTCTCCGGAAGAAGCACTGTCATGGAGCTGTCCATTCCTAATGTGTACGAAAAAAAGTTGCAATTGATAAGTGCCATGCTTAAAACCATCCTTTTATTTTTATGAAAATGAAATTATGAAACGAAGAAGCTGATAATCAGTAGAATGAAAAAAGTGACAAGGGCCGAAACGCCTGTAAAGACGGTCCAGGATTTAAAGGTAGATTTAATATCGAGATTTAAATATTCCTTGAACATCCAAAACCCGGAATCGTTGACGATCGAGAACGACGAAGCGCCATTGGCGATAACCAGGCCTACGAGCGCAAGATATGTCGGGGAAAGCGCCGCCGTTTGCGGCATAGCCGCCAAAATGCCCGCAGTCATCGTCATGGAGACGATTGCGGAGCCGACGGAGATTCGCAGCGCAACCGCGATGACGAACGCCACGACGATCATCGGCATGTTCAAGCCTGAGACGAAGTCGCCGATCAACGTTCCCGTTCCGGAATATTCGAGCATATATCTGAGGACGCCGCCGCCGGCCGTAACGAGAATAATGACCGCAACGGGGTTCAGCGCTTTTGTCATCATCTTCTCGATCTGCTCGGCTTTGAAACCGCGCCGAATCCCCAAGAAGTAAATGGCGAGAATGTTGGCGATCGTCAACGCTGCGAAAGGCTGCCCGATAAATTTGCAAATCGCTTTGATCGCAACGATGGCGTCCGATTCGGATTGAATCATGGCCGAACCCGTATTAAGCAAAATGAGCAAAATGGGAGCGATAATAATGAACAGTACGGTGCCAAACGAAACCTCTTTGACGTTGCTGTCTTTCTCGCTGGAAAGGAACGTCTCCGGTACCGGGACGAACATTTTATTGCCGACGATTTTCCCCAAAAAATAACCCGATACTACCCAGGAAGGGATAACGACAATAACGGCGATAAGCGTCATAATGCCGAGGTTCGCGCCGAGCTGCCCGGAAATAAGAATGGGACCGGGAGTCGGGGCGATCATCTGGGACAAGCCGATGCCGGCAATCATCGGTATGGTGAATGCCAAGACCGATCTGCCCGTTTGCTTGGCGACTTGAAAGACAAGAGGCAGCAGGATGATGAATGCGGCGTCGTAAAAGACCGGGATCCCGACGAGCAGCGAAGTAATGCCGATGGCGAAAACCGCTCTTTTCTCGCCGAATTTGCCGATCAAGGTGTTGGCCAGCACCTCGGCGGCTCCCGTAGCCGCAAGCAATCCGCCAAACATGGAACCGAGCCCGACGATCAGCGCGATGGAGCCGAGCGTGTTGCTGATTCCGGTTGAGAACGCTTTCAAAACCGTGTCGATTGGCATGCCGGAGCCGAAACCGATAAATGCCGCGGCGATCAAGATGGAAATTAAAGAGTGAAGTTTGAGCTTGATAATTAGAAACAAAAGCAATGCAAGCCCCAGTAATGCAACAATGACCAGTCTGGTTGGGTCCGCGACGAAAGTCGTGTCCATTTGTGATTCCCCCCTGTAGAAAATAGTAGCTGTGTGAACGAAATGAATTTGATATAACTTAACTAATGTGTTGTGAGTTTTGTTTGCAGTAATTACGGCGTTTTTGTATTCATTTCATATAACACAACTAATGTGTTGTTTCAGTATATGCCCATTCGATACGATTGTCAACTGGGGATTTTCCACATGGGGATTTTGCACCGAGTGTTTATCGTCTGTTGGAAATCGTCCAGTCAAAAACGCGGATTTTTCGATTGAAGCGGGTCTCTGTTGGAAAATGTCCAACGTATGAGGCTTAGTTTTGTTATTTGGGTGCGATTATGCGGTTTTCGTTGGACAAAATCCAACGAAAGGACGGACATTTCAATTCAGACGGAAAAACCGTTGGATCAAATCCAACGGCGCTTGGGCCCGTTTCGCTTTTCGCACGGCTTGTTCGATGTCGTTGAACTTCTAGCGGAACTCACAGCCGTTATTTCAGCTCAATAGGGGGTTTGCAACATGTAACGGATCTAGGGGACGTTATTGTGCGGATAGAACGTCTTTTTGACCCATTTACAAGCAAATAGCGTCTCCTGCTTCCGTTAAAATTTCAATTGTGCTAAAAAAACGAAAATAAGGGCGCTCGCTTCCGTTCACATTGCTCGACCGGCGATTCTGGGCTCGCGGGCAGGGCGCATGGCGTCGCCCGTTGCCGGCGCAAGTTCAAACGCTCGCCCCGCGCCCCCGCCGGCCCAGCGCCCCTGCCGTGCCGCGCCTCGTGCGCCCCCCGCCGGCCCAGCGCTCCTGCCGCGCCCCGTGCGCTCTGCGCAGCAGCCCCGCACGAGCCACGCGCTCTCGCCCACCACGCGCGCCGCGCCTCGTGCGCCCGGCGCAACCCGAGCGCGGCACACGCTCGTCCTGCGCCCCCGTGGCGCCCGGCATCCGCCTCGCGTGGGTTTGCAGTGCCTCGTGCGCCCCCCGCCGGCCCAGCGCCCCTATCGCGCCGCGCCCCGTGCGCTCTGCGCAGCAGCCCCGCGCGAGCCACGCGCTCTCGCCCCCCACGCGCGCCGCTACTTCAAATGCAGCTTGCGGAATTGCTTCGGCGACAGCCCTTCGAAACGTTTGAACGCCTTGCTGAAATATTTCTCGTCCTGGTAGCCGACGCTGCTGGCGATCGACGATATTTTCAGTTCCGAATCGGCGAGCAGCACCTTGGCGCGGTCGATCCGCAGGCGGGAGACGAAATCGGTCCAATTTTCGCCGAATTGTTGTTTGAACGTGCGCGAAATATGGCTTGGGCTTAAATAAAATTGCTCCGCCAACTTTTGCAAATTCAATTCCTCGCAGTAGTGCGCGCGAATATATTGTTTAATTTCGTGGATCGTATTCGCCTGCTGGCGCCGTTCGAAGAGACGGCCCGTTTCGCTTAACATCTCTGCCATTTTGTCGACCCATACTTCCAGCGACAGCTCCTCCCATTCGTTTAACGGAAGGGCAAAGGACAGATCGGCCTCAATCAGCATCGGCAGGTCCGACCCGACCGACGGGTCCGTCGGATCCGGCATCGTATCGATCTCTTTGGCCCATTTCGACTGCAGCAATACGAACTCCTGCCACCACAATTCGAGCTGCCGCACGGTGATCGAAGGCAGTTCGCCCGCTTTCCGCGCCCACTCCATTAGCAATGCCCGGACGGAATCGGCGTCGTTGCGCCGGATTGCGAACAGCAGCCGATCGGCATAATCGGATAAAGGAACCTGATGCGGAACGAACTGCTGGTCGTTGTAATAATGCTCGTACTGGAACCGTTCCAGCAAATTGCGCTGTTTCAATGCGGTTCGCGCATCGGAATACGCTCTGGGCAAGCCTTGCGGAAATGGCGACGTTCGTCCGATGCCGATATAGAAACGGCCGCGCAGCGCCGTATACAACGCTTCCTGAATTTGCGCGACGAACTGCGGCACATCGGGTAAACGTTTGAAAAACAGCAGCACGATTTCGTTTTTGTCGTTCCAATTTTGAAAAGCGAGCCCCGTATTGTCTTTCTGCATCAGTTCATTGCAAATATTCGCAATCGAAAAGATGAGCAGATCAAGCGCAAAGGCGAATTTGCGGCGCAACCCGAAATCGAGCACATCGAGCGTAATGACGGCCGCGCGGCATTGGCGCGTCTCGCGCCCGATATTGTATTCTTCCTGCAGCGTGCGGGAGACCGCGCTATACTGGTCGGGATCTTGAATGAGCCGCGAGAACAAATTGTCGGCTAATACGGGCTTATATTGATTCGCCCGCATATGGATCTCCTGGGTCTTCGTTCTCGTCTGCTCTTCCCGGTTCCAGCAGGCGAGCGCCTTCTCGAATACTTCCGTTAACTCCTCTTCGTCAATCGGTTTCAGAATATAATCGAAACTGCCGAATTTCAGCGCGCTGCGTACATAATGAAAATCGTTGTAGCCGCTAATAATGACGACTTTCATCCGTTCGTCGTGTTCGTGAATCCACTTCAACACTTCAATGCCGTCCATCCCCGGCATGCGGATATCGGTGAAGACGATTTGCGGTTTTTCCCTTTGCATGATTTCAATCGCTTCCATGCCGCTGCAAGCTTCCATGACTTCCTGCACTCCATACCGATCCCACGGTATCAGAAGCCGGATGGACTCCCGAACGGGAGGCTCGTCGTCGATGATCAAAATTTTCATAGGTTAGACTCCTCCTTCCGTATGCGAGACGGGAATGATAAGCACGACGCGGAATCCTTGCGGCTCCGCGCGCTCGACCGTCATCTGCGCGTATTCACGGTAATAGAGATTGAGCCGCGACAATACGTTGACTAGCCCGATATGTTCGGACGGATCGGATGCTTCCCGTTTGAAGTCCTCCAATCGCCGCCGCATCGCCTTCAATTCCTCTTCGCCGATGCCGAAGCCGTTGTCGCAAACTTCAATATGCAGCCTGCCGGTCTCGGGTGAAATAAAGCAACGAATTCTTATGCGGTTTTCTTCATTGCCGCCCATAAAACCGTGTTTAAAATAATTTTCGGCGAGCGGCTGGATAATCATCTTCGGAATAAGAAGCTGTTCCGTCTCCGGTTCGACCTCGAGCTGTTCGGCGAATTGATCGCGGAACCTTTGCTTTTGCAATTTCAAGTACGCTTTCACGTAATCGATCTCGCTCTTGAGCGGCACCATCGTCTCGTCGGTATTCATGCTGTACCGCATCATTCTGCCGAGCGAGGAGATGAGGGAATACACCTCGCGGTTTTGCTGCTGTAAAGCGAGCGCGCCGATCGATTGCAGCGCATTGTTCAAAAAATGCGGGTTAATTTGCGCCTGCAGCGCCTTTAGTTCATTTGTTTTGTTGGCGACTTCCAATTTATATTCTTTCAGCACCAACTCGTTGATTGTATGCATCATCGATTTGAAGCGCAAGGCGAGCGTGCCCAGTTCGTCGTTGCGGTTCATCTGAATGTCCACATTCATATTCCCAAGCTTGATTTTATTAATATAGCCGATCAATTGCCCGATCGGAGCCGTCATTTTAATCGAAATGAAGACCGTCACGATCATGGCGACGATGAGAAAGATCAGGCCGATGACGAGGTTGATGCTGGAGAGCTGCCGCTCCGTTTTATACAGTATCGAGTCGGGTATGCGCTTGACGATCGTCCAATCCAAGTAGGGAAGATGGATATTCTCGAAAATATAGATGCCGGCATAAGAGCCGTCCTCCATGCGGAACGAATTGCTGACGCCCGCTTTCGTTTCCTGCTGCAGCCGCCGAACCCATGGATCGGTCAACTGCCGGCCGAAGATGCCCGCATCGGGGGCGTAAATGACGGAACCGGCCGCGTCGATAATGTACAGTTCCTCTTCGCCGCGGGTATACAGTTCCTCGGAGATTCGTTTGATCGTATCGGTGCTAATATCGATCGACAGCGTGCCGAGCGCCGTCTTCGGAAACAGATCGTACAAGGCGTGATGAAACGTAATGACTTGCGGCTTGCTCGTTTGCAGATAGCTTTTGCCATACGTATGCATCGGATGCGGCGGAATTACTTCGCTTTGCCGCTCGGTCACAAAGGGCTGCCGGTAAGGAGAACCATTGGCATCGGGAATAATCAATCGCTTGTTATATAGATACGAACGGTCCGCCTGAGCCGAATAGAGATAGATTTGCCTTACGTCCGCAAGCGAAAACTCGATCGCATGCAGCGCCATCAAGATTTCGCGTTCCGTATTATACAATTCCAGTTCGGAGAAAAAATTTTTGGTGCGGTTTTTCAAAATTTCCATTAAAGGCTCGTTGTTGTATATGGATTTGGGCATGAGCTGCATCGTTTGCAAATAATTGACCAGATTCGTTTTACCTTGATAGAGCAAGTTGGAGTTGTCTTTCACCGCTTTCTCCGACAGTCGCTCCTGCGTAAACAAGTGGGTAATGAGGATCGAGGTGGCAAGCGGCACTACGGTGGCGATCAGCATCAAGAGCATCAATTTGTTGCGCAGACTACCCGTAAACATGGGATCCCCTCCGTCTAAGTTCGCCTTATTTCTTATTAATGCAACCTCTATTAAACACTACAGGCTCCTCCATGTATAGCAATCGCTTACATTATAACAAAATAGTGCACCATATGCGCAAAGGAGGAGGTGTTTTACCGGCAAGAAACATTTTACAATGAACATACTCGATACCTCCCAATTCTCGATAAGGAGGCGCTTCTAATGAATAGAGGGAAGCCTGGAATAGGAAATCTTATGCATCAATGGGTGTTTGTCGGTCCGGCGTTGTTGTTTTTTGCGGTCATCGTCATCATCCCCTTCCTGATGAATATTTACTATTCGTTTACGGAGTGGAACGGCATCAGCTCGAATATGAACTTCATCGGATTCGACAATTACAAGCACATCATTATGAACGATACCGATTTCCGCAACGCCTTCTGGTTTACGATCCGGTTCTCCGTCGCGGAGATCGTGCTGACCAACGTCGTCGGCTTCGCCCTGGCGCTGCTGCTGACGCAAGCGTTGAAATCGAAAAATGTGCTGCGCACCGTCTTCTTTATGCCGAATGTCATCGGCGGCTTGCTGCTCGGATTTATTTGGCAATTTATTTTCGTCAAAGGATTCTCGGCGATCGGCGAAGCGACGGGTTGGGGATTCTTCGAACTGCCTTGGTTGGGCGACGCGCCGACGGCGTTCTGGGGCATTGTCATCGTAGCCGTATGGCAAGGAGCCGGGTATTTGATGATCATCTATATCGCGGCGCTCGGCAACGTTCCGAAAGATATGCTGGAAGCGGCCACGATCGACGGGGCGAACCGCTGGCAAGTATTGCGGCGCATAACGATTCCGCTCATTATGCCGGCGTTTACCATTTGCTTGTTTCTAACGATTTCGTGGGCGTTCAAAATGTTCGACCTGAACCTCTCGCTCACGAAAGGCGGCCCGTTCAATTCGACCGAGTCGGTGGCGCTTAATATTTACCAGGAAGCGTTCCGCAACGACAAGTACGGTTTGGGCACCGCCAAATCCTTAATTTTCTTCGTCGCCGTGGCGCTGATCAGCTTGATCCAAGTCGCGTACACGAAGAAAAAGGAGGTTGAGGTGTAATGCTGGGGGAAGGCAAATATACGGTAAACAAGTTCATTCTAGAAATCGCGGGCGTATTGCTGGCTCTCATTTTTTTGGTTCCGTTCTACTTTCTGATCGTCAACTCGTTTAAGACGTTTGCGGATTTGCAGGTCAATACGGCCAGTTTGCCGACCAACTTCACATTGGATAACTATACGCGAGTTTGGAGCATTATCGACTTTCCGAAAGTATTTACCAACTCCTTGCTTATTACCGTACTTAGCAACATTGGCCTGGCGGTAATTAGCTCGATGGCCGCTTACCGGATATTGCGCTATCCGTCGCGGTTCAACCGTATCGCATTTCTGCTGTTCGTAGCCGCCATGGTCATCCCGTTTCAATCGATTATGATCCCGCTTGTGCGCGTGGCAAACATCGCCGGACTGATGGATAGCATGTACGGACTGATCATTTGTTATTTTGGATTCGGGGTCTCGCTCAATCTGTTCCTATACCACGGATTTATGAAAAGCATTCCGCTGGAAGTCGAGGAGGCGGCCGTCGTGGACGGATGCAGCAAATACGGCTTGTACTGGAAAATCGTCTTCCCGCTGCTGAAGCCGATTACGATTACGGTCATTATTTTGAACACGCTTTGGATTTGGAACGACTATCTGCTCCCGTCGCTGATGATGCATAGTCCGAGCCTGCGGACGATCCCGCTGGCGACATACGCATTCTTCGGCCAATATACGAAGCAATGGGATTTGGCTATGGCGGCGTTAACGCTCGGTATTTTACCGATCATCGTGTTCTTTCTGTCCTTGCAAAAGCATATTATCGCCGGCATTACGGCCGGTTCGGTGAAAGGATAAGGTTAAGATTAAGATTAAGGTTTGGGTTAATCCTCCAGTCGTTTTGGGGTTAACGATATAATATAGTCAAGAATAAAGGGAGGTTTTCATCAGTGAAAAAGACATCGTTGATGCTGCTCGTTTTGACGATGGTGGTTGCTTTGCTTGCGGCTTGCGGCGGCAAAGGCGCGAGCAACGGAGGCGCGCCCGAGACCGGCGGCGGTGCCAAGGAACCTGAAACCGTTGGGACGGAAGGCGGCGGCGAGAAAAAAGACGTCAAAATTAGAATGTTCCAATTCAAGGTGGAAATTGCCGAACAGTTATCCCGCTTAGTGGCCGAATACGAGAAAGAAACCGGCGTCAAAATTGAAGTCGAAACGGTCGGCGGAGGCGCGGATTACGGCGCGGCGTTAAAAGCGAAGTTTAACTCTGGGGACCGGCCGGATATTTTCAATAACGGAGGATTTTCCGATCTCGATTTGTGGCTCGAGCATTTGGAAGATTTGTCCGACCAGCCGTGGATCGGCGACTTGGCGCAAGGCTCGGGAGACGGCATGACGAAGGATGGCAAACTGTACGGCATGCCTGTCGGCTTGGAAGGATACGGCTATATTTACAATAAAGATTTATTCGCCAAAGCCGGCATTACAGAGCTTCCGAAGACGTTCAGCGAGCTTGAAGCGGTTGCGCAAAAGCTGCAGGACAATGGAATTACGCCGTTCGAAAACGGATACGGCGAGTGGTGGGTGCTCGGGAACCATTTCGTGAACGTTCCGTTCTCCAACCAGCCGGATCCGGATAAATTTATACAAGGCTTGTATGACGGTACGGAAAAAATTCCGGGCAACCCGGTATTCGAAAATTGGGTGAAGCTGTTCGATTTGACGTTGAAATTCGGCAATAAAAACCCGCTGCAAACGGATTACAACACGCAGGTGACCGATTTCGCCACAGGCAAAACGGCGATGACGCAGCAAGGAAACTGGACGCAAGTGCAAATCTCCAACACGAATCCGGATATTAACATCGGTTTCCTGCCGATGCCGATCAATGACGATGCGGCGGCTTCCGATAAGCTTCAAGTCGGCGTGCCGAACAACTGGGTCATTTACAAAGATTCGCCGGTCAAGGAAGAAGCGAAAGCGTTCCTGAACTGGATGGTCACATCCGAAACCGGCAAAAAGTTCATCACCGACGAATTCAAATTTATTCCGGCATTCAAATCGATTCCGGTCGATGCGAACGTAGTAGGGCCGCTTGCCGCGGATATTATGAAATATGTGGCCGAGGATAAAACGTTGACCTGGAACTGGTTCAAATTCCCGGGCGGCGAAGCGTCGAGCAAAAAATTCGGGGATATTATGCAAGGCTATATCGGCAAACAACTAACGAAAGATCAGATGCTGGACGAATTCCAGAAAACTTGGGAGAGTTTGAAGTAACGGGTATGCGGCCCCTTCGGGAAAAACGAGGGGGTCGCTTGTTTCTTTGAGCGATCTCAATCGGTCATGAAATAGTGCCTGTGTTGGAATTTATCCAATGTTTTCTTCGTTTGGGACGAGGAATTCGCCCTTTCATTGGAAATGATCCAACGAAATCTATAGAACAAAGGCGAAAATCGGAAAACTGCGCGAATTTCATTGGATATTTTCCAACCAAAGCTTGATTTACGCAACAGATTTCCAATTTCTACTGTACGTTTTCCAATAAGCGGCTACCGAGGCTTGCAAGATTGGCCCACGGTTTCGAGAAATTCTTATCATTCTTCCCTTTTGTCGATATCCCCTTTGATCAGAAGACGGATGCTCCGGACCTTTAAACCTTCATTTTGAACTTGCAGATACAGCGATTGAGCGTGCCGAAGCCGTCGGATTGCGGGCGTCCGACTCGTTCTGAATGACCGGGATATCGACAGAAGGGGGCATAAGGAGGATTCGAAAGGTCAGTGGGACTGTTGCCCGGACGACGCAAAAGAAGAGCCCCGAAAGGCTCTTCTTGAATTCATTTTATCGCGATAGTACAGGTTCTTGATTCATCTGCTCGGCTTCCTTGACGAGCGTCCGGCCGACTTCGCGGGCGGTGAAAAACGCGCGTTCGGCCAGTTCGCCTTTCCCGTTGCAGCCGTCGCCGCAGAAGTAGAAAGGAACGCTCTCGAGACGAGTAGGCAGCAGCCGGTTTGTCGCGATATTTTTGACGCTGGCAACCATCGCCTTTTTCGACATCCGTTTGACGGCGATCGCTTCGCGCCAGCCCGGATAATGCTGGTCGAATAAACTTTCCATCAACTGCACTTTTTCTTCCAAATACGCTTTGCGTTCGTTCTCATCTTCGAAGTTATCGTTCAAATACGCGATGCCTTGCAGCAATTGGCCGTTTTCCGGAACGAGCGTATGGTCGGTAGCCGACACGTCGCTGATGAACATTTTGTTGTTCATGTCGCTAATATAATGGAACGGCTTGGCGACGACGCGCGACAGCCCGATATCGTACACCATGACTTCGGTTGCCGTATTGTTCTCGTATGGCGCGAGGAACGGTTCCCACGGCGTGTTTTTCAACAATTTCGTAACTTGCTGCACCGGCATGGCGAAGATGACGCGATCGAATGTAAGCTCCCGGTTTTTCGTCTTCAAAATATATTGCCTGTTCTCGTAGCGAATATTGTCGACGCTTTCCTGCAGGGCGATTTCGAAGCGCCCGGAGCTTTCGATTTTTTGCTTTAACTGGTTCGTAATGACGGCCCAGCTTCCGAGAATGTAGTTGACGGGACGCTGCGATAGAAACAGGTTATGGTAGTATTCGCTAATCACCGGGCCCGGCACTTTGCGGGCGTCTTCCGGCGCAATGAAAAAATTCGAACAAACAAGATGTTCCCACAGTTCCTTCACTTCTTCGCTGGCATTCGATTCCGCCAAGTAATCGCCGAGCGTCTCGTAATTTTTCAATTGATGGATATGTCCGATAATCGCCGCAATTTCGCCGACGAAACGCATTTTTTCCATCGGATTTAAAATTTCGGTCTTCATGATGTTGACGAAATCGAGCGGCGCCGGCGTAATTTTGTTCATTTTCGCATACATGACTTTCCGTTTGTCGACTTGCTTGCTGCTGAAGGATAAGCCCAATTCCTTTTCCAGCGCGGAAATCGTATGCCGGTCGATGCCGTAAATGGCATGGGCGCCGTAGTTTAACGTAAATCCGGATTTTTCGTAAGTAAAGGCACGCCCGCCTAGATGAGGGCTGCGCTCGAATAATACACCTTCAATAGACTCGCAGTCTGATAAATAAGCGGCAGCCGTTAATCCAGCCAATCCTCCGCCGATGATTGCAACTTTCATTTTACAATCTCCCTTCGCGTTCTCCTCGATGTAAATTGGCGCTACCGGTTCTTCCGACCTTAGCCCTGCCCAAACGATCGCCAAGTTGTCGCGGATCAGCGACGTTAAGTCGGCGCCGTTCCGGGTACACCATAACGTTAGCGTTCCCACATAGGCGGCAACGAGCAAATTGGCTTTGCGCGGATCGGGGAGCCAGTGCAAAATGCTGTTGTACAAGTAGCGGTAAGGATCCCGCTCGCCGGAATCGCTTTCAGGATGCTGCAACGTCAGCGTCGTCATGCTGCGAATTAACTTCGGATACTGGCCGATGTTATGCGCCAAGTTGAGGAATAGCCGGTTAATATGGCTTTCCAGCGACTGAACTTTGGACGGCGGTTCATGCAGCCATGCTTCGACTACGGCATTCTGCTTACGGAATACCTCCCGCAAAATGTCTTCTTTGCTGTCAAAATAGTGGTAAAATGTACCTTTTGATGTGTTCGTGGCAGCGATGATTTCGTCGACGGATACGTTTTCATAACCTTTCTCGATGAACAGGTTCAAAGCGATTTCGGTCACGAATTCCCGCTTTTTCAGCGTTGCTTTTCGCATCGGCTTGCTCAAGCGTTCACGCTCCTTCACACCAGTATACTCACATTATAGGCGACTTTGTAATGGCAGTCTATAGGAAATTAGACTATTAGTTTATTTTTCCTCGGATGACTTGGAGAGCGCCGGCCGATCTCCCCCGTATAGCGCATTCATATGCTCCGCATGAGCCGCTCCCCAATCGTTCAATGCCTGCAACACCGTGCTTAAACCTTTGCCGTAATCCGAAATCGAATATTCTACTTTCGGAGGGATTTGTTTATAAACCTCGCGATGTACGATATCGTGATGCTCAAGTTCTCTTAATTGTTGGGTGAGCATCCTTTTGTTTATATTCGGTATTGCCTTTTGAAGCTCGTTGAATCTCATTGTACCGTTTGAAATAAGTTGAAGCAGAATGACAGGCTTCCATTTTCCAATTAGAATATCCAGTGCCGATTCAAATTTACAATATTCTTTCATTGAGACCTCCTGCATCCCATTGCTCTGTTAGGTAACTTTTTGTTTACCAGGTTTAAATAAAGTGCCTACTTCCTTAAATCAAATGCTACAGACTATTATACCTTTAGGGAATGTCGAAAAAACAGTCAGGAGGTTGGAACCGTTCATGAATATCGCAATTTGGATCGTTCAAGGGCTTGTAGCACTAGGTTTTCTCTACTCAGGTTGGATGAAGGCGTTTCGGCATGAAAAAGCCAAGGAGTCTTGGGGATGGGTAAAAGATGTTTCAAAAGCGTTCGTCGTCTTTATCGGGTTAGCGGAATTGTTGGGGGCACTCGGAATCATTCTGCCCCAAGCGGTCAATATCGCGCCTGTGTTGACGCCAATTGCCGCAACCGGACTTGCCGCAGTCGTTCTATTCGGCGCCTTGTTCCATGTTAGACGTAAGGAATACCGGGAGATCGGCGTGAATCTTGTCTTCTTCGCGTTAACAGTATTCGTTGCGATCGGTCGTTTTTAAGCCGGCATTATATCTACGTTATGTTAGGATTATCTAGCCGCTTTACCGGCAAGAGGAGCATTTCGCCCACATGGGACTGGCGATCCCGCGTCAAACATTGGCGAACTGGATGATGTACGAAACGAACACGTTTGCTGTCGCCGATAACCGATCGCACGCGCTGAATAGCTGTTGAATCATGACTTCCTGTATGCTGGCGAGACGATGCCTGCAGGTGCTGCGCGAGCCGGGGAAGTCTTCCGAAACATAGTTGGCGACCTGCTCGAGCAGGTGACGCAACTTGAGGATCTGAAATATCTGGGGGAGCTGGAGGTTCTTGTCATAGTCGCCTTCCATTCCGCAGACCTGCCGCGTGTTCAAATCATAGTCGAAGTTTATTTTAGCTCTCATCTTGAATTCAAGATGGGGGCACTTTGACGCTTGCGCGATAATAAGTGGATAAGGAGTAGAAAAGAAGTGATATAAGAAAGGGAATGGAGCGGAAGTGGAACGGAAAAGGGGCCGAAACAGAACCGAAGATGAAGCGAAGTTGAAGTTAGTGTAAAAAAATGGGTGATGAAAGTAGCGGAAGTGGAGAGGGGAAATGGCGATTAGGGTGTGAAGATGAAGCAATGAAGCCAAAGTGGAGCGAGAATGGAAGCGAGGAGGAGAAGGAATGATATAGAAATATAGGTGCTTGCCGAAACAAACGACTTGCATGCCGAATCGAACAGGGCCGAATTATGCGATTGCGGTGGCTTATGTTGTACTTTGTACAACATAAGCTGCTCTTTTCGAACGGATCGGCGATCATGTTGCACAAAATACAGCATAATAAGCTTCGTTTAGGGAAAATGGCGGAAAATTCGTGGTTATGCTGCACTTTATACAACATAGAGGGCGGATCCGGCGCCGTTCGCTCTAGTATGTTGTATTCCGTACAACATGCCTCGTTCGGCACTGGCTGGCATTAGCGTGCGGCCAACGTGCAAGACGGCAGAGCGACAGCGGCCGCCCTAGCGCTCGCCCGCCTGCGCGGCCGCTTGCAAGGCCAGCAAGGCGGCGCCGTGCGCGGGTTTGCGCTCGGAGATCGCGACGTCGGTGCGGCGGCCGAGCCGGCGCTGCTCGTTCCATTCGTTCAAGCAGCGCCGATATGTGTCGCGGAACAGTTCGGAATGCTTGAAAATCGAACCCGTCGCCGCAACCGGAGCGTCTGCGAAGTACGGATGCTTGCCGCGCAAAGCGTTGGTTAACGCCGCCAATTCCCGGGCCGCCTTCTCGACGATTTGCCGGGCGGCGGCGTCCTGCATCGTCTCTGCCGCTCGAATGCATAGATGGGCGTATTCGGCGATATTCGCTTTTTGAATATGCGGTTGGTAAATATAGGTGCGCAGTTGTTCCGGACTGGAGAATCCGTGCTTCTCGAGCACGAGTCCGGTTAACGCCGTCTCGGGGCATACGCCGTCATAGCTTCGCATCACCGCCTGCAGCACGGAAAGGCCGATATCGTAACCGCTCCCCTGGTCCCCGAGAATATGACCCCAGCCGCCCGTGCGGTAGCGCATGCCGTCCGGTGCAACGCCGAAGACGATCGCGCCGGTTCCGCTGATGGCAATAATTCCCCGAGCATGGCCCAAAGCGGCCATTAACGCGATTTCCGCATCGTTATGAATCAGGATGTCGCAGGAGCATCCATGCCGATCGCCGTATTCGCGCAAGCTTGCCGCTATCTTCTCCCGTTCTTCCGCGCGGTCGACGCCGGAAAGGCCGAGACTTACCGCCAAACAGTCGGCCGCGGCCATGCCTGCGTCGTTGAAGCAGCAATCTAGCAGACGATATAAATTGTCTCTGGCAACGTCATAAGAAACCGCGTTCGGATTCGTGGCGCCGACTTCGAAGCTGCCGGCGATTTCTCCGGACAAATTCATGATGACGGCTTCCGTTTTCGTCCCTCCGCCGTCGATTCCGATCACATACCGCATTGATTTCCCCCCGTAAACGCAATGTGTTGACTTGAGTATACGCGAAACTCCGCCAAGATGTAAAATGAAAATTTTATATATTCAATAAATCTATGAAATAAAATTTCGTGTAATAACAGCCTGTTCCCGCTAATATAAGTAATTGTAAAATAAATATTTATAATTAAATAAAATTTCAAAACAAAATTAATTATTGAAATATTATTTTATAGCGATTATAATCTTGGTGAAAGCGCAAACAAATAGCTTGACTACTACGATTTTGGAGGGGATCGCCGTGACAAGGACCGTTCTGACCGGGGCGGATCAGTGGCAAGATATCGGGGAACAACTGCTTGCAGGCAAGCGGTTCGGGCTGTTGACCAGTCCGACGGGTTTCAATTCCCGGTTCGAGTCGACGATCGACGTTTGTTCCCATTTGAAGCAAGCCGAATTTGCCGCGATGTTCGCTTGCGAGCACGGCATCCGCGGCGAGAGGCAGGCCGGTTTGTTGTTCGAGGACGAAATTGATCCGCAGACCGGAATCAAGGTGTACAGCCTGTACGGCAAACATCGCAAACCGACGGAGGAGATGCTTGCGGATATCGACGCCATCGTATTCGATATACAGGACTTGGGCGTCCGCTTCTATACATATCTCTCGACGTTGGTCTATACGATGGAGGCCTGCGCGCAATACGGCAAAAGCTTCATTGTGCTTGACCGTCCCAATCCGCTCGGCGGCAACCGCATCGAAGGAGGATTGTTGGAGGACGGATACCGTTCCATGGTAGGCGCATGGCGTATTCCGGCGAGCACGGGGCTGACGATTGGCGAATTCGCGCGGCTTGTGAACGGTCAATCCGATACTCCTTGCGACTTGCACATCGTGCCGCTGCAAAACTGGAACCGGGATATGGAATATCCCGATACGGGGCTTCCGTGGCTGATGCCGTCCCCCAACATTCCGACAATGGAGACGGTTCGGGTCTATACGGGCAACTGCCTGTTCGAAGGCACGAATTTGTCGGAAGGGCGCGGAACGACGAAGCCGTTCGAGATGATCGGCGCGCCATGGCTGGACAGCGTGCAGCTATGCCGCACGATGAACGGGCTCGAGTTGCCGGGCGTACGTTTCCACCCGGTTACGTTCACCCCGATGTTCTCGAAACATCAGGGAGACCTGTGCAACGGAGTGATGACGTTCGTTACCGATCCCGGAACGTATGAATCCGCCGTTACCGCGCTGCACTTATTGCATCATACGATCAATTTGCATGGAGATCGTTTCGAATGGCTTGCGCCGAACCAACCGGCGGATCGCTCGGCCGCGCGATACTTCATCGATTTATTGTCAGGCAGCGATGCGGTCCGCACGACAGTGCATACCGCAGCAGGACTTGCGCAAATCGTCGAAAGCTGGAAGCGGGATTGCGCCGGGTGGAGCGAGCTGCGCAAACCGTTCCTTATCTATTAAGGAAGGATCGAATGCTATGACGAATCCGCCATACGAAGCAAACGGGACGAAAGCGACGAACTCTGGCAAGCTGCGGGAAGCATGGAACGTCCTCAAGCTGGCGATCGAATCCGGCCACATTCCCGGCGCGACCGCAGCGGTATCCTGCCGCGGCGGCCGGGTCGAATTCGCGGCCGGATATGCCCGGACGGGAGCCGGGGCGGTGCCCGCACAGCATCATACGTTGTACGATTGCGCCTCATTAACGAAAGTCGTCGTGACGCTGCCGCTTATTCTCATTGCGATCGAGCGGGGGATGGCCCGCCTGGAGCAACCTGCGGCGGATTATATCCCCGAGTTGGCGGCGCACGGCAAAGGGCGAATTACGATCCGGCAACTGCTCACCCATACGTCCGGACTGCCAGCGCACCGCGATCTCCATTCGCTCGGCCTTTCACGGGACGAAACGATCGCTTATATTTGCGGTTTGCCGCCGGACGAAGAGCCTGACCGCTCAATGATTTACAGCGATCTCGGCTTCATTCTGCTCGGGGAAATCGCGTCCCGCCTATTCGACTTGCCGCTGCGGGAAGCGGCAAGTCGGTATATATTCGAACCGCTCGGCATGAAGGACAGTTGCTACTGCCCTGCGGCGGAGCGATGGGGAGACGTTGCCGCAACCGAATTCGACGAGCGGGCTGGCGCGTACCGTCAAGGGGTTGTGCACGACGACAATGCCGCGGCGCTCGGCGGCGTCAGCGGGCACGCCGGGCTGTTCTCCACGGCGTTCGATCTGAGCCGCTATGCCGACATGTGGCTGAACGGCGGAGTAGGCGAAGGCGGGCGCCTTCTCTCGGGCGAAACCGTGAAGCTGGCAACCGCATCGTGGACGCAAGCGATCGAGGGCGCCAACCGCGGGCTCGGATGGGTGCTCAAAGGCGACCGGTGGGACGCCTCTGGCGGTTCGATGTCGGATAGCTGCTACGGGCATACCGGATTTACGGGAACGAGCCTATGGATCGATCCCGCCAAGCGGTTTACCGCCGTATTGTTAACGAACCGCGTTCATTTCGGCAGGCATGTCTCCATTGCCGAGCTTCGCCAAAATTTCCACGACGCGGCGGCCTCCATCGCAGCCGCGATGGAAGCGTAACTACGAGGAGGAATCATCATGCAGGCAATAAGCTTTAGAACGTATCAACCGGGCGACGAGCCGGCGATTGTCGCCTTATGGAACCGGCGTTTGACGAAAGATTTGATGACGCGCCGAAGATTCCGCAACCTTGTTCTGCTCGATCCGAACTTCGATCCACAAGGGCTGCGGCTTGCATTTGAGGGAGAGGAACTGGTCGGCTGCCTTTATGCCGTCCGCCGATTGCTGCCGATGGTCGGCACGGAGCTCGAGCCGGCTCACGGGTGGATCCCGTTCTTTTTCACGGCGAAACATCGCGAAAGACAGGGGATTGCCGGCAGGCTGCTGCAGGAGGCTATTGAATTTTTACGGGAATGCGGCCGAACCAAAGTATTCTTCTCCTCTTACGCTCCCAATTACGTCGTTCCCGGGATCGATGCCGAGCATTATCCCGAAGGCAAGCTTTTTTTGGAAAAGAACGGATTTGCCCGGCAATATTCCGCCGTCGCCATGGATATGTCGCTCGTGGATTTCGAAATTCCGGACGAAGCGGCGGAACTGAAGCGAACTCGCATAGCGGAAGGCTATACGTTCCGGCAGGCGGAGGACCGCGACCTGTACGAATTGATCCGGTTCGCCTCGGACGTCTTTAATCCGGATTGGGGGAGAGCGATTCGCGAAGGCATTTTGCAAGGTTTGCCGTTGGAACAAATTTTGATCGCAAGGCGGCAACAAACGCTTGTCGGCTTCTGTATGCATGGGGGATACGAATTGGTCCGCGAACGATTCGGGCCGTTCGGCGTCGATCCGCAAGAACAAGGCAAAGGACTCGGCAAAATTCTGCTGTACGACTGTTTGGCGAATATGCGGGCGCAAGCTTTGCACGGCGCCTGGTTTCTATGGACCGGCGAAGAAAGCGCCGCCGGCCGCCTTTACAAGAAGGTCGGCTTTCGTACGACCCGTCGCTTCGATATTGTATGGAAGCCGATTTGATCGTCTCGTTTTCATTTTCCTAATCGAGGAACGGAGGAATGCCTCAATGAAAAAGACGTTTATCGCTGTGCTGGCGCTTATACTGATGATCGCCACGGCCGCTTGCGGCGGCAACAAGGAGACGGGGGCCAAGAAGGGCAAAGTTACGCTTGCGCTGCTCTCGCATTATGCCGGATCGAACGAGGAGAAACTGAAGCCTTATATCGACGAATGGAATAAGGCCAACCCCGATATTCAAGTAAAGCTGACTCCGGTGGAATTCGAACAATTGCTGCCGACGATCATGTCCAAGCAAACGGCCGGACAAGTGGCGGACATCGTTCACGTCTACGCGCTGTGGGGAGGGCAATTGATCAAAAATAAAGTGCTCGCCGACGCGCCCGACGATGTCGTCACGGATGTCAAGGCGAATTATCCGGACGCCGCCGTCCGCGGCGCTTCCTTGAACGGCAAAGTGTTCGGCTATCCGACGGAAGTGCAGACATACGGTTTATTTTACAACAAGAAGCTGTTGAAAGAAGCCGGATTCGATAATCCGCCTGCAACATGGGATGAGCTTCTGGCTATGGCGGAGAAGATCAACCGGAAGGACGGATCCGGCAAAACGCTGGTTCAAGGATTCGGCTTCCAACGGAGTTACGCGGGAATTGTCGATCAACCGTTTATGGCCCTTATGGCGACGGCGGGCGGAACGCTGCTCTCCGAAGATTTGACAACGGCGCAGGCGAACTCGGATGCTGCAAAAAAAACGCTGGAATTATACTCCAAAATATACGGCAATAACGGCATATCCGATATCGGCATCAATCCGACGAAGGCGTTCGGAACCGAGCAAGTGGCGATGACCGTAGGCGCTGGCTGGTGGGCCGGATCGTTAAAGACGTTAATGAAGGAAAACTTCGCCAATGTGGGCGCGGCGCCGCTTCCTTCGCCCGACGGTACGGCGCAAGGCTCTCTCGCCTACACTTGGGCGTGGGGCGTCAACAGCAAATCGAAACATCAGGAAGAGGCTTGGAAATTTCTGAAATGGTTCAATACGGAAGCGTTTAAGGACGGCATGACGGCGGAAGGAAGCTTTTTGCTCGATGCCTTCAACTCGATCTCCACGCGCAAAAGCGATTTGGAATCGGCTCCGATCCAGGAAAAGTTGAAAACCGATCCGATCATGAAGGTGTTTACCGATGCGCTCGACTATGCGGTGCATGAGCAAAATCCGCCGACAGGCTCGGAGATCCAAAACATTTTGTATCGGGAAATCGAGAATATGTGGGCAGGCAAAACCACGCCCGAAGAAGCAGCGGAAAATGCCAACAGGGACATTCAAGCGAAGTTAGGCGAATGACATTCGCGGCCGGACGACAGCGGATCAACCGTACGGCCGCGGGAAGGGGGTACGGCATGGCAGGCAAAAGGCGAAATAAGGAAGGCGTTGTCGGATATGCGTTTTTGTCTCCCATCCTCGTTTTTTACGCGATCTTTTTGCTGCTGCCGCTGGCATTTTCATTGTACTTGAGCTTCAACGAGTGGGGCGGCTTCGATTTGGCGGAAATGAAGTGGGTCGGTTTGCACAACTACAAGGCTATTTTGACAGGCGATTCGACTTTTTTGCACCCGATTTTAACGAATACGTTTTTGTTTGCATTTGGTACGGTGGCCATTTCGTTTTTTTGCGCATTATTCGTTTCCTATACCATTACGAGGCTGCGTTTCGAAGGTTTTTGGCGCACCCTGTATTTTTTGCCGACCGTGACGACGGTCGTTGCGATCGGGAACATTTGGCTGTATATGTACAATCCTACGAACGGCCTCATTAACGAAATTTTATCCTGGTTCGGCATTGCGACAGTCAATTTTCTCGACAATCCCGACATTGCGCTCGGTTCGATTATCGTCGTGGGCGGCTGGCTCGGCATCGGCAGCTCCATGCTGATTCTAACCGCCGGACTGAAGGGGATACCCGACGATTTCTACGAAGCGGCCACATTGGAAGGAGCGGGAGTCTGGCCGATCTTCCGCCGCATTACGCTGCCGCTGCTCAAGCCTTCCATCTTGTTCGTCCTGATTACGTCGTTTATCGGCGGATTGCAATCCTATACGCTAACGATGGTGATGACGAAGAACGGAGGGCCGGGCAATGCGACGAATGTAGGCGGCCTGGAAATGTATTTGCAAGCCTTCTCCTTCGGCAATTGGGGAACGGCCAGCGCGATGGCGTTCGTCCTGTTCGTCTGCATATTTGCGATTACGGTCGTTCAGCTTGCGTTTTTTAAGCAGGGGGGAGTGGAGAGCTACTGATGAAACCGCGAATTTTTCCATGGTTCTCGTACACGTTCATTATCGTCGGAAGCATCGTGATGGTATTCCCTTTTCTCGATATGCTCTTCTCTTCCTTTAAAGGGGCGGCGGAGTACAACAACATTCATTACACGCTGCTGCCGGAACAATTTCAATGGGACAATTATGCGAATGCGATCGAGAAGCTGAATCTCGGCCTGCTGTTCAAGAACAGCATCGTCAAGTCCGTTTCGACGACCGTGCTGGTGCTGCTGACGAGCGCCATGGGCGGTTACGCGCTGACAAAGCTCAGATTCAAGGGCAGGAATTTGATTTTCCGTTTTGTCTTATCGACGATGATGTTTCCCGCTTTTCTGTTTTTAATTCCGAATTTTTATATTATGGTGCATTTCCCGCTGGCGGGCGGCAACGATTTGTTCGGCGAAGGCGGGTACGGGGGGCTGGCCGCCACGCCTTTGGCGCTCATTTTGCCGTTTGCGGTGAGCGCGTTCGGCATCTTCCTGATGCGGCAATTCATTATGGGCATCAATGACGCCTATATCGAAGCGGCAAGGCTGGACGGCGCGTCGGAACTGCGCATTTTCTTTCAACTGGTGCTGCCGATGACGGGACCGGCGCTGGCGACGCTCGCGATCTTCGAATTTATCGGATCGTGGAACGAATTTATTTGGTCCTTGCTTATGTATTCGGTCAATCAAGACCTTGCGACGTTGCCGGTCGGCGTTCAAATGCTAAAAAGCCATCTGGACCCTGCGTTAACGCAGCCGCTCGTGATGGCGGCGCTTGTCGTCAGCACGCTGCCGATTTTGATCGTATTCGTGTTTTTGCAAAAGTATTATGTGCGCGGCATGATGAATTCCGGAATGAAGTAAAAAACATTTCATACTAAAGGAGTTTTTGCGATGAGTAACGAAAAAAGATTGCATATTTTGGCTATCGGCGGCCATGCCGGGGATATGGATTTGACGGCGGGAGCGGTCATCGCGAAATATACGCAAGCGGGACATCGGGCGACCTTCCTGCATTTGACGCCGGGAGAGAAAGGGCATCCCCGCCTGTCGCCGGAGGATTACGCCAAGCAGAAGGTCGAAGAAGCGCATCGGTTTGCGGAGATCGTCGGAGCGGACGTGCGGTTTCTGGCCTATAAGGATGCCGAGCTGCCGGTGAACGATGAAGTGAAGTACGAAGTGGCGGACGTCATTCGCGAAGTGAAGCCCGACATCATCATTACGCATTGGAAAGGCAGCATTCATAAAGATCACGCGAATACGCATTACATTGTGGAAGACGCGCGTTTCTACGCGGCGCTCAAAACGATTCAGCGCGAGCTTCCGGCCCATTTTGCGGGCAAATTGTATTATGCCGACAACTGGGAAGATCCGTACGATTTCCATCCCGAGGTGTTCGTCGACATTCCGGAAGAAGCGTACGAGGCGTGGGTCAAAGCGATGAACGTATACGCTTATGCGCGCGGCGAGACGTCGGGCTTTCCGTTCATCGAATATTATAAAGCGCTGACCGTCGTGCGCGGGGCGCCGGCCGGATTCAAGCGGGCGCAAGCGTTCGCCGTCCCGCGGGGCGCATTGACGAAGCGGGTGCAATTTTTCGAATAAGCGAAACGATTGTGCCGATTGAAGGAGGAATGGAAAATCGAATGAATGGGGGACTCGTCAGACTAAGGGAAATTATAGAGGATCTTACACCGTCGGAGAAAAAAGTGGCGCAATATATTTTGGATTACCCCGAGAAGATGGTCGGAATGTCGGTTGCCGAATTGGCGCGCTACAGCGGCGGAAGCCAGGCGGCGATCATTCGGCTGTGCAAGTCGATGGGCTTGAAAGGCTATAAAGATTTAATGCTGAAGGTGGCCGGAGATCTGCAAGGGGGCGAACAGGTCTATTCCTATCAGGAAATTCGCCCCCACGATTCGATGGAAACGATTATTCAACATGTGTCCAACAATAACATTCAATCGATACGCGATACGGTTAAAATTTTGGACGCCGGCATGATTACGAAAGCGGTGGATGCGATTTGCGCCGCGGAGCGGATTTATTTCTACGGATTGGGCGCGTCCAATTTAATCGCCATGGACGCGCAGCATAAATTTATGCGGATTAACAAGACAAGCCTTTGTTTTGCGGATCCGCATTTGCAGCTCGGCTCCTCGGTGGCCCTTACGAACAAGGACGTTGCGGTAGGCATCTCCTATTCGGGGGAAACCGAGCATGTCATTGCGAGCTTGCAGAACGCGAAGCGGGCGGGAGCCGTAACGATCGGCATTTCCAAGTACGGCACGACCCCGCTTAGTACGGTCGCCGACATCCCGCTGTATACGTCCTCCACGGAAAACGAAATTCGCAGCGGCGCGACCTCGTCCCGGATTACGCAACTGAATGTCGTCGATATATTGTATCTCGGCGTGGCCAGCAGAGATTACGACCATTCGGTGCAATATTTGGAGAAGAGCAGGTCCGCGATCAACGATTTGACCGGAAGAAGCGGGAAATAAACCGCAGCGAAGAAGAAGGCTGGATGAGACGGGGAGGGAAACGGTATGTTGAGCGAAGACGTCAAACGGAGGCTGCGCGATATTGTGGGCGAAGCGCATTTCAAGGACGATGCGGAAAGCTTGATTACCCATTCGTACGATGCGACGCCTATGTATCAAAGCTTGCCGGACGGGGTCATCTATCCCGGCACGACCGAGGAGGTCGCCGCGATTTTGCGGACGGCGAACGAGCATCGAATTCCGATCGTCGGCCGGGGAGCGGGCAGCAATTTATGCGCCGGCACGGTTCCGGTGGAAGGCGGAATCGTCATGGCGATGAGCAGGATGAACAAGCTGGTTGAAATCGACCGCGATAATTTGACCGCAACGTTTCAGCCGGGGCTGAACACGAAACGGTTTCACGAAGCGGTCGAAAGGCTCGGTTTATTCTACCCGCCGGATCCGAGCTCAATGACGATATCTACGTTAGGCGGCAATATTATGGAATGCGCGGGAGGACTGCGCGGCTTGAAATACGGCACGACCAAAGATTACGTAATCGGATTGGAGGCGGTGCTTCCTTCGGGCGAAATCATTCGAACGGGAGGCAAGCTGTACAAAGATGTGGCCGGCTACGATTTGACGAAGCTGCTGGTCGGATCGGAAGGAACGCTGGCCATCGTGACGGAAGCGACGGTCAAATTGATTCCGGCGCCGAAATATAAGCGGACGATGCTCGCGCTCTATCAGGATATTTATGCGGCGGCGCGCACGGTTTCGCGCATCGTCGGCAGCGGGATCATTCCGTCCACGCTGGAGTTTATCGACAATCCGACGCTGCGGGTCGTGGAGGAGTTCAACCGCATCGGCCTGCCCGTCGAGATGGAGGCGGTATTGCTGATCGAGCAGGACGGAGGCGATCAGGCGGCCGTGCTTCAAGACATCGAGCGGATTGTGGACATTTGCCGGGAAGAAGGGGCGGCGGACGTGCAGATTGCCGAGACGGCGGAGGAAGCGGAGAAACTGATGAAGGCAAGGCGCAGCGCCTTGTCTACATTGGCGCGGATCCGCCCGACGACGATTTTGGAGGATGCGACCGTACCCCGTTCCCGGATTGCCGACATGGTCGTGCGCATTAACGAGATCGCGCGCAAGTACAATGTGCATATTTGCACGTTCGGCCATGCCGGCGACGGCAACTTGCATCCGACCTGTACGACCGACGCCCGCGATCCGGAAGAAATCGAACGGGTGGAGCTCGCTTTCGCCGAAATCTTCGAGGCGGCGATCGAGATGGGAGGAACGATCACCGGGGAGCATGGGGTCGGTGCGGTGAAAGCCCCTTATTTGGAATGGAAGGTCGGCGAAGCGGGCATTGCATTAATGAAAAATATTAAGAACGCGTTCGATCCGAACAATATTATGAATCCGGGCAAAATATTCGCCAAAGAAACCCGTAAAAGAGTGGTGGTGCAGCGATGAATACGACGACGAGGCCGAATTCCGTTGCAACGGGGAAGAACAAGGAATTGGCGGAGCGTATGAAGCTGACGTTGAGCTACGACGAGTTGACGAATTGCATGCGCTGCGGATTTTGCCAGCCGGCTTGTCCGACGTTTCAGGAGACCGGCATCGAAGCGGCGTCGCCGCGCGGCCGTATCGCGCTCATGAAAGCGGTCGTCGACGGAATGATGGACCCGGACGAGTCGTTTCAAGCGCAGATGGACTTATGCTTGGGCTGCCGCGCTTGTGAGCCGGTCTGCCCGGCCGATGTCCAATACGGGCATCTGCTGGAGCAAACCCGCGATGCGATCGAGCGGCACGAGCCGCGCCGTTGGTGGGTTCGGGCGCTGCGCCGCACGGCGTTTCGCCAATTGTTCCCGCAGCAGCGCCGCATGCGCAAGGTAGGCGGCGTGCTCGCTTTCTACCAGCGCTCCGGCCTGCGCCGGTTCGCGCGCAAATCGGGCGCGCTGCGCATGTTCCCGCCATCGATGCGCGAGATGGAGTCAATCTTGCCCGACGCCTCGTCCCAAGGCGTCGTGGAGCGGCTCGGCACGCATGTTCCTGCAACCGGCGGGCGTCCCGCGGGCAAGGCCGGAATGTTCCGGGGCTGCATCATGGACGTGCTGTTTGCGGAAACGAACGTCAATACCGTCAAGCTGCTGACCGAAGCCGGGTTTGACGTCGTCATCCCGGATACGCAGAACTGCTGCGGCGCGCTCCATGCGCATAGCGGCGAGATGGAGCAAGCGAAGGAACTCGCAAAGCGGAATATTCGGGCTTTCCGCGACGCGGGCGTCGATTATATCGTGTCGAACGCCGGCGGCTGCGGGGCATTGCTGATCGAGTACGATCATTTGCTGCGGGACGACCCGGAGTGGGCCGAACTCGGCGCATGGTTCGCCGCCCGCGTCAAGGATGTGTCGCAGATCATTATGGAGAAAGGGCGAATTCCGAAGTTCGCGGATGCCGCTGGGGAGTCGGCAGTGGAAGGGCGGGCGGCAGCATCGAACGAAGCGGCCGCGGCAACCGCTCCTCCGGCCGCCGCTCCCCCGTCGCCGACGATCGTCACGTATCAGGATTCATGCCATTTGCGCAACGTCATGCGAGTAGGCAACGCGCCGCGCGATCTGATGAGCCGGGTCGAGGGAATTCGTTTTGTGGAACTTGCCGGCGCCGATACGTGCTGCGGTTCGGCCGGCATCTATAATTTGCTGCAGCCGCAAATGTCGACGCAAATACTGGATCATAAGATGGAGCATGTCGCCGACACCGGGGCGCATTATTTGCTTACAAGCAATCCGGGCTGCCTGTTGCAAATGAAGCTCGGCATCGAGCGGGCCAAGCTCGGGGAGCGAATGCAGGCCGTCCATATCGTCGATTTCCTGTACGATCGGCTGAGTAAATAAGTACGACCGGCAACTGCCTATGGTTGCCGGTCGTTTTTTCTTGTTGGCGCCTATCGGTGTTAACTTTTCTTAGCAATACGAAAACAGCTGTATGGATTACTGTGCTTCTTCACATTCATTCTACCGCCCTCCTCTACAAATTCGCAGATTCAGGATCAGTTAATTGTAACAAACGGCCCGATTTCGGACCGTTTGCGGACAGACGATCCTATATTCGCGGCAAAAGTGCAAGAACAAACACTCGACGAACGGATAACGAAACCAATGCCCGCCTAAACAGCAAATAAGCGATTTGGACGCATCATAACGGCCGTACGGTCCGGATAGCAATCTCTAGATGCAACCCTATTGCACAAACCGCGACTTTTTGTACGAAAATAAACTCTTTAACATTAAAGCGCTAAAGTCCCTTGGACCGAAAAGGTTTCCTAAGCAACATTAATATCCATAAAGTTACAGTTATGCTGGGACTATCTCACGTAGCTCTACTTCATAACCCATTTGTTGAATTT
>NZ_CAKKLI010000028.1:0-62109 GCF_918697855.1 Paenibacillus sp. CECT 9249 | reverse complement strand
GTAAATGACTTGATTTTCGGGCTGGGTTTAGTTTGGTGCTGTCATTTTCCCTGACTCCCTTGCTTTACGGCCAAGAAAATTTCCAATTCTCAAGAATCAGGGACTTGACATCTTACCGCTGGACTTACATTTGATGAACTAGACGGAACGGTTTTTGGACCGCTGCGGCTGCAAAGGATGCAGCGAACGGCGCGGCAGTTTCCATTTAAGTCCAACTGAAGCATCCCCTCTTTAACCGTACTTCGATTCCCCTGCTTTTTCCCCGTACCCATAATGTATTTATTTTATCCGCACAGTTCGACATGCGCAAGTAGCGATTTCGCGGACGAAGGCGAATTATAGCGTAGTAGGGCTTGCTGGAACGCTTGCTAGAAAAGGAGCGAATTGGTAAGCTAGGTTTGTTGCCAACTTTCAACATTATCGATTACGGAAGGAATTGGACGAATATGACGACTACTGGCGCAAGAGCGATTATTTTTACCGGAGGACGCTTGGACGATTGGGCTCTGAAGTACATTCAACCCGGGGATCTACTCATCGGCGCGGATAACGGCGCAGCCTATTTGACGGAACGAGGATATTCGTTGTATGCGGCGCTCGGCGACTTCGATTCGGTTACCGATTCCATGAAAGAATCGATTCGCGCGAATAGCGGGCAGTTTATCGAATGCGATCCTGTCATGAAGGATGCATCCGACACGCAGATGGCATTCGAATTCGCCTTGCGGCAAAACCCTGCGGCAATTGTCATATGCGGCGCGCTAGGCTCCCGTTTCGACCATTCGCTCTCCAATGTGCAATTGCTTGTCAAGGCTTTGGATCGTCGTATCGATTGCATGATCGCGGACGAACATAACGAGATTACGATTGCGGGCGCGAATCGTCCGGTGCAAATAACGCGCAAACATTTTGCCTATGCATCGCTTCTCCCTCTCTCTTCTACGGTTACGGGCGTCACCTTGGAAGGATTTCGCTATCCGCTGGACAACGCGACGTTGACGCTCGGCAATTCGCTGTCCGTCAGCAATGAATTGATCGCAGACGAAGGGGTCGTCTCTGTCCAAACAGGGAAATTATTGGTGATACAATCGAAAGATGAATGCGATTGATATCAGAATAGTTACGATTTTGTCACTTTTAAATTCGCTATCAACGCTTTGAAAATCGCTTTGTATCAAGCAAATCGATTTTCATCATTGCGTATATCGATTTGTCAAGTAAAAAGTTATTCATATATTTTCATCATTTTTTAATAATTCGCTACAATCCCCCATGGATCCTATATATTTGCTTTTTATAGTAAATTTTAGGAGATGTTTTCTTTGTTATACTCTGGTTGTCGACACCTGATAGAAAACATTTTTGGAGGGACAATATGACTTATTCTAAAACATGGATCCGGAAAACAGTTACTGTGGCGTTGTCCGCAACAATCGGTTTATCTTCATTAGGTTTTATCGGAGCGAACGTCGGACATGCTGCCGACGCGACGGAAGCATACGACGAATATCAATGGCAATACCAAGATCAAGATCAATATGAAGACCAGTATCAAGATCGAGATCAGGATCAGAACCAGAGCCAAGATCCGTCGCAAGAGCAATCCGACGACCAATCTCAAGAACAAAGCATATCCGCCAACTCGGTTGGAACAAGCATTATTAACACAGGCAAAAAATATTTGGGCGTAAAATATAAATTCGGCGCTAAATCCGGAATAACAAGCGCATTCGACTGTTCTTCCTTTATGCAGTACATCTTCAAGCAACATGGCATTGAACTGCCCCGTTCTTCGAAGCAGCAATCGAAAGTCGGCAAATATGTTTCGAAGAGCAACCTGCGCGTCGGCGATCTGATTTTCTTCGATTCAGTGAAAAGCCGCCCAGGAATCGATCATGTTGCGGTATATGCCGGCAACGGCCAAATATTGCATACTTACGGCAAACCGGGCGTTACGTTCTCCAAGTTGAGCGCTTGGGAAAAGAAAATTGTAACGATTCGCCGCGTCATTAACTAACGAACGATGACGACACCTTGACGAAACATTCAACACGCTCCTACCTTCAACATTTCATCATAGCCGGCATTCTCCTTACGGAGAATGCCGGCTTTTGCGTTTCAATGGAAGGCCTCCCCGTCTTCGTCCCATTCCGCAATGCAATCGTCGCCGAACTCTGTTTCGAATTCCGATATCGTCTGCGGATCCAGCAACCGGTATCCGATTCCGCGTATTGTCTGGATCAGCTTCGGCTTTCTGCCTTTGTCGACTTTTTGCCGCAAATAGCGGATATATACATCGACGACATTCGTATCCACCGCAAAATCGTAGCCCCATATTTCCGATAAGATCGCTTCCCGGGAACATACTTTGTTTTTGTTTTGCGCCAAATAATAGAGCAAATCGAATTCCTTCGGGGTCAGTTCGATCGTTTGGCCGTTCCTCCGGACTTCCCGCGTTTCCGGATCGATAGTGAGATGATCGGCCCGAATCGCCTTCGGCTTCGAATCCTCCGTACGATCCCGGCGAAAGATTTGCAGCAAATTGCGGATACGCGCCAGCAATTCCTTCATGACAAACGGTTTCGTCACGTAATCGTTAGCGCCGTGATCGAACCCCCGCACGACTTCGTCGGGTTGGCCGATGGCCGTCAAGATGATGACGGGCATCGTTTGGCCGGCGTCCCGCAGAAGCGTGAGCAATTCCATTCCGCTGCGTCCGGGCAGCAGCAGGTCAAGAAGCAGCAAATCCCACGCTTGCCCCAGCGCAAGCGCCGCGCCTTCATCCCCGTCCCGAGCGCGCTGTACAGCGTAACCTTCATGCACTAACGTTTGCTCCAATAATTTGGCTATATCGTCGTCGTCTTCTACGATCAAAATACGCTCGCTCACTTGCGTCACCCGGCATTCATTAACATTTCTGCACGTAGTTTGCGTAAACAACGGCAAATAAATACCCGGAACGGCGACAAGCGGTCTCCTAGAGCAGTACGATGCCTGCGAGTGCGGCGAACAGCACGACGATCCAGGGCGGCGCCTTCCATAACGCCAGCATGGCGAAAGCGGCAAGCGCGATGCAGAAATCGAGCGGCGTACGGACCGCATCGACCCACACGGGATCATATAAGGCGGCAAGCAAAATCCCGACGACCGAAGCGTTCACCCCGGTGAGCGCTGCGCGAAACTTGGCATGCTCCCTTAAACGGTGCATATGCGGAATGGCGGCCGCTATCAGCAAAAAAGAAGGCAGGAAGATGGCCGTTAACGCCAAAGCCGCGTAAAATACGCTCATGCCTCCATGTCCGGCCAGGGCGCCGATATAAGCGGAAAACGTAAACATCGGACCGGGAACCGCCTGAACGGCTCCGTATCCCGCCATAAACTGCTCCCGCGCAAGCCAGCCGTGCGATACCGTTTCCTGCTCCAGCATCGGCAGAAGAACATGACCGCCCCCAAATACGAGCGAACCGGCACGGTAGAAGCTGTCCGCCAATGCCAACCACAATCGGCCCGGAAACAGATGTCTTAGCAGCGGCAGAAGCAAGAGACAACCGATGAAGGCGGATAAAGCGGCATACGCCCATCTCATACGCGGCCTATGGCTCGAATTCGTTCCAATTTCGGCAGCTTGAAGATGCAGGCGGCCGTCCGCTGAAGCGCTACCCGCGCTCTTTGGCGTGCGGAACAGCCGCAATCCCAGCAAACCGGAACATACGAGCGGCACGATCTGCCCCACTGTCCCGGGAATCAATAACGCCGCGACAGCCGTTCCTATAGCTAACGTCCCTCGCACCGCATCGGGAGCGAGCGTGCGAGCCATCCCCCACACCGCTTGCGCGACGACGGCTAAAGCCGCGATATGCAAGCCGCGCAGCCACCCCGGGCTTGCATCCGCGAACGGATACCGCTGAACGATCAACGCGAACGCCGCCATCGCGACGGCCGAGGGCAATGTAAAAGCCAGCCAAGCCAGAACCGCTCCCTTCCATCCGGCCCGGTATAATCCGATGCCGATGCCAAGCTGGCTGCTTGACGGTCCGGGAAGCATTTGGCATAGTCCGACCATATCGGCGAACGTTCGTTCATCGAGCCACTTCCGGCGCTGCACGTACTCATCGCGAAAAAAACCGATATGCGCAATCGGCCCTCCGAACGACGTCATGCCAAGCTTTAATGCGGCGAAAAACACTTCTCTATATCGATGTCTTTGTCCAGACAAATGGTTCAATCCCCTTATTCCGATAGAATGGTCTCTTTTCCGAGCGCCTGTGTTCTTCCACATTTCATTGTAACAGCAAATTGTAAACTGCAGCGCACTAAAAACGCTTATTCATGTAAAATTTTGAACGCATTTTGAACGGAAAAACCCCGCATCGCTCGAAGCAAACGATACGGGGCTGTGACGTCTATATTTTATTTCGCCGGTTGTTCAACGAGCGCTTTTTGCGCATTGGAAGCTTGATCGCCTTCGCCCGCTTGCCCCGAGGCGTCTGAGCCAGGCATCCGGTTCGACGTGCGGAGCGGTATTTCTTTCAGGAAAAACGTAAGGATAAGAGCGACCAGCAAAAACATCGCGCCGTCGAAAAATACGGTGGATAGCGACGAACTTAACGCGTCGCGCAGCATATCGACCATTTGCGTAAATATCGATTGCATTTCGGCCGGCATGCTGCTTTGGATTTCGGCCAATTTCGGCTGATCCAGCAGCAATTGCGGATTATGGAACGCCGATAGCTGCTCTGCCATTTGCGGATCCAGCTTCGACACGTCCACGCCTTTGCCCGAAGCTGCAGCCTCTTTCAAATTCGACGCCAAGCTGGAGGACATGATCGTACCCATAACGGCAATCCCGATCGTTCCGCCAAGATTCCGGAATAATTGCATCGATGCCGTGACGACCCCGAGCTCTTTATGCGGAACCGCGTTTTGGATGGTCAGCGAGAATACCGGCATCCCCATGCCGAGGCCGAGGCCGAATACGATCATGCTGACGACCGCCATCCAAATGCTATGCATGTAGCACATGATGATCATGCCGGCAAACATGATGGGCAGTCCGATCAATGCAAATCTTTTATATTTTCCTTTTTTGCTGATCAATTGGCCGACAATGGCGCTTGTGAGGACCATGGCAATCGACATCGGCATCGTCACATAGCCGGAATAAGTCGGCGAAACGCCCATCACGCCCTGCACGAAGAACGGAAGATAGATGAGCGCTCCCATCATGCCCGCGTTCATAATAAAGCCGATAATGTTCGAAATCGTTACAATACCGTTTTTAAATAGAGTCAGCGGCAAGACAGGGCTTTTGACCTTCGTCTGAATGAACAGGAAGATGGCCAAGGCGACCGCTGCCCAAACGAACAACAAAATGATTTGCTGCGAGCCCCAATCGTATTTCGTTCCCGCCCACGAAAACGCGAGCAAGAGCGGCACGATCGTCAGCGTCAGGAATAACGAGCCGAAATAGTCGATCGATTCGGATTCCTTGCGATCCACCTTCGGAAACAGCGTTAAAATCATAAAAAAAGCGACGATGCCGAGCGGCAGGAAAATCCAGAATACCCAATGCCACTCCATATGATCGACAATGTATCCGCCGAGCGCCGGACCGATGACGCTGGAAAATCCGAATACGGCGGTCATGACGCCGGTCCATTTTCCGCGCTCGCGCGGAGCGAACAGGTCGCCGACAGCCGTAAAAGCGGTAGCCATAATGATCCCTGCGCCGATCCCTTGAATCCCTCTATAAATGATCAATTGAAAAATATCGGTCGAAAATCCGCATAAAAACGCGCCGACCATAAAAAAAACGATACCGGTCAGTATAAACGGCTTCCGTCCGTATATATCGGACAATTTACCGACCAAGATCGTAGCGATCGTCGAGGTTAACATATAAATGGTAACGACCCAAGTATAGTAATCCATTCCCCCCAGCTTGGCGATAATTCGCGGCAAAGCCGTTCCAACGATCGTTTGGTTAATCGCCGAGAAGAACATCGCCGCCATAATGGCGATCATAATCGTCAATTTTCGCTTATGCGATAAATGTTCCATATAACATCTCCTACTCCTTTTGGTACTCCTCTACCTTATCTAAAATCTGCGTAAAAATACGCGTAAGATGTTGTCTGTCTTCATCCGACAACCATTCGAAAAAGACGGCAATCATTTCTTGTTGTTTCTCTTGGATTTCGTCAAGCGCCTCCTTTCCCTTCGGAGTGATTTCCACATAAACGACCCTCCGGTCGTCCTCGGCTCTTGTTCGCACGGCGAATCCTGCTGCAATCAACTTGTCGGTAATACCGGTAATCGCCCCTGATGTAAAGGATAATGCATCCGCCAATTCGGAAACCTTCATCGGGCCGATCGAATGAAGCCGGAACAAAACGCGGCATTGAGAGAACGTAAGATTATGCACCATCCGTTTGTTCCATTCCTGTGTCATCATCTTGATTAAACTCCGAAAAATACTTGAAAGTTTCATTAACTCGCTCTCAGGCATGTCGCAGCTCCTTCGAATTATTTTAGCACTAAAATAATTAGAGTTAAACTATTTAGTAGTATACTTTCATCGCCAATGTCCAGTCAAATGCGAAAATGTAAGCTTTCGTAAAAATAAGCCGAAAATTTATCGTTTTTGCATCAGATTCATGTAAATTCGCCTGAATATCGGGGATTCTGATCAAAACAAAAGATGCGGGAGCCTCCCTGACGAAGGCTCCCGCATCTGTGATCCGTTTCAAGCGTTTTGCAGCGACCATTTCTCGACATCCCATATTTTCGTGACCCAATCCTCGTAGAAATCCGGCTCATGGGATACGAGCAAGATCGTGCCTTTATATTCTTTCAGCGCGCGCTTCAATTCCGCTTTGGCGACGACGTCCAAATGGTTCGTCGGCTCGTCGAATAAAATCCAGTTGCTTTCCCGCATAAGCAATTTGCAAAGGCGCACCTTCGCTTGCTCTCCCCCGCTCAGCATATTCAGCGGACGGGTAATATGCTCGTTCTTCAAGCCGCATCGCGCGAGCGCCGCCCGCACTTCATGCTGATTCATATGGGAAAATTCGTTCCAAACGTCGTCGATCGGCGTCATATTCCCCGCCTTGACCTCCTGCTCGAAGTAGGCGGGATACAAGAAGTCGCCCTGATACGTCTTGCCGCTGATCGGCGGAATTTTACCGAGAATCGTTTTGAGCAGCGTCGATTTGCCGACGCCGTTGCAGCCGACGATAGCGATCTTCTCGCCGCGCTCGATCGTCATCGACATCTTTGGCAATAAAGCATGGGTATAGCCGATTTCGAAATCGATCCCTTCGAATACCGTTTTGCCGCTCGCCCGCGCCTCTTTAAATACAAACGTCGGTTTGGGCGCTTCGTCCGGACGGTCGATCCGCTCGAGCCGCTCCAATTGCTTCTCCCGGCTTTTGGCGCGGCCGGACGTGGAATATCTCGCTTTGTTGCGCTGGATGAAATCTTCTTGCTTCTTAATATATTCCTGCTGCTTCTCATAAGCTTCGATATGCTGCGTTTTGTTGATATCCGCCATTTGCAGAAACTTCTCGTAGTTTGCCGAATAACGGGTCAGCTTCGCGAATTCCAAATGATAAATGACGTTAACGACCTGATTCATAAATTCCGTATCATGCGATATTAATATAAAAGCGTACGGATATTCTTTCAAATAATTCGTTAACCATTGAATATGCTCGACATCCAAATAGTTCGTCGGCTCGTCGAGCAGCAGGACGGTCGGTTTCTCCAGCAGCAGTTTGGCAAGCAATACTTTCGTGCGCTGCCCGCCGCTTAGCGACGCAACGTCGCGTTCCAGGCCGATCGCGTCCAGACCCAGCCCGTTGGCCATTTCCTCGACCTTCACGTCCAGCATATAAAAATCGCCGATTTCAAGCTGTTCCTGAATTTCGCCCATCTGTTCGAGCAGCGACTCCAGCTCGTCGGGATCCGCTTCCGCCATTTTTTCCGTAATCGCCATCATCTCTTGTTCCAATTCCAATAAAGGCAAGAAGGCATCCTTCAAAATGTCGCGGATCGTCTTCCCCGGCGTCAGCTTCGTATGTTGATCCAAATAGCCGTAGCGCACCTTCGGCATCCATTCCACTTTGCCGCTGTCTTTCAATAACTGTCCCGTTAAAATATTCATTAGCGTCGATTTGCCGACGCCGTTCGCTCCCACCAAGCCGACATGCTCGCCGGCCAGCAAGCGGAACGACACATTTTTAAACAACGTGCGCTCTCCGAAATTATGCGAAACGTCTTCCACTGTCAATAAGCTCATATTGAAACGCATGCTCCTATTCGATATTTTCATGAAATTACAATTCCTAATTGTATCATATTTTGGCGGAGATCCATATATTTTTTCGGAGCGTTTCAGAAGAAATGCAAGCAAATGACCAACCGGCGTTGCCGCAGTTATGCAACGGCTTTTCTATAAACATTCGTTGCCCAACCAAGAGTTATCACGAGCAAAATGCCCATAACGGCAAACGCCAAAAGAACTTTCATATCCCAAATCGTGCCGGCGGCCAATGCGCGGGAGGCTTCCACCACATAGTAGACCGGGTTCACGTGAGCGATCACTTGCAGCCATGTCGGCCCGAGGGATATAGGAAGCAACACTCCTGCCAGCAACGTAATGGGAAGCTGCAAGCCGGTGATAACCGCGGCTAATGTGCCGATATCTTTGAAAATAAGCCCTAAACTGCTGCTTACGGCGGACACCACAGCGGTCATTAGGCATAGCAGGACCAGCAAGACGGCAAGCCCGCCTGCGTGAATGTGAAATCCGGCCAAACTCGATATCGCGATAACAATTAATGCAGGCAGCAAAAACATCACAACATCTTTCAGTACGTTTCCCATCAGCAGAGAAAAGCGGCTCACCGGCGAAACCCTGAAGCGTTCGATAACCCCTGTTTTCAACTCATGGACGATGGTCCAGCCAATGCCGGTGCCGCTGCCTAACGCAAATAAAGCCAGCAATCCGGGCACGAAGGCGTCGGCGACGCCCTCTCCCCCCACGGTGGGAATCCCGCCCAAAAGCGGCGCGAACAAAGCAAGATACAACAGCGGCGTCGTCAATCCCATAAATAGCCATATAGGTGAACGGATTTGCTCCATCAATCTCCTTTTGAAAAGCAGCCCTGTTTCGGAAGCCATGTTCATGCGATCCCCTCCTTGCCATCGCGCAATAATCTGCCCGTCTGTTTAAGAAATACGTCGTCAAGGGTCGGCGCGGATACGGTTACCGATTGCGATTGCATCCCTTCGGCCTCCAGCATGTCGAATATGCGGGGCAGCGTCTGGGCTCCGTCTTTTGCATAAAGATATAAGGTTTCTCCTTCAAGCCGGGTTTCATGGATAAAACCCAACGTGTTCAATCGTTTTGCCGCTTGTTCTATGATATCTTTTGAAAATCGAATATGAATGACGTCCCCGGAAATTCGATTCTTGAGCTCATGCGGCGTACCCTCCGCCACGATTCTCCCGTAATCCATTATGGCAAGCCGGTCGCTTAATGCATCCGCTTCGTCCAAATAATGCGTCGTCAGGAAAATCGTCGTCCCGCTTTGTTGCAACTTTCTGATTTGTTCCCAAAGATTGGCGCGGTTTTGCGGGTCAAGCCCGGTCGTCGGTTCGTCGAGGAAGAGGATTTCCGGACGGTTGATCATGCCCAGCGCGATTTCAAGCCGGCGCTTTTGTCCTCCGGAATACGTCCTCACAACCCGATCGGACAGTTCGGTTAATTCAAAAACATCAAGCAATTCGTTCGTGCGTTGTTCGGCTTCGTGACGATTCATCCCGTACAGCCGTCCGGCAAGGATCAAGTTTTCGCGCCCGGTAGCTTCCGCATCCCCTCCGCCTAGCTGACTGACATAACCGATATGCCGCCGCACTTCTTTGGGCTGGCGTACTAGATCGTATCCGCAAATGGCCGCTCTTCCTTCGTCAATCGGTAAAAGTGTCGTCAGCATGCGCAGGGTTGTCGTTTTTCCGGCCCCGTTAGGACCGAGAAAGCCGAAAATTTCACCGCTTTGTACCGTAAGCGTGAGTCCGCGCACCGCTTCAACCGTGGACGTCCTGCCTTTTGATTTGACCGAAAAGCTCTTTCTTAATTCGGCGATTTCAATGGCATTCGGCATTGCAATCTCCCCCCAATATTATTTGCTTTTCTTCAATACAATGATGGCGTTGCTGATAAGCCCTAATCCCATTCCTATAATAAAGCCGACAGCGGCGCCAATGAGCGTATCGATCCAACCGCCGGAGAGAAACATACCCCGCCCGCCGCTGCCGAGAAATCCGATAAGCGAGCCGATCGATAACCCGAAGAACATAAATCCTGCGTAGAACAGGCCGATGGCTTCGTAATCGGCAGGGTTGCGGGTTTCGTAATATTCTGCAAACCGCTCCTGCAAATCGGCAGATTTGGCGGTTTCGCTGCGAAACGCAAGTTCCTCCTTCGCGCGTTGAAACGCTTCTTGCTCGGAAATCCCTTCCGCAATCAAGTCGTTCATGTAATCGCTCATATAGAGAATCATATCGTTTTGCGCTTCTAGCGAGGTCTCCGAACGGTTCTTGAACTTTGCAAGTTTCTTCGTGATCTTGCTCTTGGCCTGGCCGGTTTTCCGCCGCAGTTTCTCCAAGTAGGTCATCTCGGCTTCTTCCAAGTAATGCCGGGATTGCTCTTTTGCAAATTGAACGATTTTATTCTTCATCTCTTGACTAAAGCTCATGATCTTCACCTCCACGATTTCTTAAGCATTGAATGCGCCCGCTTAGAAAATCCCATCTTGCCCAAAAGGATGCAAGCTCTTCGAACCCCCGTTCGTTGAGCGTATAAAACTTCCTGGGAGGGCCCAATTCCGAAGGTTTTTTGGTAATGTGCACCAGCTTGTTTTTTTCCAGCCGCAACAGGAGCGCATATACCGTCGCTTCCGCAAGCCCTTCAAAACCCATAGCGTGTAACCTTTTGGCAATCTCGTATCCGTATATTTCCCCGCGGCTGATGATTTCCAGCACAATTCCGTCCAGTACGCCCTTGAGCATTTCGCTTAGATTCTCCAGAATTTCACCCCCTAGTACTCAACGACGTTGGTAATCAATTATATAGGGTACTGCTACACAATAACATAGAGTAGCGGTGGTGTCAATGGGCTTTGCCAAAAGTTATCGATCCAGCCGCGCATCGTTTATTGCAAGTTTGAGCAAGCCAGCGGATAATATCCGTTGCGGGCGGCTTCCTTCTCGCTTTGGAACGTTTCTTGCGTCGGCAACGGCGAAGAGCATTCGGAACGGCGGTAATAATATTTGATGCCGTTCGCGACGATTCCCGCGAACTCGCCCCGTTTCACAATCCTCGCGCCGCCGAGCGCATAATTGTTGTAATAGCGATCCCCGATCGGAATGCCTTGCACGAAAGCGATTACGCCGACATCCTGGATCGTATTGTTCCACTCCTCCCCGCTGATCGCGGGCAGCGTGAACGTATAGGAAACGCCGTAGCGCTTGGCAACGGCATTATGCCGGTTGATATAGTATTGCAAATCTCCTTGAATGGAGCTAACGATCGTCCACCGGCGCACTTGCTCGAAAACGGCGGCATCCTGCAGCAGCGGAACGGCCGACGACGAAGCGATATCGCGCCGAAACCCTCGGCGCCATGTTTGCGTCCCCGGCTCGTATGCCGTCACGAACTCGTCCAAAGTAAAGGACAGCGAATTGCCGGCCGCATCGCGGTATGCATAAGGCTTTTTGGCATACCAAACATGCCGCGATTCGGGTTCGCCGTCGCGATTCGCGAATTCGTCGTCGGCGTACAAATAATAACCGTCGTAGCCGATCACGACGATCGCGGGAATGTATACGTCGAGAAGCGCCTGCGCCTGCGGATCGTCGGCAATGCCGAAATTGACGTACAGCGTCCGGTAGAACGCGTCCATAGCCGCTTCGAGATTAGCGCGAACGTTTTTGGCAGATTCGTACTGAGCTTCGAATTCTTGCTTTTCGTTCGGGATGAGCATGAGAGCGGCATCCTGCACGGCGGCGTCGATCGCCGCGTTATAGCGCATTTCCGTTCGCAGCGATAGCTTCTGTCCGTCCGCATGGATTTGATTGATGATGAAGAAAGGGAACACGATCATGGCGAACGCCGCGGCGAGGCTAGTAATCTTCATTGCGCACCATCCCCCCGTACGGGATATCGATCGTCCCGCGCTCCGTATGCCCGTTGTTCAAAAAGTCGCGCATCACCGTCGCATTCGTTTTGTTCGTGTTAACGATAGAAACGCGAAAGAAATCGCCGGCATTCATCAGATATCTTCTGGCCGGATCGTCGGGTGCAAGCGTATTGTCCGGAAATAAAATCGCTTTAATCTGATGCGTGTAAAACCCTTCGTAATCGACGGCGAATTCATGTTCGAACGTCCGCGGATCCGCCGGATCTCCGTATACCGGATAGTACCGTTTATGCAAATGTTCCATTTCGATGCGAAACGCATTGCCGGTAGCCGCGAGCCTTCGTTCCAAATCGTTGTACATCGTCGGCGTAACATAGCCTTTGTCCCGCGCCGCATCGACGAATCCGGTTACCGATTGCAACGCGATCAGGTATGAAATATCGTCCTGCTTGTCGAACGACTGGGATATCGGAAAGATGTACAGCAGCAGAACGGCGATAATCAATGCGAATGCTTTGCCAACCGTATTCAACTGGAGTCCCTCCAAACGTTTGCGAAGTGTCTTTACGTCCGTACGGAGTCGTAACGCACAAGAATGATCGTCCCGTTTCCGTCGCGAACATACGTCACACGGTAGGAAGCGTGCACGTCGATGACGGAGACGTCGGCCGTTTCCGGTTTGGCCGTATGCGCAAGCCGTTGCCCATCCACCTCGATATCCGCATGCAATTGCCCGATTTGAAAAACCGTATGCAATACGACCGCTCCGTTCACTGTATAATTTCCCGTTTCGCTCAAGCCGGAATGAATATTGCGATCGCCTCCGGCATTCGCAATGTATGATACGTCAAGCGCATTGGAGATGCCGCCGATTAATGGCAAGGCAAGCGTCAACGCGCCGATAAAAAACGCGACGTACGCGCTTGCCGTCAACATATTGCGTGTATTGTCACCCATGACGGATTATTTCTGCACGAAAATAATGCCGCGAATTACATTGCTGCTGTCTTGAACGATATTGGCCTGGAATTTGCCGCTCGGATTGACGTAATCGATCTGGGCTTCATCCGTTGCGAACGCAAGCCTGCCGTCAGGCTCGATATCGGTAATGGAGCCGTACTCCGGACTTTCGACACCGACGTTGACTCTCAGCACTTTGCCGTACCATGCTCCCGCCCGATTTTTCCCGGTAACGATGCGGATCCCGAACTGGTCTTTGTCGGAATATTTGCGCAGCGCATTAATCACTTGCGAACCGCTGACGACCGTATTGTCGTAAACGGTGAATGCGGTTTGCGACAATTCGGTTTGAATGTTGGAAAAATTGTTTTGCGCCGATTTCGTTGCTTCCTGGGCGGATATAAAAAGGACGACGGCAATCGTAATCAAGGCGATGGCGAGAAAAATGCCCGCCGCCATAACGAGCGCTTTTTGTGCATTATTCATGGAATAAAACCTGCCTTTCGATTAATTGATTTTTTGAATTTGTTCGTAATAAACGTTCATTTGATTCATGCTCATATAGACGAGCGGAATCACCAGGTACATAAAAACGAGAGTGTACAGCGGAGTGAAGCCGATCATTTTGCCCCAGGCCGCCTTGGCGTCAATCATGCGTTCGTACTCCTGCTTGCGCTCTTCGTAGTAGAAAGCCTGCTCCGACTCCAAATCGTCGAACGCTTGCTTTACCGGAATTTTATCTACCGCAAGCTGCAGCTTCTCGACCGTCCGCACGAACGGAACGAACGGCGCCTGCATCTTCAGCTCCTCCAGCGCTCTGTCCGCGCCGGCTTCATAATGTAGCAGACAGTTTTGCAGCGGCTCCTTAAAAATCGAGGCAAAACGTTCCATCCACTCTAGAATGTTTTCGACGGAAATTCGTTCGAATTCGCACAGCATCGCGATCACGGTATGGAATTGATCCACCTCGTTCTTCATCTCCATCGAGCGCATCCGTTTTTGAAACATCGCGACCCATACCGGAGCGTAGTAAGCCGCGCAACCGAAGGAAACGGCGATCATCACTTCCCACCATTTGATATACTCGGCGTTCAACCTCTCGATTTTGGTTGCGATTCGCTTCGCGGCCTCGCCCATTTCCGTCTGGTTTCGAAGGGGCTGCGGCATGTTCCGCAATGCATCCGCGATCTGTTCCCGTCCGTACTCTCCTTCCTTCCCGAGACGCAAGATCAATTGACGGTCGAATTCCGTCCGTTCGTAGGCTTTTCGCATCTCCGTCTCGTCCGCCGTTCCGAACATCGCAGCGCTTCTCGTCGGCCCGTACAGCACGTTGTTCACGCCGAGCGCATGCAAATAGACGATCGCGGACAGGCTGCCCATGACGAACAGCACGCATAACAAAATGCGCCGCAAATAAAACCATTCCACCGGCAGCGGGATGTTCGCGTCTTTCAACAGCGCCGACGTTTTGTAATATAAACGATGCCGGGGCGGCGGAGCGACGCGTTCCACCAGCAGGCGAACGATCGCTATTCCGTACAATTTTTTCTCCCATGCCCCTTTTCTCGTTTTGGCCGCATATTTGCCTTCGTCGGTTTCTTGAATTTTGCGAAGCAATAGATAAGAAGCAAGAATGACGAAGTAAACGAAGCAGGCTACGATGAAACCGAATTTGGAATCGTAAAATTGCCCCATTGCCGGAAAATTGTTGCGGGCCCATGACTCGATCGGTTTCGTAAAAAGAACGGGCGCGACCGCGACCAGCGTCAAACTTTTCAGCAAATAGTTCAATTTGTCCCGGCGCATCGCTTCCAGCTTGATTTCGGCGTTCAACTTCGTTAGAGCGTGCAAATACATCGAACCGTTCGGCCGCATTTTATCCCCGAATTCGCGGATGAAATGCGATATGCCGGCAAAACCTTTCAGGAAGCGGTTCGGAGCGACTTCGTAATATCGATCCAGGCTTTCCTCCGGATTGTTGGAGGTTAGCATTTCATACACTTTCTTGCCATGCTCGGCCGCTTCGTAGGAAGCCGTTTCCGACGCTTCGTAAATGGCTTCTTCCACCATGCCGTGCGCATGATAATGATGCCTGACATCGCTTATCATATGGCTTAATTGCCGCAACAGTCTGTTCTCCACCCGGCTGACGAACGTATCGACGATCGTATTGTGCAGCATGAGGACGACGAGCAAAACGACGATCACGGATAGGATATCGCGATGCCATATTACGAGCAGCAAAGCGGCGATGAAGGCGATCGCGAAGGTCATCCAGACAATCTTCATCGTTTCGCTGCGAACGGTCGTCTCATCGTAACTATAGATGCCGGCCATTCTCCTGCGTATTTCCGAAACGTAGCGCCGAAGGAGAGGAATCTTCATGGAATCGGCATACGATTGATGCAGCAGGCGGTGCATAAGGCGCGCCGACCTTCTGCGCTGGGGCGGCAGCAGTTCCCGGTCGTCGCGGGACGCTCGCCCCGGCCCGTCCCTTGCGCTTCGGCGGGACATCCATTGATAAACGATAAGGAGGATCAGGAAGATTAGCACCGAGACGGCGACAATTCCATATAGAGCTGTTTTAAGTTCCATGGTTATCCCCCCAATATGACGCGACGAATGCCTTGAACGCATTAGCGTCCTGCTCCGTCATCTGTTCGATCATCTCCGCCGCGTTAGCCGCCGATATAGGATGAACCGCAACGTATTCGCCGCCTCGATATTCGACGATGTTCCGCTCGACATACGTTCTCCGGTCTGCCGCCCGTTCCAAATAATCGGCCGCCGTCTCCATGAACCGTTCCATCTTCTCGTTCAGCGTCGCGGCCTGCGCAATCGATCCGCCATACGTCCCCGCATGTTCGACCGGCACGCATTCCGTAATCCGTTCGATATAACGGCGTCCGTTTTTCTCAAGCTTCAAGTGAATGTCGAAATTAATGACGCTCGTCACTTGGCGCTCCGCGATTTGTTCGTTGCTGAACACGCCGGTTTTCAAGAGCGAGTTGCGCAGCGAATGTACCAAATCGCGAAACGTTTTCGCATGATGGGTAAAGAGCGTAAAAAGGCTGGCGACTTGCGACGTTTGGATGACCCAGGCGGCGACCGGATCGGTAGCGGCTTCGCCCACGATATTGACGCTGCCGTCGGTCTTCTTCTGTACGTCCAATCCCGCCTGGCCGGATATATGATCCGTCTCCCGCAAACTTAAAATATTGCGGTTAGGATAAATTTTGCGCAAATGCAGTTCGAAAGCCATCTCTTGCACGCGCAGTGTGAGCGTCGCGTAAATATGCTTCACCATCGCCATGAGCAGCGTCGTCTTGCCGCTTCCTTGGGCCCCCGTAACGGCCGTGATGCGCGATCCTTTCATTAAATATTTGATCGTCCCGATCGCAAGTTCCGAATTGCGGTCGCGAATGAGCTGTTCCAGCGAAACGTTCGGAATGTCGAATTTGCGTACGAAAAACGCCCACGATTCGGAAAAATGGGGCCGTACGACAACGACGCGGGAACCGTCCTTCATTTCATTCACTTTATAACCGTTCGTCTCCGACAACTGGCCGGGGTTGTTGTACTTGTATATGTTTTGGCAAACCCGCTTTAATTCCCATTCCGAACCGAACGACAAGAAGGATAAATGAATCGATTTTCCTTTGTAAAAGATCCATACGCTGTCGTGGGCCGACGGAAGCTGCTCCGGGTCGTTTCGCCGGGTATGCGCGCGGAATTCGTCCGGCATGCCCGCAAAAGACGGCGGCAAACCCGACACGCCGCCCGACACGCCGTCAATATTCATATCGCGAATTTCATCGATGACGCTAAAGCCTTTATATTGTTGATAAATCCGCTGCACGATCAGTTGCAGCTTGTCGTCAAACGTTAGCGCGGGCGCCTCCCGGTTATAAATGGTCCGCACTTCCTCCCCCGTAATGACGTAACACTCGGCGTCTCCTTCCGCCGGGGAAGACTTCGGTTCGTCCAAACGGTAGCGCGCAATGATCCGATGCAAAGCGTCGTAACGGTATTTCTTCTTATAATCGTGAAGGATGATTTCGAACATGTCTTGTTCGGTCAATCGCCGCGCGTCTTCAAACGGAATGACCCGGTTGACGTTCCCTTCGTTCAGGCCGTACGTTTGCAGAAGCAAATCGTATATTACGTTTTTGACGTAATTTTTATCGCTCAAATCGCCGTATACGCAGCCTTTCAGCGCCCGCTTGAGTTCGAGCCGTTTGTTGTTGCGCCTTTGCAATTCTTCGCCGATGAATCCCGTATGATACCAATTCGCTGCGACCATTTCATTCAAGCATTGTTTCACGTATTCCGTCATCCGTTCGATCGTATATTTCCCTTCGGCAGGAGGGAGGACCGCTTGCTCCGTCTTGCGCCCGGACAACCTTATATAGAGCAGCGCGCCTACGGCAAAGAGAAAAGCCGCCGTCACGATCAAGTTGAACTTGTCGCCGAAGTACATGCGCTACGCTCCTCTCTCCCGGAACGCGAGACTGTCCACGTCGGCTTGTTCCAATATCGTCTTCGCGAGCCTTCTCACTTCATGGACGACATGATAATGGTCATGTCCTTGACGGACGTTGCGATTGCGCATGAAAAACTCGATCACGGCATGATCGTTGCACGCGTCCATGAGCCCGGCGGAATACGGTACGGTAAACAGCGTTTTGCAATGGTACTTGCGGGCGATATTCCCCGCCTTGTAACGGGATTGCCTGTCATAGCGCCCGAGCAAATAAACGCAAGTTTTGCCGCGAAGCGTATCGAAGCTTCCCCCTCGTCCGAGCCATCGGTCGAGCAATGCCGCATTCTGATTCAAATTCACAACGATCACGTCCGACGCCTCCAGTATGGCGTTCGTCAATTCGTCGCTCGTACCGCTGCCGACTTCCACCAGCACCGTATCGTAAAATTGGCCGGCGCAAGCGAAAATATGCTGCACAAGCTCGCCTGCCCCCGCTTTATCCTCTTGCTCGTTGAAATCGGTCGGCCCCGGCAAGAAATCGAGCCTATCCTTCAAAATCGGACGAGTATAATCTTTAACGATATTCGCCGTGAGGCGATTGCTGCGCGCAAGCCGCTTCAGGGCGTCCAGCCCGGTATTGTCGAAGGCGGGTGCGGCTAATTCGTCCGGCTTGCGGACGAGCGACGGCTCCAAGGCCGAGCCCGGCTTCGTATACGCGACCAGCGTTTTCATATAATAATCCAACCCGATTACGGCCGCTGCCGCCGCTAGATTCGTCGACGTTCCGGTTTGTCCGCAGGCGGGCGACCAAAATGCGATTTGCTTTCCCTTCCTCATCATAACCCCCCCTTTTGCGCTTGATGAAACGCGCGCTTGATCGCTTTACGATCCAGATCCGTCATGTCCATCGCCAGTCTCCGCAACGTCCGTTTATATTCGCCGGACAACGGCCTGATATCGAGCATGCCGGCGTACTGGTTATCGATTTTCGTTTCATAATCTTTCTCGTCGAACGGTATGTAATAGACATGTTCGGACCAAACGACAGGCAAATCGTCCGTCATCCGCTCGACATATTCTTCATCTACGCTGCATTCGACGAACTGATAAAAAACCCGCGTCAGCGTTGCCGTTTGTCCGCCGCCTGCAAGCCATCGGCGGAGCGTTTCCGCATTGCGCACCGTACATTCCTTTTCCAAGCTTGTTACGAGCACATGCCGATCGAAGGAACCGCCGGCATGGCCGGCAATAAATCGGTCTTGATCCGTCATTACGAATACATAATCGTAATTCGGCTGCTCGTCCTCCCTACGCATGTCCAGCGCTTCGTTCCACGTTGCGAAACCGTACGCAATGTCAAACCGGTCGAATTCGACCAACCGTTCGCGCTTGCTTCCCGCAGGAACGATGCGGAGCGTTTGACGATCGCTCGTTCCGTCGACCAGCAATACGCTGCGGTTTGCCGCGGCGATGATTTTGCACAAGCCGAGAATGAGTTCGCTATGATCGCATGCGCCTATCCATAAAATTTTCCTCACGGCTCTCACTCCTCTTCCGGTTCGCTGCGCTGCGCCAGCGACTGATCGAATACGCTTTGCTCGATGGCGGCATCCGCGGGCAGCGGCTGAACGATCTCGTTTTTGTCCCATTGGCCGGAAGGCTCCGCAGGCGAAGACGTCGCTTGGGATTGCGGCGCGCGGTCGTAGGGATCTTTCGCCGTTACCCCATATCCGCTGCCGCTCGCAGCCGGACGTTCATGCGGCACATAGCTGCTCTGTCTGTCCGCATTTCTTCCCGCATGACGCTCCAAATCGCCTTCGAGCGCTTTGCGCGCCGTTTTGGCGAGCGCCGTCTTCGCCTTTTCCAGCACGTTCGGGTCCTGCTCCATCAACTCGAGCACTTGCGCATTGGCCGGATAATTGACGACCGCTTCCGCCTGCATATACGGATCGACATAACGAAGCGCATAGATTTGGCCGCCATGCAAATAGGCGTCGACCATCGCGCTCGACATTAGCAAAATGTCCTTCTCGTTCAACTGATGCCAGACGGTGCCGTCCAGAACGTCGATCACTTTCTTCTTTGCCAGTACGATATAATCTTGTCCGGTCGGAAAGCCGATCCGCACATCGACGAAATCGTTCTTTTGCAATTTGGACGGCAGCCTGATCGCTTGGAATTCCTGATACCGCAAATCGCGGGGCGTCGGGCCGTCGTCGAACAGCATCGAAGGAAGCAGCGCGCTATTTTTTTTCAAATCGATTTTAAGCGTTTTGTTCAATACGTCGTTCTCGTTCACGATCGCATCTTGCGGAACCTCGCTAACGGGGATTCGGACCGTAGAGATATGCTGAGGCTGCACCTTTTCCCCGGCCTTCATATCCGTATTGGCCGCCACAATCGTTACCCGCGCGGCATTCCGATCGTTCAACAACCGTTCCGCCTCCGTCAGCTTCGTTTCGTATTCCGACCGGATCCTCTTCTCCGTCTTAACATGCTGCACATAGAAATACGCGCCGATCCCGCCTGCGATCAATCCCATCGTCAAGGCGCCGACGAAACCGGCATAGAGTAAATTTTTCGTTCGTTGTCTAATCTTTGACATCTCTTTCGCTCCTTTATCGGCCTATCCTCATTCCAAAGCGGCTAAACGTCCGTCCCCCCTTCCCCTTTGAGGCGATCCAATCGGCGAAGACGGCGTCCAGCCGCTGATTCGTTTCGATGCCCGCCGCGAACGGATCGGGATGAAACGGAAGCGCCGTGACGGAACGCAATTGAAACGATTTTTGAATGTCGCGCACCGTCCGTCGATTCGCAAGCGGAATGAAGTACTTCCAATTCCCCTTCTCTTTGTCGCCATACCGCTGCAAAAAACGGCGCAAATCCTGCTGCCTCCACTCGGCGCCGGACGCGACGACAATGGGAAAGTTCGCTCTGAAAAATTCGGACAAATCGTTCGACTCGCAAACGTTTCCCAAATCGAGAACCAAAAAGTCGTATCCTTCCGCAAGCATCGACTGCATGTCCAAGTCGGCATGTCCTTTGATGTATTCCACCCCGTTGACCGCGAATCGTTCCGTCGGTTGAAATTGCCCGTCCAATCCTTCGTAGGCGCTTTCGATTCGCGCGAACGCCTCTTCGCCGCCGCATTCCCTAATTGCGACCCGCACCTTCCTGCGCGCCAAATAGTGCGCAATCACAATGGCCGTATGCGTCGTGCCGACGCCCTTAGAAACGCCCCCGACGGCTACGACGGCCGTGCCGATCCAGGCGAAGGCGGCTGCGGCGGATTGGCGGGCGATCCCGCTAGCTTCCGGTTGCGCGAACGGCAACAGCGCATTCCTTGCTTGTTCCGCGCTGCTGTACCGATCCTTCGGATCGTATTGCAATAGTTTCGCCAGCACGGGACGGAAGCCCGGAGGCACATCGTCTTGCAACAGCCGTTCGTATTGGGGCGATAGAACCGTCGCTCTGCCCGCGCTCAGCAAATGCATCAGCAGCGCGCCTAATCCGTAAAGATCGCTGCGCGTCTCGCTTTGCTGGCCTTCGTATTGCTCCGGCGCGGCGAAGCCGACCGTACCCAGACGAATCGTATCGTCGGATTGCGACGGCTTGAAACGGCGGGCGATCCCGAAATCGATCAGGCGGATTTGTCCTTGCGGCGTCACCATGACGTTCGACGGCTTCATGTCCCGGTACACGACCGGCGGGTTCCGGGTATGCAAATAATGAAGCACCTCGCATAATTGCAGCCCGTAGCCGACGACCGCCTTAAAGGGCAATTTCCCGTTATGACGGGCAAAATAACAGGCCAACGTCTCCCCTTCGATATAATCCATCACCAAATACATCAATCCGTCCTCGTCGGGCGCGAAGAAATCGACGATGCGCGGCAAGAACGGGTGATTGAGACGGATTAGCATTTCCGCTTCCTCCGCAACGTTCCGGTATGCCGTTTTGTCCGGGACGACCGTTTCCTTAAGCGCCCATCGCTTCCCTTTCAACTTGTCGTCCTCGACCAGATATACGCTGCTCATTCCCCCCGCGCCGATCCGGCCGATTACCCGGTATCTGCCGCCGACGACGCTTTGAGGAACTAATTTGGATTTCATGTTCATCCCGATCGATCCCCCCTGTCATCGTTTGTCCGCTTCGATGGCAATCGCGGCAAACAAAAAAAGGAAAGCCTCCGAAAAATACGGCGCTTTGCGAACGGTTCGTCCGCTTCGTCCATACGTTTCGGGATGCTTTCCCTGAATTGGAAATATGATGTTCAATTTGTGATTTATTATAGAACAACGCTTCCTGTTTTGTCCAGTCTATTTTTTTGCAATGTTGTCTCGATGGATAAAATAATGTATGAAGCGCAATTGATAAGAAATTTTTGTAACGGCCGTATGCTATTCTAGAAAAAACGAAAGAAAGGAACGATCAAGATGGCTGAATGGAATCATCCGCCTGTAGTGAAAGCGGAAATGCTGATTCGCAGGCCGGTGGAAGAAGTGTTCGAAGCTTTTATCGACCCGGCGATTACGGCACGATTTTGGTTTACGAAAGCGAGCGGAAAATTGGAAGCGGGAAAGCGTATCCGTTGGGATTGGGAAATGTATGGCGTTTGGGACGAAGTTTTGGTGAAAGAGATCGAGCCGAACAAGCGGATTTTGATCGAATCGTCGTACGACGGAACCTTGACCGAGTGGACATTCGCCGTCCGTGCCGATCGCGAAACGTTTGTTACGATTACCCACTCGGGGTTTGCGGGCAGCGGAGACGAAATCGTCAATCAAGCCATTGACTCGATGGGCGGATACACGATGGTCCTCTGCGGTTTGAAAGCTCTTCTCGAACATAACGTTACGTTGAATCTTGTCGCGGACAAGGCGCCTGACGCCCATGCCAACCGCTGACACGACTGGGCAAGCAGCGGGTGCGGCAACGAACGGCAGCCTGAACCCAAGCGGTTCGGCTGCCGTTTTTTTACCGTATTTCATTAATTTCTTTAATATTTAATCATATAAAGCGTAATTTCGTCGCGGTTGTGAAACAACTGCTTCGCTTGCTGCAATTGCAGCCGCTGCTCGCCGAATCGCACGATCACTTCGCGAATCGTCTGCATCGGCTTCTTATGCATCAGCTTCACGGTTACGATCGCGATGCCTCCTTGTCGAAGCGAATATAACAATTCCGACACGAGCTTGACCATCTGCATCGGGCTCCAACTCATATCGCAAACGAGCAAATCGAATTGATCCGGCCGAAACCGGACCTTCGAGGCGTTCTTGCGCAAATAGGTAAGGTTGCGATGCCGAATAAGCGACGGATGGAGCTCGGCAGGATCGACGGCAGTGACCCGCAACCCGCGTTCCAGCAAAAGAGATGTCCAGCCGCCCGGCGCCGCGCCGATATCCAGCCCTTCCCGGCAACTTGCCAAGTCGAGCCCAAATACGCGCTCCGCCTCGAGGAGCTTGAATTTCGCCCGCGATATTTGCCCTTCTTCCCGCTTGAAACGGATCGCTCCGCCGGACCAATCGCTTATATTGTCTTCCGGGCGCGAAATGCCGGCATACAGCATGCCGGTCGCGGCGAAGACGGATAGTACCCAATCCGCGTCGCGAAGAACCGGTTCGCTTGAAACGGCGCGTAGTGCCTCTTCCAACTCGGCCTTCGCTTCCGCGACCGCAAGAGACGTCGCCGTTCCTTCCGTCCGGCGTATTTGAACCGCGGCGCGCTTTCCGCTCAGCCTTTGCTCATTCGCTGCAATAAAAGAACGGAGCGCCTTCAACTCTTCCACGCCGTCCTCCAACTTCCAGAAGCGATCCACCGGCTGGATATGGCGGACAAAGATCGGCGGCTCCGCCTTGAGGCGGGCGCCCACTTCTTCGGCGCTTGCCGGAAGCTCGATCAGAAACGTTTCGCCGGGTATGAGCTGCACGCTCTTGATTTGCCCGAACAAACGCCGGAATTCTTCTTGCGCGTACGGCGCAAAGCTGTGATTCGCCGTGGCGATCCAACGCGTGCCGCCGTTTTCTTCGGCATCGTTGATGTTGCTTTCCCATTGTCGTTCATTTGGTTGCCGTTCTGTTTTCAACTGTTACGAACCTCCGTCATGTGCGGATACAACGCGCGTCCACGGTCTGCCGTCCTGCCAATCGATCGAAACGGGAACCTCGTATGCCCGCATGAGCGTTTCGCTTGTTAGAACGCTTCGTTTGTCGCCTGCCGCAATCACTTTTCCTTGGTGCATAAGCGCTACATGAGTAAATATCGGAATCATTTCCTCCATATGATGGGTGACGTAAATTAAGGTGATGTCGCGTTTTTGCAGCAAGTTTAATTGGTCGAGAAATTTTTCACGTTCATACAAATCAAGCCCGGCGCAAGGCTCGTCCATAATCAAGACAGACGGCTCGGACATTAAGGCGCGCGCCAGCATGACTTTTTTCCGTTCGCCTTGGGACAGCGTCCCTAACGGATGGTCCCGCAGCCGGCCGAGATCCACTTCATCCAGCAACGCCTCGGCTTTCGCCCGCACCTCGTCCGGAACGGACTGGTAAAAGCGGAGAAAGCCGTATTCGCCCGTGGCGACAACTTCCCATACCGGATCGCGCAGCGCCAACTTTTCCATCAGCGACTGGCTAAGATAACCGATCCGTTTGCGCACTTCGCGAACGTCGCAATCGCCGTACAAGTTGCCCATCACTTTCACCTGTCCGTCCGACGGAAATATGTAGCCGGTAATCAACTCTAGCAGCGTCGTCTTGCCGGATCCGTTGCGTCCCAGTATCACCCAATGCTCGTTTTCTTTCACTTCCAGATTGACGCGATCGAGAATGAGATGGTCCTCGCGGCGCAACGTAATATTTCGTAATTGAATCATGGATGATCACACCTTTTATCGTTCATGAAATGGAATAAATGCGTGACGGACTGAAATGCGTACAATTTCTCCGGCGCTTCGCCCTCATCGGAACGGAAAGCAAGCAGGCACGGGACGCTTTCGATCCGGAATTCCGCTACAAGCCGCGGCGCGAAATTGACATTCGTCTTCATCGCTTCCGTATTCAACGTTTCCATGACGATGTCCAACATGCGTTCGGCCGCTTTGCAAGTTCCGCATAACGGAGTATATAAATAAAGAAAGAGGGGCTCCCGCCGACTGGCGATCGTCTGCAAGACGTCATGCTCGCTAATCTCTCGCATCATCGGAGGCCAACCTCGCTCTTTCCAGCGCCTCGGGCGTCATCGGGCCGTAATGCAGCTTCACATGTTCCGGCTTATGTTGATACAGCAGCTCGTACATTTCCCTTCTGCCGAACGGACTTGACGTATGCAGGAAGATTTCGCGCGGATATACATTCCGCAGCACCATTTGCTTGACGAGTTCCGTTCCGTTCGCCTCGTCGAAACCTAGATCGTGATCAAGCGACAACATGTCGACGTCGCCATCCTCCAACAGCAGCAAGCATTCCTCCGCCGTGCGCGCAAGCACGAATCCCGCCGGAGGGCGGCGGCAATCGTCCAGAAAAACGTGAATCATCGTTTCATCCCCTCTGCCATTGCTGACGCATATTCGATTTCCTCCCGATGCGATCCGCTGGCCGGAACAGGCGTCTCAAGAACGGCCGGCAAATCGCCGAACGGTTTGGCTGCCAGCAGCGACTTCAGCGCCGCCGCCCCAATATGCCCTTTTCCGATATTTTCGTGCCGATCGCGGTGCGACCCCGCCGGATATTTCGAATCGTTCAAATGAACGGCGCGCAAATATTCCCAATAATGCAGTTCCTGTCCTTTCCGCAGCAATTCGTCCGTATTGGTCCCCGTCCATATCCCGCTCGCAAACGCATGGCATGTATCGAAGCAAAAGCCGATTTTTTCGGGAAATGACGTTAAATTGCGGATTTGCACCAATTCCTCCAGCGCCATCCCCATTTTCGCATGATCGCCGGACTGATTTTCGATCAGGAGCAGCGCGGCGCCTTCCCAAGCGTATAACACGGTATTAAGACATTGTATTATATTTTTATAGCCTTGCAGCGGATCCTGTCCTTTGTAGATGCCGAAATGAACGACCGCTCCGACGGAACCGCAGGCGTCGGCAATTTGCAGATCGTTTACCAAGGAAGCGACCGTCCGCTCGAACTGCTCGCGACTTGCGGAAGCGTCCACCGCCAAATTGGTCGGATACGGCGTATGGGCGATGGACGGCATTCCTTGCTCCCTGCAAAAGGCGGCGCATCGTTCGGCGTCTCTTCGGTCGAATGCTTTCACGCTCAAGCCGCGCGGATTTTTAGGAAAATACTGAAACGATTTCGCACCGAGCCGGGCTGCGGCGACGGCCGCTTGATAATAACCTTCGCGTATGCTTACATGACATCCGATCAACGGCGTTTTACTTTGCATGCTGGCATCCGGGACACAAGAAAGCTTTGCGGGAAGCGATTTCCGTTCTTACGATCGCGGTGCCGCAACGCGGACAAGCTTCCCCTTCCCGATCGTATACTTTCAAGCGGGCGTTATACCCGCCCGTCAACGCATCGTCTGCCGTTAACGGCATCTCCACGTAACCGCCCGATTCCACCGCTTCCCGCAATATCGAATGCATCGATCGGTAAAGCCGTTCGATCGCAGGCGGCTCCAGATCCTGCAGCTTGGCCGACGGCAGCAATGAAGCGCCAAATGCGATTTCGTCGGAATAACAATTGCCGATGCCGGCGATAAAGCTTTGATTGACAAGCGCCGACTTAAGCGTCCCGCGTTTATTCCGGCATAATTGACTGAATTTATCCGCCGTCATTCTCCGATCGAACGGTTCCGGCCCCAGGTCGGATAACGCCTCATCCGTATCGTTCACGGACAATAAATGAAGATACCCCAAGCGAAGCCCGATAAAATAGAGCGTCGCATCGCCGAACGAGATTTCCACCTGTGTCGTGCGATCCGGCTTCTCATCGGGAGTGCCGTAAAACATCAATCCTCCGAGCATCAAATGAAGCAGCAATCTGCGCCCGTTATCCAAATGGAAAATTAAATACTTGGCGCGGCGTTCGACAAACAATATTTGTTTGCCGACAAGCTCGCTTTCGAATTGCCGCGCATCTATGTTAACCGATTTCGCCCGATTGACGGTTGCATTCGTAATCGTTTTTCCGACGATGCGGTCGGAGAGCAGTTTTTTGTAAATTTCCATTTCCGGTAATTCCGGCATACTCTTCTCTATCCTTTCCGGTCGATTCCGCGTTTCTTACCATATTATAGTTTGCGGCCTATTTTTTCAAGAAATTGTGTGAAAGAAGTCAAAATGAAACTATTCCGCGGCAAAAGCGTCGAATGAAATCGAACGGCGGCCGCCAAAATCTTCGTGCGCCTTGCTGTAACCTGTCATTTCCTGCGCTTTCCCGGGAAAAGAGCTGCGTATTTCCCACTGGACGCCCATTTCCCGTATCGGCGCTATGTATGCCCGGATGCTCGGCCCGTTCGGGCCGAGACAGGGTATAAAACATGTTCCTCCGCCAGCATTGTGTTGGGAAAGATCGCTTTCGCCTCGCCGAGCAGCGGTTGCAGCGCTTCGATATCTTTATATCTGCTGCTGAAGTGCGTCACGATCAGCCCCCTCGCCCCGGCGGCCAATGCGGTTTGCGCGGCTTGCGCGGACGTGCTGTGATAATATTCATGCGCCAGATCGCTCAAATCATGCGAATAAGTAGCTTCATGCACGAGCATATCCGCTTGGCGGGCGAGCTTCGACGCGCCTTCGCAAGGACGGGTGTCTCCCAATATAACGACCGTAGCCCCTTGCTGCGGCCCGCTCGTCACTTCTGCGGCCGTCACGGTCGTTCCGTCCGGCAGCGTTACGTCTTCTCCCCGTTTCAACGCTCCGTAATGCGGTCCCGGTCTCAGGCCGCGGCGCCGAAGCTCTTCCGCCTTCAACTTGCCGGGCCTTTCCTTCTCCGCGATGCGGTAGCCGTAACTGTCGATTCGATGGTCGAGCTTCGCCGTTTCCACCGTCATCCGGTCGTCCTCAAAAACCGTCCCTTCGGCAATTTCATGGATCGTCAATTGATAATGCAATCGGGATTGGCTAAGATGAAGCGTCGTTTCGAGCCAATCGCGAATTCCGGGAGGACCGTAAACGGCAAGCGGATCTTGGCCGCCCTGGTAAGCGCGGCTGGACAGCAAGCCCGGCAATCCGAAGAGATGATCTCCATGCAAGTGAGTGATAAATATGTTTTCCAATTTGCGAAGCTTGAGCGGCGACTTTAATATTTGGTGCTGCGTGCCTTCGCCGCAGTCGAACAGCCAGAACGTCCCCCGCTCGGCGAAAAGCCGCAGCGCGATCGACGTTACGTTTCGTTGCGGCGACGGCATGCCCGCCCCCGTACCGAGAAAATAAAGTTCCATACGCGTGACCTCCTTTCTCTCGCGCAGCAAAAAACCTTCGAGTTTGCGCGTAACGGGCATGTCGTCAAGTCTTCTGGCCACTTATGCCGCCGCAGACTTCCCGACGAACCGACTTGCGAGTCTCTCGAAGGTTTTGGGCCTTAATGGTACCTATTATGCCTTATCCACATTGAAATAATGCGCCTGCGGATGGGCGAACACCATAGCGGATACGGATGCTTCCGGCTCCATCATATATCCGTCGGTCAAATGAACTCCGATATCGTCCGGCTTCATTAAATCGAACAGCAAAGCTTGGTCTTCCAAATTCGGGCAGGCGGGATAACCGAACGATACGCGCATGCCGCGGTATCTCGCGCCAAGCCGCTGCTTCATCGTCATATCTTGCGGATCCGGGAATCCCCAAATGTCTCGCATCATATGATGCAAACGTTCGGCGAAGCCTTCGGCCACTTCCAGAGCGACAGCTTGAATCGCATGCGAGCGCAGGTAATCTCCCTGTTCCTTCAACGCGTTGGCTTGTTCCCGTACTCCATGCCCCGCCGTGACGACCATAAAGCCGACATAGTCCATGACGCCGCTCTCGATCGGTTTCAAATAGTCGGCCAAGCATAGGAACGGTTCCACATGCTGACGCGGGAACGAGAACGTTTTAAGCACTTTGCTCCGATCTTGCGGATCGTAAACAATAATATCGTTGCCGGAAGATTGCGCAGGGAAGAACCGGTACATTCCGTGAGCCTGTATCGTATGTTTCGCCATCGCTTCCTGCAGCATGCCGTCTACCGTTTCCTTCAACTCGAGCGCTTTCGGATCGCCGGCGGCCAGCAACTTCTCCACCGAGCCGCGCAGGCCAAGATGATGCCCGAGCAGCATCTGCATATTGACGTAAGGGATAATGTGCCCGAGCGGATAATCGCGCAAGATATGGCGGTCCAAGTCTGGCGGAACGGAAACCGGGACATCCTGCGACACGTCGGAACGAACGGCTCTCGTCAGTTCCGGGAGCGGCTTCTTGGCGACTTCCTCTTCGCCCGCCGATTGCCGCGCGGCTTCGATTTCTTCCATCATGATTGCGCGCTGCTTCGGATCCATCAATTTATTGGCGATATCCAAGCCGTCCATCGCATCTTTCGCATACAATACCGCGCCCTCGTATTCCGGCAAAATGCGCGTTTTCGTAAATTTGCGCGTCAGCGCGGCGCCGCCGACCAAAATCGGGACCTTGATGCCCGCATTGCGCAAGTCTTGGGCGGTCGTTACCATTTGCTGCGCCGACTTGACCAGCAAGCCGGACAAACCGATCGCGTCCGGGTTTTCCTTGCGGTACGCTTCGATCAATTGCTCCGGCGGCACTTTGATCCCCAGATTCACGATTTGAAACCCGTTGTTGGACAATATAATTTCCACCAGGTTTTTGCCGATATCGTGGACATCGCCTTTCACCGTTGCGAGCAATATTTTCCCTTTCACGCTCGTTTCGTTCTTCTCCATGAATTGCTCGAGGAACGCGACCGACGCTTTCATCACCTCGGCGCTTTGCAGCACCTCGGCCACGATCAGTTCGTTATTGTTAAACAGCCGGCCGACCTCTTCCATGCCGGCCATGAGCGGTCCGTTGATCACTTCAAGCGCCGTATATTTCTTAAGCGCCTCTTCCAAGTCGGGAATGAGCCCTTCCTTCGTTCCCTCGACGACATAGGAAGCAAGCCGCTCTTCCAAGGTCAGATTCGTCGTTTTTTCTTTTTTGACGACTTTCTTCTCGCGAAAAGCCGCCACGAAAGCGGCGAGCGTATCGTCGTTCGTGTCGTATAACAGAGCTTCCGACAGTCTCCGTTCCTCTTCGGGTATGGAGGCGTACCGTTCCAGCTTCTCCGTGTTTACAATCGCGTAATCCAGACCGGCTTTCGTACATTCGTACAAAAAGACCGAGTTCAACACTTCGCGGCCGGCTTCCGGCAAGCCGAACGAAATATTGCTAATTCCCAAAATCGTTTGGCATTTCGGCAACGCCTGTTTAATGAGCCGAATGCCTTCGATCGTTTCTTTCGCGGAACCGATATATTGCTCGTCTCCGGTACCGACCGGAAATACAAGCGGGTCGAAAATGATGTCTTCCGGCTTCATGCCGTATTTATGCACAAGCAAATCATGCGATCGCTTGGCGACTTCAAGCTTATCCTCGCGCGTGATCGCCTGTCCGCGCTCGTCGATCGTCCCGACGACCGCAGCCGCGCCGTACTTGTGGATCAGCGGCACGACTCTTTCGAATTTTTCTTCACCGTCTTCAAGATTAATGGAGTTAATGATCGCTTTCCCTTGCGAATAGGTTAACGCCAGCTCGATGACGGAAGGGTCGGTCGTGTCGATGACGAGCGGCACCTTGACTTTTTTCGCGACAAGCTCCAAAAATTGCTTCATATCGGACGCTTCGTCCCGGTCCGGATCCTGCAAACAGACGTCGATCACATGCGCCCCGCTCTTCACCTGGGCCCGGGCGATTTCCGACGCTTCTTCGTATTTGCCTTCCGCAATCAACCGTTTAAATTTGCGCGAACCGAGAACGTTCGTTCTCTCTCCAACCATATACGGACGGTTTTCGTTCTCGATGTATACCGTTTCGATGCCGGACACGGCCGGCGGATGCGAGCCGAATTCCGATCGAGGCTTGTAAGCCGAGAGCGTCTCCGCAAGAACGCGAATATGTTCGGGCGTCGTTCCGCAGCAGCCTCCCGCGATATTTAACCAGCCTTGCTCGGCGAAGGCGGCCATTTTTTTGGCAAGGGATTCCGGCGATTCGTGGTAATGTCCGTTCTCGTCGGGGAGGCCCGCGTTCGGGTAACAACTGATCGCGGTGCCCGCGATCTCCGATAACGAACGGATATGGTCGCGCATAAATTCCGGTCCTGTCGCGCAGTTCAATCCGACGGAAATCGGGTTTAAATGCTCAAGCGAAATGTAGAACGATTCGATATTTTGCCCCGCAAGCGTCGTGCCCATCGGTTCGATCGTCCCCGAGATCATAATCGGCAACGTGCGGCCAGCCGTTTCAAACGCGCGGCGAATGCCGATGCTGCCCGCTTTCACGTTAAGCGTATCCTGCGAAGTCTCCAGCAGCAGCGCATCCACGCCGGCTTCGATGAGCGCGAGCGCTTGCTCGTAATAGCTGTCCTCCAGTTCCTTGAACGTTACGCCGCCGGTTACCGACAGCGTCTTCGTCGTCGGTCCCAGCGCCCCGGCTGCATAACGCGGCCATTCCGGCGTGGAATACTTCTCTACGGCGGCGATCGCCAGCTTCGCTGCGGCAAGGTTAATCTCTGCCGCGCGATCCTGCAAACCGTATTCGGCCAGAACGACGCTTGTCGCCCCAAACGTATTCGTCTCGATAATATCGCTGCCCGCTTGAAGATACGCTTCGTGAATCCGCTGAATGACATCCGGACGCGTCAAAACGAGCATTTCGTTGCAGCCTTCCAATTCTTCTCCGCCGAAGTCGTCGGGAGTCAAATTTTCTTGCTGAATCATCGTGCCCATCGCACCGTCCAGAATTAATATTTTCCGTTTTATTTGATCTTGCAGATTAGGTTTCGTCAAATCTCCAACAACTCCTTCACTCTCCGCCAAAACGTTAAGACTTAGTTTACCAGAATACGAATGAATAGAAAAGCATTAATAGTCGACACCATCCGTAAAATCCACTATAATTAACTATAATATCGATCAATTAACTTGGAAAGAAGGGATTAGCTTGGCAGAAATTCGAATCCGGAATACAAATGAACGCATTTCAGGCGAAAATAATGTACGAGAATTTTTAACGAGTCAAGAAGTGCTTTACGAACATTGGGACAAAAATAAATTGCCTGCCGAACTGCAGGAACGCTTCGTCTTGAGCGATGAGGAGAAAAATCAAATCCTCTCCACATACAATGAAGAAATTCGCGATTTGGCAGCCCGCCGCGGTTATACGACGTGGGATATTATTTCGCTGTCCGACGCTACGCCGAATTTGGACGAATTGTTAAAAAAATTCGAGCAAGTGCATACCCATACCGAAGACGAAGTGCGCGCCATCACAGCGGGCAAGGGCATTTTCATCATTAAAGGCGCGGACGATGTCGGCTATTTCGATGTGGAACTGGAAGCGGGCGATGTCATTTCCGTACCCGAAGGTACGCCGCACTTTTTCACGCTGATGGATAATCGTCAAATTGTCGCGGTTCGCTTGTTCATCGAAACGGAAGGTTGGATCGCGCATCCGTACGAGGACCCGAGTTTTCAAAAATAATGAGAAAAAGCATGCCGGGCGTTTTATCCAGGCATGCTTTTTTATTTCATTTCACTTCAAAGTTTTTTTGCGGCATCGAATGCATATCGCGTGCGGTCACATGAGCGATCACATGGTATTGTCCCGGTTCGGCGAACTGCTTCTCAATTTGGTATACGCCATCCTTCGTATGCTTGCCCTCGATTTTCTCATGCTGTTCCTGATCGTCTCTCCAAATTTCGAACAATACTTCCCGCGCGTCGTCAACGGGATCGCCGCCTTGCGTCACCTTCGCCTCGATCACCGCTTTTTCCTGGGCGGCAAACGATTCCGGATTCAAACGGATCTCCACCTTGATCGGTACGAGCGATTCGTCCCCCATATCCATTCCGTTTTGGTCCGCTCCTTGATCCTGAGCCCCGCAGCCCGCCAGCAGAACGATGACAAGCATCAATGCAGACATCCATCTGATTTGCAATTTCACTCCAACTCAATCCTTTGTTCCGTTCTCAAATTACGATTTCGCTTTATTCAGTTTTTTAATATCCTTGATCATTTGATCGTAAGGCACATCCTCTACACCGCTATACCGGGAATATACCGTGCCCGATTTGCTGACGAGGAAGAACGAAGTTCCGTGAATGAATTGATCGGAATCCGCTTCTCTTTCTACGATTGTTTTGAACGAAGTGTTGGCGAATTGTTTAATATCGTCAAACGAGTACCCGGTCAGAAAATGCCAATTCGCAAAATCTACGCCGAACTTCCCTCCGAACTGCTCCAACACTTCCGGCTTGTCCCGTTCCGGATCGACGCTGAACGATACGATTTCGAGCTCCAACCCTTCGGCTTTGGCGCGTTTCTGCAATTCCGTCATATTAAACGTCATGGGCGAGCAAACCGTTACGCAATTCGTAAACACAAAATCGGCGATCCATACCTTTCCGGCCAGATCGTCTTTCCCGAACGTTTGCCCGGTTTGATCCGTGAATGAAAACGATCCGATTTCCCAGCCTAGTCCCTTGGAGCTGCCGCCCCCTCCGCAAGCGCTGAGCAAAATCATCATACTTGCCAATATGGCTATAACTTTTCTCACAGTTTATCCCCCTTGCAGCTATTATATAACCCATTGTACCGATTTCGAATGGCTCTGTCGGGCCATTTTCGTTATGTAATTGTGACATTTTTGAATCAATATGCCGTTAAGCTCAAAAAAAAACCCGTCATTCGCGAACGGAACAACGGGAAACGCTCGAAGATGTCGTCTTCGGAAGGCGGAAAGTTATCGTTCGGCGATAATTCGATGCAATTCGGATAGATGGCGAATTTCGTAATCCGGGACGATTTCGCCATTGCGTACGGCGCCTCTCCGATTGATCCAAACCGCCGGCATGCCGACTCCCAAAGCCCCTTTTATATCGGTTGTCAGCTTGTCGCCAACCATCAAGCCTTCATGCGGCTCGATGTCGAGCTTTTCCATCGCATATCTAAATATGGAGCCGGCAGGCTTGCCTTCGCCGAACGAGCCGGAAATGACGATATGATCGAAATAAGGAATTAATGCGGGTACGCCGTCCAATTTTTCTTGCTGCAAATCGGGCGAACCGTTCGTCAGCAGCAACAGCTTGAAGCTGCCTTTCAACTGATCCAATACGGCGAACGTTTCTTCGTATACGTACGGACGGGTTCTGCGTTCGGCGGCGAACCGCTCCGCAAGCTTTGCGCCTGTCTCCGCGTCATCGATGCCTAACGCCTTCAAACCGCGCGTCCACGCGTCTTTGCGATAAGCCGGTGCCAATTGCTGCAGCTTCCGGAACTCCGGCTGTTCCCCTGACGTAAAATTTCCCCATAACGCTTCAAACGGGTTAATGCCGATCATCTGCGTGAACGGGAACGTATCGTACGTTGCGTATAACGCTCTCGCCTCCGTGCGTACCGCCTGCTCCAGTTCCGACGGATCGATGCCCGGATGGCTTTGCCGCGCAGCTTCGCAAGTCGCTTCAAACGCTTCCTGTACGCTGCGGTCGTCCCACAAGAGCGTGTCGTCCAAATCAAATAATACCGCCTTAATGGCCATGTTCCTCTCCCTTTCCTGCGCAAGTTTCTTCTATATATAGAGGTTGTTCACTTTTCTTCTACTTCCGCCTGATCTTCCCGCTTTTCTTTGTTTTCGAACGGCACGTTGTTGGCTTTGGCGAATTCCTCCAACCGTTCGGCCATCGCCTGCGTGTCGTATCGGTTCGTCAAACGCGAAAATACCCAAGCAGAACCTTTAATACTCGGCTCAATGACGACATAACCTTTCTGAACCGTAATTTGCTTGATTTGCCCCGCTTCTAAACGGCGATCCCGATTCAGCCGGCGCGTCATCACCGATGATTTGCCGACTGCCAAATAAGGCCGGCGGAATATAAAAGTGACCCCGAGCAAAATGTACAATCCGATCGTAACCCAATAGAGAGTCGACGAAGTTTCCGGCGTTACGCCGGCCGTCATCACGGCGTACATCAGCGCAAACCCGATCAAAACCGTAGGCAATATAATGCTGCGGCCCAAAAATTTATCGAATTCCGACTTGGATGCCGTGGTGATTGTTCCTTTCCCTTGCTTCTTCCGCGCACGGTTAACCGCTTGCGTATTTTTGCGAACCATTCTTTCCCAAGAACGAGACATGTGAATTGATCCTCCTATAGCTGATATCGCGTTTGACTTTTATTTTCCGAACGATGAAGAAGCCGCGCCGAAATGATTCGAATGCGATTAATGCTTAATCGTATTCGAATTTTCGTCTACGAATTCGATCGAATCCAATTGCTGACGAAGCGACCGTTTGAAGCCTTCGATATACTGTTTGCGCAGCTTTTCGCGTTCCAACGTTTCTTCTTCCGTCAAACCGACGGATTTATGTTTGCGCGCCAACTCGTTAATTCGCGCGACCAAAGCATCGATTTCCATGTTGTCCCTCCTCCACGTTTACTGCGTGAAACCGATTGTAAACATAGTACATTCTTTACTTTGACATGTACATAACAGGTTGTCAAGGGAATGCGAATAGCCCAGGCGCTCACTCGCCAGGGCGTTTCATTATATTATGAAGGTAAGCGGGAATTAAGCGAGGAAACCTGCGGTTAAGGAATAGATAGCAGTTCCCCGGCCTGAATGGCGGAAGTACGTTTATGGTTCAATTTCTTCATATCTTCAATATAATTGCGAATGTCCATACGTTCAGGCTTATAACGCTTGGCGATGCTCCACATCGTTTCGCCTTGCGTAACGATAATTTGTTTGGCGGGGGTCGATTCGAACGCCCATTCGTCATCGTCTGAAGAGGCAAATGCCTTGACAATGCCGAAACTGGTGAGCAGCAGCAAGACCGCAGCAAATAAGAAAACTTGCCCAACCTTGCGGTTTTGCCGAACTTGACGGTCCGTTATGAGCGGCGAATCATGATAAATGCTCTTATAAGTACTGTATTGGTTGATCATATATCAACACCCCAAACACTTGTTCTATTTACGATATCCACATCATAACACGAACACTTGTTTGAGTCAATCCGTTTTTCGAACGTTTGTTCTTTTTTTGTTTCTTTCCTATTGAAAATATTTAGAACTTACGTTTGTGCGAACTGAAGTTCTATGGTATAATTTTGATAAAAAGCATTGGAGTTGATACGGCAATGTCCAAGTTATCAAATCGGCAGCAAGCGATTCTGGAATTCATTCGCAACGAAGTACGGGCTAAAGGCTACCCTCCTTCGGTACGGGAAATTGGCGAAGCCGTAGGTTTGGCTTCAAGTTCAACGGTACACGGGCATCTCGACCGGTTGGAGAAGAAAGGGCTGATACGCCGCGATCCGACCAAGCCGCGTGCGATCGAAATTTTGGGCCAGGAAGACGAGCAAACCCATTTATATACACATTCGATTACCAAAGTTCCTGTCGTCGGGAAAGTAACGGCCGGCATGCCGATTACGGCCACCGAGAATATTGAGGATTATTTCCCGCTGCCCGAACATTTTGTTGGGGATCATAACGTATTTATGCTATCGGTCATCGGAGACAGTATGATCGAAGCCGGCATTCATAACGGAGACTATGTCATCGTTCGGCAGCAACAAACCGCGGATAACGGAGACATTGTCGTGGCGATGACGGAGGATGACGAAGCGACTGTGAAAACGTTCTACAAAGAAAAGGACCATATCCGCCTTCAGCCGGAGAACGCCACGATGGAGCCGATTCGTCTCAATCATGTCACCATCCTCGGCAAAGTGATCGGCGTATTCCGCGATATCCATTGATCGGTTACATAGGTTGGATAAAGAGCTTTTACCTCGAGCCCTTGCGGCTGCACGTTTTTCCAATTGCATTGCGGAAGGCTTGCTTGTAATTACAAAGCCAATTCCGGGCGCTAAGTCGCCGATGAAGGCTCGACGCATCCGACTTATTGATCTATACTGCTTAAGGAGACGAAGAACGTCCCGTTTCATTCTTAACGAATGAAAGCGGGGCGTTTTTGTCATTTATGAAGGAGGAACGATTCAATGTTCGAAGAAGTTTACGATCAATTTATTCAGCGCCATCTAGCCAGCAGAACGGGAGAACGCCGGGGCCGGCTGGAAAGAGGGCATCGGCATGCCGAGTCCTTATTTCTCAGAAACGTATGGTGGCCGCTTCGCGGGAATTTGGAGCATCTCCATCCCGAATACGAAGTGCTGGATTGGCGGGGACGAACCTACTTCGCGGATTTTGCATGGCTGCCCGGGCATGTAAAGCTGATTATTGAAGTGAAAGGATACGCTGCCCACGTACGGGAGATGGACCGGCACAAATATTGCAACGAGTTAAACCGCGAAACATTCCTGCATGCGATGGGATATCAAGTCATCTCCTTTGCGTACGACGATGTGGAACAGCATCCCCAATTATGCATGACATTGCTGCAAATGGTGTTAAGCAGATATTTGTCCAATCAGACTCCAGCGTCGCGCGCTTCGTTCGCCGAGAAAGAAATCATTCGTTTCGCTATCCAATGTGCCGGTCCGATCAGGCCGAAGGATGTGGAACGTCATCTGGACGTCAATCATAAACCGGCCGTCCTCATGCTGAAACGATTATGCGCCCAAGGTTGGCTCCTCCCCTCTTACCGCGGCAACGGAGAACGAATCGTTCGGTATGAACTGGCGCCCGGAGTATGGAATTACTTGGATTAGCTCCAAAATCAGGCGCTAATTCCCCTGATATCCTAAGAATATCGAAATTAGCGGTAAATCCTACCGTTAATAGAAGCCACATCTTCATCGCAGCCAAATTGCTCAAAATTAGCGCCAGAAATTCCAGCTAGTTTCGATAAACTAGCCAGTTACTCCAAAATAACAGTAGCAAATACCGCTAATTGATTTGTTTCCGGGTTGATGGGCCCCCGCTCGGCGCTGCAGATGTATAAAAAAAGAGCCCGCAAGGGCTCTTTCCATTCGAGAATAATCTTAATATAAGGTCATGTATTGGTCGCGTTCCCATTGATGGACCCGGGTGCGGAACATATCCCACTCGATCTCCTTCAATTCGTAGAAATGCGCGAACGCATGATCGCCCAAGGCGGAATGGATCAATTCGCTCTTCGCCATTTCGACGAGCGCTTCCTTCAAATCGGAAGGCAAGCTAGGAATGCCCTCCTGGATCCGCTCTTGCTCCGACATGACGTAAATGTTGCGGTCCGTCGGCGCGATCAGCTCAAGTTTGTTGACGATGCCGTCCAGACCGGCTTTCAGCATGACTGCCAGAGCCAAATACGGGTTCGCCGCAGGATCCGGGTTGCGGACTTCAACGCGCGTGCTCAATCCGCGCGATGAAGGAATGCGGATCATCGGGCTGCGGTTGCAAGCGGACCAAGCCACATAGCAAGGGGCTTCATATCCCGGCACAAGGCGCTTGTAGGAGTTCACCGTCGGATTCGTAATGGCGGCCATGGCGCGCGCATGCTTCAAAATGCCGGCCATATATTGACGCGCTTCATCGCTTAATCCGAGCTTGTCCGACTCGTCGTAGAACGCATTTACTTTGCCTTTGAACAAGGATTGATGGCAGTGCATCCCCGAACCGGCTTCGCCAAACAGCGGTTTCGGCATGAAGGTCGCATGCAGGCCGTGTTGTCTTGCGATCGTTTTGACGACGAGTTTAAAGGTTTGAATTTGATCGGCGGCTTTTACCGCGTCGGCATATTTAAAATCGATTTCGTGTTGCCCCGGCGCCACCTCATGATGGGAAGCTTCGATTTCAAATCCCATCTCTTCCAACGTTAATACGATATCGCGGCGGCAGTTTTCCCCGAGATCCGTCGGAGCCAAATCGAAATAACCGCCATGGTCGTTCAATTCCATCGTCGGATTGCCCTTCTCGTCCGTTTTGAACAAGAAAAACTCCGGTTCCGGCCCGACATTCATCGTTGTGTAGCCGAGCGCTTCCGCTTCTTTCAAACAACGCTTCAAAATGCCGCGAGGGTCGCCGCTGAACGGAGTGCCGTCCGGCATGTACACATCGCAGATCAAACGGGCGATACGATCTTCCGCGACCCAAGGATAGATGAGCCATGTTTCCAAATCGGGGTACAAATACATGTCGGACTCTTCGATCCGCACATAACCCTCGACCGAAGAACCGTCGAACATCATCTTGTTGTCGAGCGCTTTCGGCAGTTGGCTTAAAGGGATTTCCACATTTTTGATCGTACCGAGCAAATCCGTAAATTGCAGACGAATAAATCTAACGTTTTGTTCTTTCGCGATGCGTAAAATATCCTCTTTCGTGTAACTCACAGTTTCTCTCCCTCGCCTTATATTGTTTATTTATTGTAAAAACGGGACAGCTCGCCTTGAATCATCGTAACTTGTCCTGGTTTTCTACCGTACATAATTTGCTGCTTCAAAATGCGATGCAAATCGGTATCCGTAAGTTCTTCCCGCTTCGCTCCGTTCTCTTTCTTGATCGCAGTCGCTTCCTCGGACTGTTCGATCGGCGTCATTACTTGTTTAATTCCCGCAATGTTCACGCCTTTTTCGATTAAAGCCTTGATTTCCAGCAGCCGATCGACGTCGTTAAACGAGAACATACGTTGATTCCCGGCAGTGCGCACAGGATTGACCAGCTTCTGCTGCTCATAGTAACGTATCTGTCTTGCTGTCAAATCGGTCAGCTTGATGACGGTTCCGATCGAGAAAAGCGCCATATTTCTCCGCAATTCATCCCCCATCATGCATCCGCCTTTCAATTATTTTAATCTGTACTCATTTTAACTTTTGCAAAAAAAGGTGTCAAGATATGTTAGATAACTTTACAATACCTTTTTTTATCATCGCTTCGACGGCGGTCAGCACGCCGAATTTCACGTGGGCGTACGTTAGTCCGCCTTGCATATAAGCGATATACGGCGCGCGAATCGGAGCATCGGCCGACAATTCTAGGCTGCCGCCCTGGATGAATGTTCCTGCGGCCATAATAACCGGATGCTCGTATCCGGGCATGTCCCACGGCTCGGGCACGACATGCGCGTCTACGGCCGCCGCCTTCTGAATTCCTTGCACGAATTGGATCAAATGTTCAGCGCTTGTAAATTGAATCGCCTGGATCAAATCGGTCCGGCCCTCGTCCCAACGCGGTCGCGTCGTAAAGCCGAGGCGCTCGAACATGGCGGCGGCGAACACGCTGCCTTTGACCGCTTGTCCAACCAATGTCGGCGCAAGAAATAGCCCTTGGTAGATCGAGCGGGTCGTGCCGAGCATCGCTCCAACGTCCGACCCGATGCCCGGCGCCGTCAACCGGCAGGCGGCCAAATCGACCAAGTCCCGTCTGCCGGCAATATATCCGCCGGTTTCCGCCAAGCCGCCGCCCGGATTTTTGATTAAAGAGCCCGCCATCAAATCGACGCCCGCCTCGGTCGGTTCTTGCACTTCCGTAAATTCTCCGTAGCAATTGTCGACAAAGACGATCGCGTCGGGTTTGATCGCTTTGACGCGCCGCGCCATCTCGCCGATTTGCTCTACTGTAAACGACGAGCGCCAATCGTAGCCGCGCGAACGCTGAATGCCGATCACCTTCGTCCGGCCGGAGACGCTGCGTTCGACTTCCGCCCAGTCCACTTCCCCGGTCGGGTGAAGCGGAACTTCGCCGTAGCCGATGCCGAAATCTTGCAGCGAGCCCGTTCCGTCTCCCGGTTTGCCGATCACTTTATGAAGCGTGTCGTAAGGTCTTCCTGTAATATACAACAGGTCGTCGCCCGGTCGCAATACACCGAACAGCGCCGTCGCAATCGTATGCGTCCCGGAAGCAAAATGCGGCCGCACCAGCGCGGCCTCCGCGCCGAACACATCCGCATAGACTTCGTCCAATATTTCCCTTCCCCGGTCGTTATACCCGTAACCGGTCGAGCCGGCAAAATGAAAATCGCTAACTTGCCGGCGTTGGAATGCCCGGATCACCTTCCACTGATTCGCTTCGACGATTCGCTCCACCTCGCGCAGTCTCCCGGCGATCATCTCTTCCACTTGTTCTTTCGCTTGTAACAATGCTTCCGTAAATATCGTCATTTCGATGGTCTCTCCCTTGCTGCAATTGCTTATTATTCGCTGTACGGCTCCAGCTTGTAGCCGTGAATGCCATAGTCCGACTTGTGCAGCCTGACATGGAAAACAAGCGTCCCATCCTCCCGCTCGTCTTCGGTCCGCTCCAATACTTCCCCGCAACGGTAGAGCAACGCGATCGCATCTCCCCGATCTGCCGGAATGCGGAAAATGCGCGTGTCCCCCATCAGCTTCTCTTGAATTGCCGTCCGGATCCGTTCAAGGTCGGCCGGGCGGTATGCGCTGATCTTCAGAAAGTCATCGCCTGCCGGAAGCAATTCCAGTCGCTCCGGGGAACAAATGTCGATTTTGTTGAACAGCGTAATTTGCGGTTTATCGGCCGCCCCGAGTTCCTGCAATATTTGATCGACGACCTCCATCTGCTCCTCGCGCATGTCCGAAGAGCAATCCACGACATGCAGCACTAAATCCGCCTCGCATACTTCTTCCAACGTAGCGCGAAAGGCGGCGATGAGATCATGGGGCAAATTTTGAATAAAGCCGACCGTATCGGTCAAGACCACTTCCTTGCCGCTTGGCAGTTCGAGCGTACGCGACGTCGGATCGAGCGTAGCAAACAACCGGTCTTCCACATAGACGTCCGCATGCGTCAATTGCTTGAGGAGCGTCGATTTGCCCGCATTCGTATAGCCGACGAGCGCCACTTGATAAATGCCCGTCTTCTTGCGGCGTTCCCGATGCAGCTGACGATGCCGAACCACCTCTTCCAATCGCCTCTTCAACTCGCCGATGCGTCCGCGAATATGGCGCCGGTCCGTTTCCAGCTTCGTCTCCCCCGGCCCGCGCGTTCCGATGCCGCCGCCGAGGCGCGACAAATTTCTGCCATGGCCCGATAGCCGCGGCAGCAAGTAAGTCAATTGCGCCAGCTCGACTTGAATGATCCCTTCCTTCGTTTTCGCCCGTTGCGCGAAAATATCCAATATGAGCTGCGTCCGATCGATTATTTTCATATCAAGCGCTTCTTCCAGGTTGCGCACTTGCGCGCCGGCCAATTCTTGATCGAAAATCGCCGTATTCGCACCGAGCTCATCGACAAGCGCCTTCAATTCTTCCACTTTCCCTTTGCCGACGAACCATTTGGCGTCCCGCGTCTCCCGCTGCTGCGTCATCGTCGCAAGCACCTCGACGCCGGCCGTCTCTGCCAGCTTGATCAATTCTAGCAGCGATTGCTCGTAATTGATCTCATTCCGTTTCATTTCACTGGTAACAAGGCTGACCAGAACCGCCCGATCCTGCACCTGGCGTTCCGTATCGTAAGTCGTTTTTGACATCGAAAATGTTAGCTCCTTTTGTCCGTTCGCGCCGAAATCGTCCCGTATTGCAACTACGATTGGTCCAACCGCAAATCTTCGATCTTCAGCGTCATTAATTCCAGCTTGCCGGGCGATGATTGCTGATACTGATGCAGCAGGCGAACCGCTTGATTTCGAATCGATTTCTCGATCACATTTCTTACATAGCGGCCGTTGCTGAACGAATGGAGCGAATCCGTTTTCTCTTGCTGCAAATGCTGCTTCAGCTTGGCGATCGCCTGCGGCATAAACATGTAATCGCGTTCCTTGGCCATCGACTCGGCGATTTGAATCAACTGGTCAATCGAGTAATCGGGAAAATCGACCTGAATCGGGAACCTTGACGGCAAGCCCGGATTCGTCTGCAGAAAAAAATCCATTTCATCGTTATATCCGGCTAAAATAAGAACGAATTGATTTTTGTAATCTTCCATTGCTTTGACGAGCGTGTCGATCGCTTCCTTGCCGAAATCTTTCTCGCCGCCGCGCGCCAAACTGTATGCTTCGTCGATAAATAAAATGCCGCCGAGCGCTTTCTTGACAAGATCGCGGGTTTTGTGAGCCGTATGCCCGATATACTCGCCGACAAGATCGGCGCGCTCCACCTCAATTAGATGGCCCTTCGACAAGACACCCATTTGCTGAAACAGCTTGGCGACAATGCGCGCCACCGTCGTTTTGCCGGTTCCCGGATTCCCCTTGAACACCATATGGTATACCTGCGTTCCCGTTTGCAGGCCCGCCTCGTTTCGCATTTGCGAAACTTGCAGCAAAGCGTATATTTCAAACATTAATTCTTTAATATTATCCAAGCCGATAAGCTGTTCCAATTCCTTCTGAATTTCGGCAAAATGGCCGTGCTGGGGCAACGTCTTCCCGAATGGTTGCGCCGCGGGTTCCGCCGCGGCTTGCGAAATGGTCGGCGGCTCCTGATTTCTTAGAATAACACTGATTTGCCGAGAAGGCCGAGCCGCGTTCGATTGCCCTGACGCCAGCATACGTCCGTCCATTGCAGCATCACCTCATTTTATTCTAGGGGCTGAACTCTTTATCAATGTATTCTATCTTCGTCTCACATATTAGCAGTTTTGAGCCGAAGCGAAATCAACAGCCGATCGAGCTTCCATTTCGTATAAGCGAGCGATTCGCGGGTTTGATACCACAGCATGTTCAGCACCCTCGATTCGATCGTGGAAACGACAGGGTCCGCATAGCCGAGAAATCGGGCGATCTCCAGCGCGCGGGCGCCGTGAAACGAATGAGTCACAACGATGGCCGATGTCCAATTATGGTCGGCCATGATGCGGCTGCTGAACAGCAAATTTTCCAGCGTGCTCGTCGCCTCGTTCTCCAGATACACATCTTCCGGCGGCACGCCGCGCTCGACAAGATACTGCTGCATCCCTTGCGCTTCGGTCAGCGTCATCTCGGGACTGTCCAATCCGCCGGTAACGATGATTTTGCGGAAGACGCCTCTCTTGTAGAGCGACAAAGCATGATCCAACCGTTCCGCCAAGCCCGGGCTCGGACGGTCGTTCCAGAGCGATGCGCCAAGAACGATGCCCACGTCGGAACGGGCCGGCAGCGGCGAATCGGCGGCCGTCCGAATAATCCATTGCGTATATCCGAACCATAGCAGGCCGCAGACGGCAACGAACAGTATGAGAAGCGCGATCCGTTTCCTCGCCGGAGTCCGGCGCTTGCGTGCGATATGAACGTTCATCGATGTTCCGGCCCTCGGTCGGAACCGAATTCATGGCTGCGGTGACGCTGCGACATCACAAAATATGGGAATACATGCGCCGAAATTTGCCTTAGCAAATGTTGCGCGGTTTCCGTCGCCAGCTCGTAATCCTCCTGAGAAATCTCGCCTTGGATCAGCGCTTCGTCCAATTCGTCCTCATCCATCAAAATAACGGTTCCCGACGGGAGGACGACGATGTCCAGAAACAAGTCGTCGAACCAAGGCACTCCTTGTTCGGTAACGCCTTGCGATTTGCAAATATCGATATACCATTGAATGATGCGTTGACGGTCGTCGAACATTGCGGTTACGATAAAATGCTCTCCTTTCGGAAAATATTGCAACCAGGAGTATCCTTCATCCGCCAAGCATAACGTCTGTCCGTCGTATTCTTTCCACAACGGCTCCTTCAACCGTTCGATCGTATATAGGGTGACATATCCGGTAAATTCCGGCTGCTCCATATAATGCGATATAAATTGTTTGCTAATAATTCTGCGCCAGTTGGCGCGATCAGAAAATTTACGTTTCATGAAATAACCCTTTCCGTCGGTTCTACAAAAAATGTTACCACACTTGGAAAAGTTTCACCACACTTACGATGTCGACTTCGAAACAAAAAACGCGCCCTGGGCGCGTATTGTTCAAACGAATGTTCCGAACCAAGTTCGAAACGCGTTTCATCGCGGTTATATTTATTTTTCCGTAATCTCGATCGTTTTAATCGTTACTTTTTCCTTCGGCACGCTTTGCTCTCTTCCGCTCGGGTCCCAGTCCGTCGGCGTGGCCGCAATATCCTTCACAACATCCATCCCTTCGGTTACTTTCCCGAAGATCGGATAGTCCGGCATCGAGTTGAGAACATCGATATCGGCTCCGGTGCCGATGAAAAATTGGCTTCCGGCCGAATTCGGCTTCGGCGTCTTCGCCATCGCGACAATGCCCGGCTCGTACTTGCGCGTCGTGTCAAGCTCGTCCTGAATCGTGTAGCCCGGCCCGCCCCTGCCGTTGCCTAACGGATCGCCGCCTTGAATCATGAATGTTTCCATAATGCGATGGAATACGATGCCGTCATAATATCCTTCCCGTGCCAGAAATACGAAGTTGTTGACGGTAATCGGCGCTTCGTCGGCGAACAGTTCGATCGTAAAATCGCCCTTGGACGTTTGAACCAAAGCGGTATATTGTTTCTTCGGATCGATCTTCATCTCCGGAGGATGATCCCAAGACATCGTTTTGCCCTGATCTTGCTCTTCATTTTGTCCCTGGCTTTGTTCTTGCTCTTGCACCGGATGCCCGTTGCCGTCGGCGTCATTTTGATTTTTCTGCCCGCAGCCGCCCAGTACGAGCAGGGCGCTTAATGCAGCGACGAGTAACAACGTCCATTGCTTTTTCTTGGATTTCATATGTTGCCCCCTATTTTTGTTTTCACTATGCAATCATACGATGGCAAACCACGCATCGCAGATTAGCGCCCGGCGTTAGGATCGTCGAAATTCGGGAGCATGTCTTCCAAGCCCCCGTTGATCGACCCGTCCGGAGGCATTCCCTGATCGGAATCGCCTTCGCCCCCATTGCCGCCATTGCCGTTCCCGTTCCCATTGCCGTTATTCCCGTTATTGCCATGGCCGTTGCCATTGTTCCCGCTATTGCCCTGATTGCCGCCGTTTCCTTGGCCGCCGTTCGCGGGATCCGATCCATCCTGCGATCCGTTGCCGAAATCAGGATCCTCTCCCGGATTCCATTCGTCCGGCGGGTCAGTCGCCTGGCCGGGATCCGTCGTATCCGGCGGCAGCGTATCGATCGGCGGCAGATCGCTGTCGATCGTCAGCTTCACTTTGCCGGAAGCCTCCGTCTCCAAGCGAAGGGAAGCAATATATGCAGTGACGTAATATTCGTATGTGGCGTTCGGGTATACGTTGATATCCTCATAATCGTTCGAGACGACTTCGCCGATAAGAGTCGCTTTGCTTTCCGTATCTTCTTTGCGATAAATTCGATACGTCACATCTTGATCGGACGATATGGAGTTCCAATTCAGCGTAACCAATCCGGTTTGCACGGAATACTCGGCCGTTAGACCGGTCACCTTTTGAACGTCCGGCTCTTTGACCTCGTCGATCCCTTCCGGTTTCTCGAATTTTTTCTTCTCATGGTTTTTGAGCGCCTTGGACATGACTTCTTTGAACATTGTGGCCGCCTGGCCGCTGCCGTTCTTCAGCACATGCTGCCGGTCGGTTTTATCGTATCCCATCCATACCGCGGCCGTCCATTCCGGCGTATATCCGACAAACCAGACGTCGCGGTTGGCGCTGCTGTTAAATCCTTTAATGCCATGCTGCGCGGTTCCGGTTTTCCCGGCGACCGGCCGATCCAATTTCGCCCGTTTCGCGGTTCCTTCGTTTACGACCTTCTGCAGCAATTCCGTCATATAGTAAGCCGTCTTCTCGCTCATGACGCGTTCGCCTTTCGGCTGCTTGTATTGATATACCGTTTTGCCGTTGCGATCCTCGATGCGAACGACCGAATAGGACGGCAAATATTTGCCCCCGTTCGCAAACGCGCTGTACGCATCGGCCATTTGCAGCGGCGTGGCCCCATGCGTTAATCCGCCTAATGCAATCGCCAGGTTGCGATCGTCTTTACCAAGCGGAATGCCTAATTTTTGGGCAAATTCGTAGCCTTGCTTCACGCCGATTTCATTTAAGAGCCAGACGGCCGGCGTATTGATCGATTGCTGCAACGCATATTCCAACGATAATTGACCGGCATACCGCTTGCTCAAATTGGAAGGGCAATAATCGCCGAAGCATTGCTTCTCGTCGCTCAGCATCGACCACGGGAACCACTGGCCCGTTTCCAGAGCGGGACCGAAGCTGGCGATCGGCTTGAAGGCCGAACCCGGCTGGCGCGGCACGAGCGTGCGGTTCAATCCTTTGCGCACGTAATCCCGGCCTCCGACCATGGCCACGATGCCCCCGGTATGATGGTCCGTAATGACCATCGCTCCCTGCACTTGCTGATCTTCCGGACCCTTCTCGAACAATTCGTCGTTCTCGAATGCGGCTTCCATCGCCTTCTGGGCGCCCGCGTCCATCGTCGTATAAATTTTGTAGCCGCCCCGTCTCAGCTCGTCTTCGGTCAATTGCGATACTTCCTCCGCTTCCGCGATCGCATAATCGACAATGGTAGATTCGGAATGTTTCGCTACTTGCGCCTTGTCCGGATCGTATTCCACCGCGGCCGCTTCATTCATCTGTTCGGCCGTAATATAGCCTTGGTCGTACATGAGTTTCAAGATGACCGCGCGGCGGTTTTTCGATTTTTCCGGCTGGTTGATCGGGTTGTAATGGGTCGGCGCTTTTGGAATCCCCGCCAACGTCGCGATTTCCCATAGCTCCAGGTCGTCCAAATTTTCTTTTCCGAAATATCGTTTGGACGCCGCCTTGATGCCGTACGCCCCTTTCCCGAAATTGATGCGGTTTAAATACAATTCCAATATTTCTTCCTTCGTCTTATGGTTTTCCAAGGCTAAGGCGATCGAAACTTCGGTCGCTTTCCGGAAAAACGTCTTGTCCATCGACAAGAACAAGTTTTTGGCAAGCTGCTGCGTAATCGTGCTGCCGCCCTCGACCGCGCTACGGGCGATCACGTCTTTCACCGCCGCGCGTCCGATCGACCACAGATCGACCCCTTGATGTTCGAAAAATCTTCGGTCCTCGGTAGCGACGAACGCATCGACGACCATCTCGGGCAATTCGCTATATTTGACGGGCTCGCGATTTTCAGCGAACAGCCTGGACACCTCGTTGCCGTTAATATCGTATACGATCGACGTTTCATCCATAATAAAAGGATCGTCCCCGCTCGCCGCCAAAATTCTTTCTCCATTCAAAATAATAAATAGAAAACCTGCGATGGCGCAAAACACGGCTAGCGCAACCGTGAAGAACGACCACCAAAACAGCCGTTTCCCCCATTTTCTTTTTTTCTTCGGTTGTGGCTTCTTGCTGTTGTCGCTTCGTGACTCCGGTTTCTTCGTCAAGTTCACCGACTCCCTTGCATTAATGTTTCTCTCTCTATAGTTTGAATGAAAAGAACAACCCTTGATGGGTTGCTCAGGGCTCATTCTATTCATTTATAACGCAACAAAAGGGGAAAAAGTTTCGTTTCCTGCTAAGCGTCGTTCTGATTGTCCTGCATCAGCGAGACGTTTCTTTGCGGCTGAAAGGTTGAAATGGCATGCTTGTAAACCATTTGCTGGCGTCCTTCGCTGTCGATGACAATCGTGAAATTGTCAAAAGCTCTGATGACCCCTCTGATTTGATAACCATTCGTCAAATATACCGTTACCGGTATATTTTCTTTGCGCAATTGGTTCAAGAACGTATCCTGGATATTAATGGTTTTATTCATTACACGTACCCCCAAATATTATCAATTAGGCTGTTCTGATGTATATTCAAGATTTAATTGAAACTTTCCTGCTATTATATCACGAATCGTGGACAGGGGAGCAGAAAAATTTTCAACTTGTGTCATATCGACCCAATGAATGTCATTCATGTGGCGAAACCATGACAATTGCCGCTTGGCGAATCTCCGCGTATTCCGCTTCAGCAGCTCTACCGCCTCCGCCAACTCGGCTTTTCCTTGCAAATATAGAACGATTTCCTTGTATCCGAGCCCTTGCATCGACACAAGATCGCTGCCGTATCCGCGAGCAAGCAGTCTCCTTACCTCTTCCACGAGACCTTGTTCCATCATCTCGTCAACTCGCTGCTCAATTCGTTTATATAGCATTTGCCTATCCATTGTCAAACCGATGATGCACAGATCGTACGGCGACTGTTTGCTTTGCGCGGCCAATTGCTCCGACAGCGTACGGCCGGTCAAATGATAAACCTCCAACGCCCGTATAATGCGGCGTTGATCGTTCGGGTGCAATCGCTGCGCCGAGGCCGGATCGGTTTCCCTTAATTTGGCATGAAGGGCGTCCGCACCGAACCGCGCGGCATAATCCGCTTGCCGTTGCCGGAACGCTTCGTCCGACCCGCCTTCGGTAAACTCGAAGCCGTAGCAGACCGATTCGACATACAACCCGGTGCCGCCGACGATGAAAGGCAGCTTGCCCCGCGCCCCGATCTCCTCGATCAGCGCACCGCATCGAGCTTGAAATTCGGCGACCGAGAACGCATCATCCGGATCGTGAATATCGATCATGTGATGCGCAATGCCTTCGCGTTCCCGCTCGGGAATTTTGGCCGTGCCGATATCCATCATGCGGTACACTTGCATCGAATCGCCCGAGATGATTTCGCAATCGAACGTTTTGGCAATCTCCAGGCTCAGTTTCGTTTTGCCGACGGCCGTTGGGCCGACCAGCACGAGCAAGCGGGGTCTATTCGTCGTTAGCGGCAATCCTGATCACTCCGTATGCAATTTTTGAATGGCTTCCTCCGCAAATTTCCGTGAACCGCAGCCGGCCGAATTCGGCGCTGCCGCGCTGTTCCTTGAGCACGACCGCCTTGCGGGCGGCCCGTTTCGCCAGCCGGATCGCCTCATCCGTTACCGAAGCGTGATTGGCCAATGCGCGCAAAGGATTCATCGCGGACGACTGCGTCAACGGGTCGCGAAACATCGGATCGAAATAGACGAAATCCACGCTCCCCGCCGGCATTTGCCGCAAATATTCGTTATGATCGGCATGCACCATGCGGATGCGGCGCATCGCCTCGTTCATTTCCGGCACATCCGTTTCGTACGATTGCAGCCCCGTCTTGACGAGACCGTACATCGGCAGTTCGCTCTCGAGCGCGGTGACCGAACCGCCGCTGCCGACGGCATAGGCGAATACGATCGAATCTGACGCGAATCCTGCCGTACAATCAAGCACCGAGTCGCCCGGCCGCAAACCGCATGCCTCGATCATCGCATCGGCATCGCCGCGAATGAGCCGCTTCACCCGAACGAACGACATGCTCGGATGGAAGGACAGCGACTCTCCGTCCAGCCGGACATAACGTATTTGCTGCTCCGTCACGACAAGTACATCCGCTTCATTGTACTTGCGGATCAATTTGCCGAGCGACAATTTCGCCCTCGGCGCATAACGGCAGCCAAGTTCCTCCGCGAGCTTCTCCGCCCGCCGGATCATATGTACTGAAGCGGAATCCGCCGTCGTTACAAGCATGATCTCCCCCCTATTATAATCTTTTTATCTCTCCGCCCACAAATTCCTTTTCCTGACGGGAAAAAATGAATCAAAGGTCCTCTCGGACACCGATGTTCTTAGTTAATAAATCCCATTTCCAGCCGGATAAATAGCGCGGGTTCAGGCCGCCTACATGACGCGCTTGAACATTTTTTCCAGCTCGTATGTTGAAAAGCTGACGATAATCGGACGGCCGTGCGGGCATGTATACGGCTGCTTGCATGCGGCCAATCGCTCAATCAATACGTCCGCCTCCAATGCCGATATTTTTTGGTTCGCCTTGATCGACGCTTTGCATGAGCACATAATCGCCGATTTTTCCCGCAATTTGGCCAGATCGACCGCTTTTTCCTTCAACACCCACTCGGCCATTTCCTGAATAAGCTCCTGTTCGTCCCCTTTTGGAAACCAGTACGGATGCGCGCGAACGAGAAACGTCTGGCCGCCGAAATGCTCCAATACGACTCCGGCCTGTTCGAACAGCGGCAACCGCGTCTTGAGCAATTCGGCTTCGGACGGCGTAAATTCGAGCGTAATCGGAAGCAGCAGCTCTTGCGCGGCGTCTGCGGGATTGCCGAATTGTTCGAAGTAATATTCGTAATTGATCCGTTCGTGCGCGGCATGCTGATCGATCAGGTATAGTCCGTTCTCGTTCTGCGCGATCAAGTACGTGCCATGCATTTGGCCGATCAGCGACAACTGCGGGAACGCCGGCAGCCGCGCGGACTCCGCCGCGGCGTATGCCTGCTGCGCGCGCTGCGCCGCGGCGGGCGGCACGGCGGCTTCCCGCGGTTCCGCCGCCCGGCCGCGGGTGGCGGGCGCTTGCGGCGCAGCGCCGGTGCGCGGCGGCTCCGGCGCGTACCGTTCGGCGGCGTCGCCCGCAGCGGCGCCCGGCCGGGGCGGCAGTTCCCGCTCGCCGCGCTGAGCCGGCGGCGCTTCCTGCGCGCCGCTTGCCGCGCCGCCGGATTGCGGCGCACCGGGAAGCGGCGCCGAATGCGTTCGCGCCGATTCGGCCGCCGCCGCATAGAACTGCAGCTGCTCCTGGATGACCGAATCGCCGGATTTGGCGGCCGCCGCCGGCTTCGCTCCTTGCGGAATCATCACTTGACGCTTCAGCGTATCGCCGACCGCCTGCTGTACGAACTGGCTTAATTCCTGCTCTTTGCTGAAGCGAACCTCCAGCTTCGCCGGATGCACATTGACATCGACGAGCGACGGATGCATTCGGAAATGCAGCACGGCAAGCGGGAAGCGATTGATCGGCAGAAACGTATGATAAGCCTGCAGCAGCGACTGGTTCAATACGTAATTGCGAATATGCCGGCCGTTGACGATAGTGGAAATCGCATTGCGGTTGGACCGGGTTTGTTCCGGCTTGCTCACGTAACCGGATACGGTAAAATCCAAATGCTCGGCTTCGACAGGCAGCATCGCTTTCGCGGCGGCCGTTCCGTAAACGGCCGCAATCACTTGGAGCAGATCGCCGTTGCCCACCGTTTGCAGCAGCAAATTGCCGTTATGCTTGAGCGTGAAGGCAATGCCGGGATAAGCGAGCGCCATCCGGTACATCGTATCGGAAATATGGCCGAGCTCGGTTTGAATCGTCTTCATATACTTTAACCGCGCCGGCGTATTATAAAACAATTCCTTCACTTGGAAATCGGTTCCTCTGGCGGCTGCTATATCTTCGTTCGTTTTAAGCGAACCGCCCTCGATGACGATGCGGCGTCCCAAGCCGCTCTCTTCCGCGGAAGAAACGCATTCCACCTTGGCCACCGCGGCGATGCTCGGGAGAGCCTCGCCGCGGAACCCGAGGCTGCGAATTTGGAACAGATCGCGCCCTGACGCGATTTTGCTCGTAGCGTGACGGTAGAAAGCCGCCTCGCAATCGTCGGCTTCAATCCCTGCCCCGTTATCGGCAACGCGGATCGATTGCAGACCGCCCTCCTCCGCCGAAACGTCGATTTTCGTGGCGCCCGCATCGATCGCGTTCTCCACGAGTTCCTTCACCACGGACGCGGGCCGTTCCACCACCTCGCCGGCCGCGATTTGGTTGGCGATATGCTCGTCCAAAATTTGAATTTTCGACATTGTTCTCCCTCCCTTGCCGCGCGTTACAGATCTTTCATTTGCATTTTCAACTCATTCAGCAAATGCATGGCCTGCAGCGGCGTCATATTCATGACGTCCGCCGCCTTCAATTGCTCGATGACCCGTTCCATTTTCAATTCACGTTTCTTGGACGGCTTCGGTGTCGGCTCGGTCTCTTCGCCGAACATGGCAAGCTGCACGACCTGCGGCCCTTCCATCTCCGTCTCGATTGCCGCCGTTTCGGCCCTAACGGTATCATCCGCAGCATCCGCAATCGCTGTTTCCGCCTCAACAGATTCGGCGGCCTTCCGTTCCCCGCCCGCTTCGTCCCCCCGCGCCCACGAAGCCGCCGCGGCGACCTCGGCCTGCTCGAAGCCTTGCAGAAGGGCATAGGCACGATCGATAACGCTGTCCGGCAGCCCGGCCAAACGGGCGCAATAAATGCCGTAGCTGGTGCTCGCCGCGCCGGGAATCAGCTTGCGCAAAAACGTGACTTTATCCCCGCTCTCCTGGACGGCCATACAGTAGTTGCGCAATCCGGGCAAACTTTGCTCCAGATGCGCGAGCTCGTGAAAATGGGTGGATACGAGCGCTTTACAGCCGATAAAGTTATGGACGTATTCGATCACGGCTTGCGCGATCGACATCCCTTCGCTGGTCGACGTTCCCCGCCCGAGCTCGTCGATAATGACCAGACTGCGCGGCGTCGCCTTTTCCGTCATCACTTGGATGTCCATCATTTCGACCATAAACGTGCTCTGGCCGCCGATCAAATCGTCCGCGGCCCCGATCCGCGTGAAAATCCGGTCGATCATCGGAATTTCCGCCGACTGCGCCGGAACGAAACAGCCGATTTGCGCCATAATGCAAATGAGCGCCACCTGTCTCATATAAGTGCTCTTCCCCGCCATGTTCGGACCGGTAATGAGCAGAATGTTGGCGTCGTTCTTGTCGAGGCTCGTCCGGTTCGCGATGAACGAGCCGCCGTCCATGACCGCTTCGACGACCGGATGGCGCCCTTCCTCGATATGGAGGCTGTAGCCGTCGGTCAGCTTCGGTTTCGTAAATCGTCCGGCTGCGCTTACGGAAGCGAACGATTGGTATACGTCGATTTCGGCCACCTTCTCCGCCAGCTCCTGCAATCGGCCGATTTGCCCGGCGATCCGCGTTCTCAGCTCCACGAACAGCTCGTATTCAAGCCCCGTCATCTTCTCTTCCGCTTCAAGAATTAAAGCTTCCTTCTCCTTCAATTCCGGCGTGACGTAACGCTCCGCGTTCGTCAGCGTCTGCTTCCGCTCGTACCGTCCTTCCGGCAACGCGCCGACATTCGCCTTCGTCACCTCGATATAATAGCCGAACACTTTGTTGAATCCGATCTTGAGCGATTTAATGCCCGTCGCTTCCCGTTCGCGCCGCTCCAGATCGGCAATCCACCGTTTGCCGTTGACGTTCGCCTCGTGCAGTTGGTCCAAGCGGGGATCGTATCCTGTCTTGATGACGCCGCCGTCGCGCACCGATACCGGAGGCTCGTCCACGAGCGCCGCGTCGATCCAATCGGCTACATCCGTACATTCGTCCAGGCCGGCGGCCAAGCGCCGCAGCGTGGAAGACGCCGATTCGGCGCAAATCGCCTTTAACGCCGGAATTTGGCGCAAGGACGTCTTGAGCGCGAGCAGATCGCGGCCGTTCGCGTTGCCGAACGCGATCCGTCCGACAAGCCGTTCCAAATCGTATATTTCTTTCAGCTGCGTGCGAATGTCTTCCCGCACAATCAACTGATGATACAGCACGTCCACCGCTTCTTGGCGTTCTTCGACGAGCGCGCGCTGCAGCAGCGGCTTGTCGATCCAGCGCCGCAGCAGTCGGGCCCCCATCGACGTTTCCGTCCGGTCCAGCAGCCATAGCAAAGAGCCTTTCTTCGAGCGGTCGCGCACCGTTTCGACCAATTCCAGATTGCGGCGCGTGAAAGGATCCAAAATCAAATAATGTTCCGGTTCGTAATCGCGAATTTGCGTGAATTGTCCTAACGAACGTTTCTGCGTTTCGCTGAAATAGGCGACAAGGAGCGATACGCTGCGGCGGCGGGCCGATTCGAGCCGCGCCCATGCCGGCTCGCCGAATTGACGCCGCGCCAACTCGTCGTCGGATCGGCTCCATTCCGTGATTAAGACCGGATAGCTGACGCTTGCCGCGCTTTTGCGCATTTGTTCCAATGCGGCTCCGTCGCCGATCATTTCCGAAGGCGAGTAAACGTTGATTTCATCCGCCAGCCGTTCGTCGGAACGCGGGAACGAAGTGACGTACAATTCGCCCGTCGACAGATCGCCCGCGGCGATGCTGTAATAGCCGTCATGCTCGGTTGCGCAGACGATATAGTTGTTCGACCGCTCTCCGACCGTTTTGCCCTCCATGACCGTGCCCGGCGTGACGACGCGTACAATTTCGCGGCGCACGACGCCTTTCGCCGCCGCGGGATCTTCCACCTGTTCGCAAATCGCGACTTTATACCCTTTTTCAATAAGTCTATGTATGTAATTTTCCGCCGAGTGATACGGCACGCCGCACATCGGGATGCGCTCTTCCGCTCCGCCTTCGCGGCCGGTCAGCGTAATTTCGAGTTCTTTCGCCGCGAGTACGGCGTCGTCGAAGAACATTTCGTAAAAATCGCCCAGCCTGAAAAATAAAAAGGCGTCCTGCGCTTCGGCTTTGACGGATAAATATTGTTCGATCATTGGCGTATATTTCGGCATGCATGAACCTCCAACTACTATCCTGATCTTTTTATTATAACAGAAACAAACCCGATGTTCATGAGAAGATGCCGATTTTCCAATAACGGCGAATGTCGGCTTGTTCGTCCCACCGCTTGCGCGCCATGATCCGCCGCATGAGCGGCTCGATGTAATCCGCGTACCGGTCGTACTCTTCGAGCCGGGACAAATCTTCGTACAACGGCGGGAAGGCGTCGTACAGCATGTCTGCATCCCCGTCGCAATACGCCTGCAGCAGCCTTTCCTCGAAGGCGGGACGGCGATTCAAACGCCGGTACCGCATCGCGAGCAACTGCGCCAAAGCGACTACGCCTTTCGTCACGACCGGGGAAACGATCCAACTGGGCAGCGTACGGTATTCGAATCCGCCGTGCGGCTGCTCGCGGAAATCGCCCAAGCTGCCGTAACGAGGCCTGCGTCCGGCGGCGGAACGATCCTCTATGAGCGCAAGCGGCAATGCCATGTAATTGTCCAGCACACGCAGCAATTCGGCGTTCAACCATATACGGCTGAAATGGATATGCCCGCCGAGCGCCCAACCGCGGCGGGGCATGCCGCCGGCCAGCCAATGCAGCGAAGGGTCGGTTATTTGCCGGGCGGCAATCCGCATCGTTCGCATCAAATGGACGACGAGCTGGCGCGGTTCGGCGCTTGGCTCCGGCCGCAATTCCGCCAGCGGATGCAACGTTCGGTCCCGGCTTGCGATGCGGAAGGCGTCGCATCCTGCGGCGCCCTGAACTTGCAAATAGCGCGACGCCGCAACGACTTTCTCCCGCTCGGAATCGAACAGGATAAATTCCGGATCCATGCCGAGCACGGGAGGTTCCGTCCGCTCCTGCTCCTCCGCGAACCGATTCAGGCATGCGACGATCTCCTCCGCATACGCCTCCGCAAGCCAATCGGCCATACGGGCGCACGGCAACGAGACCGATTCGACATACAATCGGCCTTGCTCTCTTGCCGCGACGATCACTTCCGCCGCGTCGATTCCCGAGCTGTACGCTGCTCGCACCGCGATGCGCGTCATCTTCTTGTGCAACGGTACGTCCGCATCGGCATCGATTCTCCGTTCGCCGACCGGATCGCCCGGACGATCGGCCAGCCGAACGATGGCGGCGATCCGCAAGTGGAAGACGTACAGCTTATAGCGGCGGGAGAACAAGATCCTATCGTAACCCGTCCGCCGCGCTTCGCCTTCCGTTTGCGCGCATGCCGAAGCGAGCCCGTTTCGCCGGAGCGCGCGATCGATCCGTTCCGGTGTCATCGCCTGGAAGGCGTCGGCCCGCTCGTTGATCGTTTTGCGCAGCCGGGCCGGGGCCGCCCGATCCGCCAGCGGCGGTATCCTGCCGCCGCTCCAATTGATCCACAAGGCATGCGGCGCTCCCGCGCTATTCGGCTCCGCAACCGATTCCAATGCCGCCTTCTTGCCGGCGCCGCGTTCGCTAATGGCGCGCAGCAAACGTTCCGGTTTGCGGCGCGGGACATATTGAACGAAAATACCTCTCCCGTCCGTCCATACGGCATCTTCTTCCAAGTCCGTCCCTCCCGGCCTGAAACCATGAGATGAGCCTTTCGGCAATGCAATTCGAAAATTTTTTTCCGATGCGGAAAAAAAGGAGGGCTCCCGCCCTCTACGCTGTCGTGCCTGCTGCATATGATAGAGTAACAAAAAACGATCTACAGTTCTTCATCCAACAGATCCGGATCCAAATCTTCAAAATCGCTATCTTCGCCGCCGAAATCATAATCCTTGTCATCCAGATCCCCACAGCCGTTCGGGCATACTTTCACACAAACTTTCGTTTCGGCGACCATTTCTACCGCGAATTCCCGTTCCACACGTATCGATACACTTGTTCCGTTCGAAGAAACGTTAGCTTCTACGCAGTTCGGCTCTTGCGTTGCCTCCGCAGACACTTCCTCCGTAGAAGCTCTATGTTTCGGATCCAGATACGACAATGGAACGAGGTCAACGTATGATAGCGTTTCTTTAGCTACATCCGTCTGCGTATTTTTGTCGTATGAATACCAGATGTTGATATCGTAAGTACCGATCACTTCAATCCCGTCGCCTGCACGAACCGCTTCGTATTGATGGTTTATAATCCATGCCCCCAATATACTGGTCGGATTATGAGGCGGAGTTACGGTATGCGTTACGGTGGAGAACTTACGACCTTTGCCGCAGATCGCTTTCGTGATGATCTCTCTACAATGATGTTTATCTGTCATTGCCATCGAATTAACCTCCTCCATACAATCATTCAATTAAAGTGTATGCAGGACATTCGTCTAGGGTGACAATAATTTCTCGCGGCAATTAATATATTTTACTTTTCCGCCATAGATAAGGGCTTATTTTTTTTGGCTATTGCCAAGAATTGCCCAAGTTCCCGGCATAGTTGCAATATAGCGGACCGCACTTCGAATTCCGTTCGCGAGCGCGGCAGCTCCATATTGCGGAACTCTTCTTCCAATCGGCCTAACAACAATTCCACCCGGCCCGTATAATGAGATTCCTTCACGTCTTCGCTCAAATGTTCGAACAATTCCGCCACCAACGCCCCTTGAGGCAAAATTTGGTATACTTGAGAGATTATAGCCATCATTCTTTCAATCGATTCCAATTGCTGCTGTCGCATATAAAAATAAACAAGCCATGAATCGTCGGGACGAATCAATTGATTCTCGACCGATTTATTCGCGAGTTGGATGCCGCTGTCGATCGCTTCTTGGGCTTCCAGCAATTCCCGGCCGCTCCATATGTAGTTGCCGTCTCGTAAATGGTTGGCGATTTGGACGAATATCGCGGAGAAGAGCTGTTCCGCTTGGTTCCTTACCGTAGATAAACGTTCGTCGACTTTCGGCATATAGATCAAATTCACCGCCGTTGCCGCGCCAAAACCGACGGCGAGGGAAGCGAGTTCATTGCCGATCGCGAGCATGCTCACTTCCTGTTTGCCGAAAATATGAAATACGACGACGGAGCTTGTAATGATACCGTCTTTCAAATTGGCGCGGGCAAGCAGCGGAAACGCAACTAAAATGTAAAGCGCGAGCACCCATATGTCGAAGCCGAGCAGCTTAAAGAGCAAGCTGGCTAGAAACAGGCCGAGCAAGGAGCCGGTAAAGCGGGCGACGATCGTGCGCACGCTTCTTCTCCTCGTCACTTCCACGCCGAGTATGGCGAGCAAGCCCGCCGACAACGGCGATTGGAGCCCGGCGAGATCGGCGGCGATGACCGCGAGCATCGTTGCGATCGCAGTCTTGATGACACGTATTCCCATAGATTCAACCCTCTGCAGCATAAATTTCTACCGATTCGATCCATGCGGGCAACGTTCGGTTCTTCTCTATGGTACTTCATATGCGATTGCCGCACAACTCAGGCCAATTTGCGCTCGATGTAGGCGACCAGTTTATACATAGCGGTAGCTACGACCGCAATGATAATCAATGTAGAGAGGACAAGCGTAAAATTAAACACTTGGAAACCGTACACGATTAAATAACCGAGTCCGATCTTGGCGACGAGAAATTCGCCGACGATGACTCCGATCCAAGCCAGGCCGACGTTCACCTTGAGTGTCGATACGATAGCAGGAACGGATGCGGGCAAGATGACTTTCCGGAATACCGTCCGTTTATTCCCGCCAAACACGCGGACGACCTTGACGAAGTTCGGATCCACTTCGCGAAAACTTTGGTACACGACTAGCGTCGTAATAATGACGGTAATTGACAACGTCGTCGCGACGATCGCCATAAAACCGGGACCGAAGCTCACAATAAACAGCGGCCCGAGCGCCACCTTCGGCATGCTGTTCAATACAACCATATAGGGGTCGACAACTTTCGCCAGAAAATCCCACCACCATAGCAACATGGCCAGCCCCGTCCCGAACAATGTGCCGAGCAGGAAACCGACGATCGTCTCTCCGACGGTGATTCCGAGATGCGGCCACAACGATCCGTCTAACGAATCCCGGGCAATTTGCGCGAACACTTTGCTGGGATAACTGAACAATAAAACGTCAATCCACTTCAGGCGACCGGCAATTTCCCACATGGCGAAAAACGCGATTAAGATGACGATTTGGACCGAAAGGACGAGCCTTTGCTTCTTCTTAAACCGTTTCCGATGCGATTGATAGATCGATTGGAGGGCGTCTTGCATGTTCGCCACGGCACATCACCCCTTCTCTTCCGACGTTTCGAGTTCTTTCCAGACGTCGCGGAATAATTGATTGAATCCTTCCTGTTCGCGGGCATATAGCGGCTGCGTATCGCGAATATGCTGCGGGATGTCGAACGCTTTTCGGAACCGGCCCGGATTTCGTTCCAACACGATGACGCGGTCGCCGACCGCAATCGCTTCAGACAAGTCATGCGTTACTAAAATCGCCGTTTTGCGATGTTGTTGCATCGCGGCGACGATTAGATCTTCCAATTGCAGTTTCGTTTGATAATCGAGCGCGGAAAACGGTTCGTCCAGCAGCAAAATATCGGGATCCGTCGCAAGCGTCCGGACAAGGGCGACGCGCTGCCGCATTCCCCCTGACAATTGATGCGGATACAGCTTCATCGTGTCCGCAAGCCCCATTTCTTCCAGCAAATGAAGCGTATAATCCCGCTTATGCGGAGTCAGCCCGCCTGTCAGTTCCAACCCGATACAGGCATTCTGCCAAATCGTCCGCCAAGGAAATAAGTAATCTTGCTGCAGCATATACCCGACTTGAGGCGAAGGACCGCGAACGGACACGCCGTTTACCGTTACTTCGCCGCTCGTCGGCCGGATCAGTCCGGCAATGATGGACAATATCGTCGTCTTGCCGCAGCCGCTCGGACCAACCAAGCTGACGAACTCGCCGGAAGCGGCGCGCATGGAAAAAGAGTCGACGGCAAGCGTCGCTTCCCGGTCCGTCACATACACTTGCGTTACTTCTTTCAATTCCACCATTGGCATCATATTGGTATGACCTCCCTGCTTACGGCTTTACTTTCTCTTTCGCTTCCTTCGCAAAGGAGTTATCGACGATACGGTCGATCGGCACTTCCTGCTTCAATTCTCCCGCGCCGCTCATTACAGCCATCAAGTTGGTCCACTCTTCTTCGTCCAACACCGGGTCGGCGGCGTAGGAGCCTTGATCTTTGTACCGTTTCACGACGCGAAGGACGATATCTTTATCGGCGTCCTTGAAATAGGGCAAAATCGCATCCGCGATCTTCTCCGGACTGTTCGCATCCACCCATAACTGCGCTTTATGGACGGCGTTCGTAAATTTTTGCACCACTTCTTTATTTTTCTGCATGTAGCTTTGTTTCGTCATGAACACGGTATACGGCAAGCGGCCGCTTTCCACGCCGAAGGAAGCGAGCACATAACCTCTGCCTTCTTTTTCGAAAATCGACGCTTCCGGTTCGAACAATTGAACGTATTCGCCGGTTCCCGAAGCGAACGCCGAAGAGATGTTGGCAAAATCGACATTTTGAATCAAATTCAAATCCTGCTGCGGATCGATGCCATGTTTTCTCAAGGTGAACTCGCCGGCCATTTGCGGCATGCCCCCTTTGCGCTGCCCAAGAAATGTGCTTCCTCTCAAATCGTCCCATTGAAAATCATCGTCCGGCGTGCGCGAAACGAGAAACGTTCCATCCGTTTGCGTGAGCTGTGCGAAATTGATGACCGGATCTTCCGATCCTTGCTGGTACACATAAACCGACGTTTCCGACCCGACCAATGCGACATCGATGACGCCCGACAACAATGCCGTCATCGTCTTGTCGCCGCCCGCCGTCGTCTGCAATTCCACATCCAGCCCTTCATCGGCGAAAAATCCTTGCGAAAGGGCGACGTATTGCGGCGCATAAAAAATCGAGCGCGTTACTTCCCCGATTTTGACCTTCGCGTTGCCGCCGTTTCCCCCCGAACAGGCCGCTAATCCAAGGCTGCTGCACAACAGAAAGACCAATGCGACGATCATGGTTCGCTTATGCATGCTTATCCCTCCAATCTTCTCGAATTAAAGCTGTATTGTAATGTATGCATGCGCCCAAAAAAGCGTTAATCGCGAACCGCAAAAAGAAAACCGCCCTTCGCGGGCGGCAGAAAAAAACATTTTGAAAAAAACGGCTTAAATAAGTAGAATGGACTATGTAAAGATATCAATCTAAAAATTTCCATGAGGAGCTATGTCTATGAGCGAGTTTCAACCGCAACACTATCCCCCTCCGTATCCGTCTTATCCGACGAGCCCGAAGACGAACGGCAAAGCGATCGCCGCGCTCGTGCTGGGCATTTGCGCAATCATTATCCCATATATCGGCTTTATTATCGGGATTATCGCGATTATTATGTCGAAACTGTCGTTTAACGAAATCAAACGTTCGGGAGACGGCGGAAAAGGGATGGCAATCGCAGGATTGGTATGCGGAATTATCGGCCTCGTATTTTATGCTATTATTTTTCTAATTATCATACTGACTCTCGTGATATACAGTACCAAAATCTACGGGTACTAACCAAAAAAACTCTCCTAGCGGCAAGCGTTGGGAGAGTTTTTGCGTTTCCGTGCGTTTCCGTTACAGACGATAAATATCTTTAAACTTCGTTTCCAAATAATCGATCAAGTAGGACGGGGTGAGCGGTTCCCCGGTCACGTTTTGTACGATTTCCGCCGGCGTCAGCAGCTTGCCGTGACGATAAATATTGTCGATCAACCAAGCTTTGACCGGCTGGAAATTTCCTTGTTCGATCAAACGGTCGAACTCCGGTATTTCCCGCTTGATCGTATGCATGAATTGGGCGGCGTACATATTGCCGAGCGAGTAAGACGGGAAGTAACCGAAGCCTCCGCCGGACCAATGAACGTCCTGCAGTACGCCTTCCGCGTAAGTCTTAGGTACGATACCCAAATACTGTTTATCCTAAATTTCGAAAGCCCGTAATATCAAACACTGAATATAGTGGATCTGCCTCGCGGACTGTAAAAAAGTGGAGGTTTCCCAGTTCGTTCGGTTCAAGTCAACATTATGTGGATACACTTTC
>NZ_CAKKLI010000027.1:0-68822 GCF_918697855.1 Paenibacillus sp. CECT 9249 | reverse complement strand
GCCGGAAAGTCCAGTCCCAGATGAAATTTTCAAAGAACGAGCCTGGAAATTTCGAGGCCGTTTTCCATCCCCCTCAGGGGATGGAAACTAACCTATAAGAGCTTTCAAAAGATACTATACGAGGAGAGAAGATCATGATCTGGGGAATCTATCTGGCGGCCGGACAAAGCAGGAGAATGGGCCGTCCCAAGCTGTGTCTGCCGCTCGGCGGCAAACCTCTGGGCAGCATTGCTTTGGAAGCGGCGGCGGCCTCCTTATTGAACGGGATAGCCCTTGTAACTCAACCGGACGATTCCATGGAATGGATTTCGGCCCGCATGTCGGATAGCAGTTCGCGCCGGAATTGGGTCCATGTCCCCTGCGAAGCAGCCCGCCTAGGTATGGCCGAATCGTTAAAATGCGGCGTACGTGCCGTGCAACGCTTGCAAGCGCGCGCCGTTCTTGTGCTTCTTGCCGATCAGCCCTTTGTTACCGCGCCAATGATAGATCATATTGTAACTCTATACAAAAAGAACAACAAACCCTTCATTGCGGCAAGCTGGGAGGGAATTCCCCGCCCGCCGGTTTTGTTTGACTCTCGCATGTTTCCGCATCTCCTCCGGCTGCAAGGCGACGACGGAGCCCGCCGGATGATACGGACGAATCGAGATGGGGAAGGCATGACGGTCGAGTGGCATGACGCGAAATGTTTTATCGATATCGACACACAGAGCGATTATGAAATGATACGCTGCAAGACGGAGAAGAATTGACGGCAATCGGCGGGGGTGTTCAACCCCCAATGTATGACATGCCAATCTTTTTGCGCTCTTTCGCGGCGTATTCCGTTCGCTCATCCGAATAACGGTCCGTTCGCTGCAACCAAACCTTCTTGATCGCTTCCAGCAGTTCTTCGTTCGTCGAGCCGCCGCGCATCATGTTGCGCAAATCGAAACCGTTCGAAGCGAAAAGACAAGTATACAGCTTTCCTTCGGAGGACAACCGCATTCGTGTGCAGGAGGAACAGAACGGCTCCGATACCGAAGCAATGAAGCCGATTCTGGCTTGACTTTGACGATAACGGTAATACTGGGCCACTTCGCCGAAACGTTCCGGTTCCTCCGGCTCCAACTCGTACTCTTGCATAAGAAGTTGCAGCATTTCCCGTTTCGTCGTTACCCTCTCATGGCTCCATCCGTTGTCGTTGCCTACGTCCATAAACTCAATCAGGCGCAGCGTCCATTTTTGCTCTTTACAGTAGTCCGCCATCGGGATGATCTCGGCATCGTTTACCCCTTTCTGTACGACCATATTCACTTTAATATCAAAGCCAAGCTGTGCGGCGAAATCAATATGATCCAGAATTCGCGCGGGATCGATTCCTCTGCCGTTCATTCGCCCGAACACGTCCGGGGTCAACGCATCCAGACTAATATTCAACCTTCTCAAGCCGGCATCGTACAGGCCCTTGCCATATTGGCGCAACAGCAGCCCGTTCGTTGTTAAAGCAATATCCTCCACGCCGTCCACGGCAGCTATCTGCTCGATCAACTCGTTCAGTTTTGTACGCAAGAGCGGTTCTCCGCCCGTCAGCCTTATCTTTTTGACACCTAATCGGACAAACAATCGCACTAAACGAATCATTTCATCGTTCGATAGAAGCTCCTCTTTCGGTACAAAAGCGTAGCCATTGCCAAACATCTCTTTCGGCATACAATACGTACAGCGGAAATTACAGCGATCCGTTACTGAAATCCTCAGATCGCGCATAGGTCTGTCCAACCGGTCGCGAATGGATGCGTTCATGATTGCCCCCTTTCTTCTATTGCTTCGGTTACCCTCCGCTTACAGGCGGAATGAAGGCAACTACATCACCCGAGACAATGTTGTCTTCGAGCCGGGCATATTCCTCGTTAACGGCGACATGGAGCACCCCCGAACGGAACGGAAACCTGTCGTATGTCTTTTCGGCCCATTCGATCAATTCCTTCACCGTCATCGACCGGATCGGCAAATGCTCCTCTTCCTTGCCCGTGACTTCCTTCATTCCCGCAAAATAACGAACAGTAATCATATCACTTTCCCCCTTTGTTTGATTTGTCACTCCGATCGCCAACCCACTGTTCCCCGTCTTCCCAAATCTCTTTTTTCCATATCGGTACAATCTGTTTGATTCGCTCGATGGCGTATTCGTTCGCTTCATAGGCCGCTTTTCGGTGGGGCGATGAGACGGCGACCAATACGGCGATGTCCGAAATATGCAGCTTGCCGATGCGGTGGACCATCGCAACGCGCGTATGAGGCCATCTTCGTTCGATTTCCTTCCCGATCTCAGCCATCTTCTTCTCTGCCATCGGCACATAGGCTTCATAGAAGAGGAAGGCGGTTCGAACCCCGTCCGTCCATTCGCGAACATGACCCGTAAATACGGTCACGGCGCCTGCGCCGGTATGCAGCACCGCATCGATATAACGTTGAACGCGAATCGTTCCGTCAACGATTTCAAACCGCTTCACACTGCTCACCGCCATTTTCAAAATCGGCCATATAAACAATGCAAGGATGCTACAACCGCATCTCGCCTTCGCCCTCTTCCATCCCCAACAGGAGAACGCCGACCTTCGCACCCTTGCGGAAATGATTCGCTTCCCCGGGAAGGATCATAAAAGCGTTGCCTCTGGCGATCGAACGGACGGCATTGGATTTATGAGAACCCGCAGGTTTGATCGTTGCCTGAGCGCCGTTATAACGATATATCGCTCTTACAAAATGCCTAAAGGAATCTTCCTTTCGAAAGTCCTCCAACAATACCGCTTCGGTATAAGGCAAGTACGGCTTGGCACACCCCATCATGCTTAACAGCGCGGGTCTAACCAATAATTCAAATCCTGTAAAACAAGCGGACGGGTTTCCTGACAACCCGAACAAAAATGTCTTATTTCGTACCGCAACCGTTGTGACGCTTCCGGGCCGCATCGCAACTTTATTGAACAGCACCTTTGCACCCAATCGTTCGTATATCTCCGGCAAATAATCGTAATCCCCCACAGAGACGCCGCCTGTCGTAACGACACAATCGGTTTCTTCGATCGCTCGTTGCACAGCCTCGCAACAACTTGGAATATCGTCTTTCACCTTCCCGTACGAACGCGACGGAATCCCCATTCTTGCCAATTGGGCGGCAACCATCGGTCCGTTGCTGTTGCGAATCTTCCCGGGTCTTAGCGGTTCTTCGGCTTCCAGAAGCTCCGATCCGGTGGAAATGACGCCGACAACGGGTTTGGCGGCAACGCGAACCTTCGCATAACCGAATGTGGCCAGCAGCGCAACGGTACCCGGATGAATGACCGTCCCTTGCTCAACCAGCACCTCGCCGGTTTTGGCATCTTCGCCTTGGAGCGAGACATTTTCCATATGGGCATACGGCCTGCGAATCGTAAACGAATCTCCCCGTTCCGAGGTTTGGGCCTGCTCCAGCATCACGACCGCGTCTGCCTTTCTCGGCATAGCCGCCCCCGTCATGATTCGAACCGCTTCTCCGCGCTGCAGTTCCCTGCTGGCGAGATCCCCGGCGCCCAGATGTCCCATGACATGAAACAAAATGCGGTTATGTTCGGCGGCACGGGTGGAATCTTCCGACCGGATCGCGAAGCCGTCATAGGCGGAACGATGGCATAACGGTACGTCATGCCTCCCGACAATCGCTTCGGCCAAAATTCGCCCATAGCTATCCGATATTGGAACCGTCTCCTGTCCGAGCGCTGTCACATGCGCCATGACCCTGCTTACCGCTTCCCTGACAGGAATAGGTTTTCTCCGTTCAACCATTGCGCTTCACCCCTTCTATATAGAAGATACGACTAATAATCTATGTATAGAATGGATTCTATTTCATAATGAAAAGGATGAGAACGATGTCGGAACCGACTCATTTTAATGAGCAAGGACGCGCCCGCATGATTGATATTAGCGCAAAGCAAGAGACATTACGCACGGCTGTCGCGCGGTCTTCCATTACAGTGAACGCTCGCATTCATCGGCAAATTGCGGAGGGAACGAGCAGAAAAGGCGATGTGTTCGCAGTCGCTCAAGTCGCCGGCGTGATGGCGGCGAAACACGCTTCAACCTTGATTCCGATGTGCCATCCGATCTTATTATCCGGCTGCGATATTACATTTCATTGGGACATCGATGAGCGGACAGACCGGTACGTCATTCACATTCGTTCCGAGATCAAAACGAAAGGTTCGACCGGGGTCGAGATGGAAGCCCTCTCGGCAGCAACCGTCGCAGCATTGACCATATATGATATGTGCAAAGCGGACGGCAAAGAGATGATCATCGGTCCTACAATGCTCGTAAGCAAGACAGGGGGAGAACAAGGGGATTATTGCCGCGAAGCGTAATGCTTATGCTTCGTCGCTTCCCATACTAAATGTTCCAGTTCGGGCAAGATCAATCGATTCATCGCCAACTTGATCGCGCCTGTTGAGCCGGGAAGCGCGAACACGACTTTATCGCAGGAAGTTCCCGCTAATGCGCGACTTGCCATAGCCCTTGTTCCTATGTCCTCTGTCAGGCTTAACCAGCGGAAATATTCGCCGAATCCGGCGATTTCCTTGTCAAGCAAAGGACGGATGGCTTCAATGGTCACATCGCGCTTGGCAATTCCCGATCCGCCCGTTGTCATAATGACATCGACGTTTTCAATGCGAAGCCATTCCTCCAGCTTGCCGCGAATGGCCTCGACGGAATCCTTGCAAATATGCGAGTCGACAACGATATGGCCCGCTTGCTCCGTGAGCCGTCTTAGCAATTGGCCGCCGCGGTCCGTCTCGGCCGTTCTGGTATCGCTTACGGTTAGAATGGCTCCCTGAACGGGGCGGTCACGTTGAACACGGATCGTATGCGACATGCGATGCAACCTCCTTGGCCCGACTCGGGCGAGTATGGCGTTTAACCGAATAGCTGACGGTACAGCTTCCTGCCCTGATGGACATCCTTCAAGCCGTGAATAAGCACGCGTCCATTCTCAAATAGGATGATGCGATGCTCCCCTATTTGCAGTTCCAGGAAATAGGGGGTTCGTCTGACAATGGCATCGGCTAGCCGTTCAGCCTGTTCTACCGCATCCAACGCAACGATTCGTTGGCGGTCGGGGATGATCTGCACCGTATCCCTTCCGCACAGCAACGTACACTTCATTTGACTCGTTGTTGACAACGCCGGATAAGATGGCCTTTCCCCGCATGTCGGGCAATCCGTTCGTTTGATTCGTCCGATCCCGATATCGAGGCGCGTATTGCTCCATAGATCGAAATGATGAACCTTCTTCATCAAGGCTTGCCCATTCCCCGTCAACCATTTCAGCGCCTCCGCGCATTGCAGGGCTGCCGTAGTTTGGGCGGCAGGTCCGATGATGCCTGCCGTATCGCATGTATCATTGAACGATGGAAGAGCCGGCAATAAACAGGACAAACAAGCGGAAGTCCCCGGCACAAAGGGAAAGACCGCGCCCGCGCCGCCGGCGCATGCGCCATAAATCCACGGCCGGTTGTATTTGTACGCCGCATCGTTGATGAGGAAACGGGTTTCAAAATTATCGGCGGCATCCATAAGCAGATCGCATTTGCTTGCCAATTGCTCTATCACGATTCCGTCTGCGTGATCCATGTACAACGACAGTTGCATATCGGAACGAATCTCGCGGAGCCGCTGCGCTGCGGCCGCCACTTTCGGAACCGCCTCCTCGGCATGCCGCTCATGAAAGAGCTGTTGCCGCTGCAAATTGGAAGGCTCGACAACATCGCGATCGACGAGATGAAGATGGCCTACTCCGGCACGAGCGAGCGTTTCCGCAATCGCAGAGCCGAGCGCGCCGCAGCCGATGACCGCTACCGCCGCTTTTTCGAGCTTCCGTTGTCCTTCGTCTCCAATCGGTTTGAACAGCCGCTGTCTCGAATACCGGTTATTCATGTTGCGTGCCTCCCTTCGCCGCCGTAACGGCTCTTCTTCGGAGATTCGTTACGAACGAACCGCGCTTGCTACTTTCTAAAAATATGCGCTGCTGCCGAGAACGATACATCATGAAAGGAATTGGAACGCTGCTCCGGAGTACGGGAATGGCATGCCGTGCTATTGCGCCGCATACAATTTCATGGGTTGAAGAAGATATCGCGGGGTGAAGTCATGTTTCGCAGGGATAGATGCAGATTGGTTTTCTTTTCAACGATTATAGCCATATTGTCCGCTCTTGCCGGGTGCGGAGCGATGGATACGGCTGCAGGACGTGTTGCCAATCCATCTCTCGAGAAAGTTGAGCTCCTTGTTTCCGCAGCGGTTAGTATGGCCGATAGTTTGCAGGATATCCAAGCGATGTACGAGAAGAAACAACCGCAAGTTGCGTTGCGTTTCAGCTTCGGAGCTTCCGGCTCCCTTCGCCGGCAAATCGAGCAGGGGGCGCCTGTCGATTTGTTCTTGTCGGCAGGTGAGCAGAATATGAAGAGTTTGGCGGACGCTCAAATCGTTGACGGAGACGATCATTCCGCATTGTTCTCCAATGAACTCGTCGTCATTGTTCCCGCTGACAGCGCACTTTCGATCAGGCAGATGGAAGACCTCTTGTCTGCGAACGTGAAGAGTGTTGCGATTGGCGATCCTCGCACCGTCCCGGCGGGAATGTACGCCCAAGAAGCGTTGGCTTCTATGAACGCATGGGAGCCCCTTCAATCCAAAACGGTGTTCGGCAACAATGTCCGGCAAGTATTGGCCTATGTGGAGACCGGAAATGCCGATGCCGGAATGGTATATAAAACGGATGCGCTAGCGACTGATAAAGTAAAAGCTGTTCTTGCTGTTGACTCGGGCAGCCATCGGCCGATTCATTATTATATCGGCATTGTGAAAGAAACGAAGCATCGGGAGCAAGCGAAAGCTTTCTATCATTTCTTGCAGGGACAAGAAGCTCGCGACATTTTTACCCGCTATGGCTTCGGTAACGTCCGATAATGGATTCCGCATTCGATTGGCATTCGTTCTTGTTGCCTTTCTGGCTGTCTCTCAAGGTGAGTCTCATCGCCAGCATCTTGACTTTAATCGCAGGAATTTGGATCGCTTCGTGGATGGCCGAGCGTCATTTTTCCTGCAAAGCCGTTCTTGAAACGATTTTTATGCTGCCCCTTGTTCTTCCGCCGACCGTTGTTGGATTTCTGCTGCTAACCTTGCTTGGCCGGAAGAGTTGGATAGGCCGGCTCATGGAATGGCTGTTTGCACAACCTGTCATATTCACCTGGTATGCGGCCGTGATCGCCGCGATTGTCATTTCATTTCCATTGGTATACCAAACGGTCAAAGTCGGAATCGCCTCCGTATCTGTGGAGTATAAAGACGCGGCACGGTTAGACGGGGCAAACGAACGGCAAGTATTGGGGAGGATTACTTTGCCGCTCGCAGGGCGTTCCTTGTTGACGGCGTATACGCTGGGATTTGCGCGGGCGCTCGGGGAATTCGGGGCTACGTTAATGATCGCCGGCAATATTCCGGGCAGGACCCAGACGATCCCTACCGTAATCTATACTGCGGTTGAAACGAATCAAATGCATCTTGCCTGGATTTGGACTTTTATCGTCATCATGATTTCGTTTATTTTGTTATCGTTCACCGGAACGAACAAAGCAAGCGGTTGAAAGACGATAAGCAACAAGCTGATTATCAGGCAGCGAGAATCACCATATTTTCCACCAAGGGGCGTTTAATTTCTTTATTTCGTTAACATCTAATTGGAACCCATCAAACGTAGTCTGGGTATCGACGGCGGACATCATGAATATATCAGCTAATTCTACTAATGCTTCAACACTTAACCTAACTACAGGAGTTGTAATTTGTATCATGTACGTTGGGCTCTCTTCATCCTCGTAAACGGTCGCTTTGAAATCCTCGTCTTGACTTGCCTGTAACTTCACAGCCTGTTCATAGGATGTTGAAGTGAAAAACCCTTCAATTCTTCCTTTATCGCCTGTTTTTATGCCCATTTCGCCTAGTTGTTGCCAAAGTGCTTTCGTGAGAGCATGCTGTTTCTCTCTTTCGATCGGATCAATTTTTTCGACTCCTTCATAAACATACATGGATACCCCTCCTCTTTATGTTGCAACCGTCATTAAAAAGTTTCATAATGAAATTCCATAATTGATTAACCTTACCAATCATTTTATCAAACGCGGTTCGATTTGAATATAAAAAAACGGAGCCTACAAAGTTCTTACGAACTCCATACGCTCCGAAACCTGCTTACTTATCTAGCGAATTTTGCTATTCACTCTGATGTTGAAGCCTCTCAACAAAGAGAGCTTCTGCGCTGCTTTCGTATGATTGCAGTATGCTGGCTAACCTTTTATGAAAAGCGCTTCTGCCTTCCTGACTAATGGGGGAGGCCAGTGATTGCAGTGTACCATCACCGTAAATAGATTGTTCGTTAATATTCAAAATGTCTAACGCTTCTTTGATCCCCTTAAAGCAACCATATGGGATGAAAATTTTGTGCATGGCTTCCCGAAGAACATCGTAATAATCTAACGCCTTGATCTGTAGACCATGAATCGTAAAATTCCCGGATTGCCTGCAGATGCGCCGATCAATTTCGCCGCCCAAAGTACAAAACGGCAGTTGAAAATCCTGTTCTTTTGACGGATAAATAAAAGATTTGAACACTTCATAATGTTGATCATCCGCTATATTCAGCACCTCGATCACTCTTTCTTCACTCTCGCTCCACTTTACCTCCGAAGTTTGCTCGTTAATCTTTCGGGGATCAATGATGAAAATAGCTGCTCCGTATTGCGAATAAGAATTGCGATCGAAGTCGCGGATTGCTTTGTTCACAGGAATATCTAAAGCCGGATCAACCGTTCCTTGTGTAGCAAAAAACAACGCAACCAACGGATCGGTCGTCCAATCCAGAAGCGTAGTCGGGATTCCGTAGTGCTGAGCCAGAAAAAGCCATTCGAGATCGTTCTTCGGCTCGACCCTAAGCAGTTCTCCAAAATGTTCTTTCGCAAGCTCTTTAAATTGTTGAAGCATCTTCTGGTAGGGCAGAAACGCTACGGCTTCTCCCCTGCCTCTTACATCAAAAGGGTGCATACCTTCGCCAAACCGGTCGTGCAAGCTATAAGTTTCGCGCATTGCAGAAGGAATTAACTGATAAGAGGCGCTAAACTGTCCGCGCAGCCATATCACATCTTCCGTTTTTTTGATCTCCTTAATAACCTCAAGATAATCAGAGATACTCCGGATTGTATACTTTTTAAAATCGCGGTTGCTTGTATTCAGATAGACTCCTCCTACTTCTCAGAAATGACCCACGGAACGTTTGCTTCGAATTTCACATCCCCGCTCACTTGATAACGCAGAATCGTTTGTCTTTTGTCAGGTGCTGTTTTTCGGGCATCGGTAAGGTAGATTTCCCTATGAATATAGTTCGCCCGTTTTAATCCTTTCTCAGCGACAAGCGCATCCATTTTTGCGAACGATACCGGTTCGTCGTCAAACGAACCTTTGTGCAGCATTTGAACGCACAAGCCGTCTTCCATTGAATCAAATGCAGCTTCTTTCAACATCGGGTGCGGCTTTTTCTTTTCCACCGCCTCATACGCCGTTTCAAACATTTCTTTGGTAATAAAATCAGGCTGCCTTATCATGATAGTGTAAATAAAACTATCCTTATCTAACGGGTTGTCCGGATTGGAAGAGGACCAAATGCCTTCCAGCGGAAATACGGTGTAATCCTCATATTCAGTTCGCTCGCGTTGTTCCCGGTTATTGATGCATAACGCTTTGTACTGCATTTTGATCGGATAGGCCAAGGAATAAAGTACGCCAACCCTTTCGGAAAAATCGTCAAGATTCGGATTGCCTTTGCCGCTAATCATGATAAAGTTTTGCCGAGGCACCGCAATCATCTCAGGTTCTTCTTTCACACGATAAAACTCTTTTTCATGTTTTCTCCATTCATGCTTCATGATCGAAACCTCATTTCTATTTTTGATTTGATCGTAGCATAGATAACTTGCAATCCCGTGTCAGGTTTTATATTTATTTTGCAAACTCGCCGAAAGATTTAAAGAGCCACTGGTTATGCGGCAAGAATATTTTGACCAAAAGGTTCGGTCCTGTTCGCGGATTCCCCTTTACCGCTAAAGTATAGGAATGAGACCTTTTTGTTTTGGAAAATAGCGCTTTTGAGCGTTTGAAACACACTATTCGTTCTGTTCCAGTCGGCAAAATCTACTTCGATCCAATTCACATTCTGTTTTTGAAAAACGCCGCTTAATTTGGACAGCACGGCGCTTGTGTTATCTGCGTCGACAATATTGATCCCCTGCAGCGCCATGAGGATCTGCCTTTGCTCCTGTTCGGAAATGAACGACTTATTCAACACAAAATTGTCCCGTATGGAAATCCCTCCGCCCTTACCTTGTGTGGTATAAACAGGAATGCCTGTGGCGCTTAGTATATCGATATCCCTATAGATTGTCCTTACGGAGACCTCAAAGTGTTCGGCCAGTTCGGGAGCAGTCATGCTCCTTTTTTCCAGCAATAAATATACCATTTGGAACAAGCGGTTTTCAGCCATTCGCCTCACCTCAAGAAATATTATGTCACAAAAACTATGGCATAATATACTATTTTAAATTGATAGAATGCAAAAAAAGAGGCAACTATTAAGCCGCCCCTTATTTGTGTAAAACATTCATTCCGAACTGGATAATCCCCTGTCCGTGGCGGTTCTTGTCGCCTGCCGTATGCGAAAGGAAATTGCGAGACTCAAGATCACGAACAGCAATTGAAGGGACAAAGCCAACAAGATTCCTGTCAACAACCCCCAATTCGCCGTCGCGCTAACGGCAATCAAGGCGCCGCCGATCCCAATGCTTAAGCCCGGACTGAATGCGTCGGTAAACTGAAGGCTGGCGGATATCTCTCCTTCTTCGCCTGCTTTCGCACGCTGCAAGGCAATCGCTCCCGTCGTCGGATGCGCCAAGCCGATGCCAAATCCGGTGAATATTTGCGACAACACCGCGAATACGATTCCGCCCTCGGGCATGCCCATTGCAAGCATCACCGCGGCAACCCCGATGATCATAAAACAGATACCGGCCGTTACCCGTTTGTTCCGTCCCGTCCCATGGTCTTTGGCATCAAGCTTGGACTGGAGCCAAGCCGCCGTCGACCAGCTTAACGCCCCTGCGGCCACAATCAATCCCGCCAGATCCGCAGGCAGATTTTTCACGTCAGTCAACGCCAGGACGACATAGCTTTCCGTGGCATGATAACAAGCGACAAACAAGCCTCGCGAAGCAATGGTCGCAGGCAAGCCTCTTCTTGCGCCAAAAGTGCCCGCCGGGAGCAGCTTTCGCAAAGGCTGAATCATGAGAAGGACTCCTGCCGCCGCAAGCGCCATCCCTTTCCAATCGGTTATCAAACCGAGTCCGGCCAGCAGCAAGCCCGTTCCAACAGCCAGCAATACCGCATATCCTTCTTTGCGGCCGCTCTTGACGGTTCCTTGTTTTCTTGCCGAAAATTTACGAAAAGCGGGAAGCGTCAGCACGACAGCCAAGCCAATGAAAGGAAGCACCAGCCAAAAAACAAATCTCCAGGACAAATACTCGGCCAACAGCCCGGCGATATAAGGGCCGATTAACGCGGGCAAAATATACGCGCTTGAAAACATGGCGAGTATTTTCGTTCTTAGCTTATCGGGATAACCTAACGTAATGCTGTAATATACGCATGTAATAACGGCTCCCGCTCCAAACCCCTGAAACACTCTGCCCGCAATCAGCATCGCCATGTTCACGGCAGTGGCCGCAATCACGATGCCGATGACAAAAAATAGAATGGAGACGACAAACGATGGAAATACGCCGTTTTTATTGATCCGCTGCCCGATCATCATCGTTCCGAGAATTTGCGCCAACAGAAAAGCGCTGAAGATCCAGCCGTACAAAGGAAGGCCGTTCAATTTCTGCGCCAGACTCGGCGCAATCGTGGTAATCGCTAGCCCTTCAAACGCTACAGTAGTCACGGCAAGTATGATCCCGATCGTCAAAGCCCGATATTTGGCGTCAAAAATCCCTGCATCTTTTTTGGATAGTTCCATCCCGTACTCTCCTTTTATTTGTCATGTCATTACTTGTCGCAGCAAGTATAATGCCTGTTTTTATATTTTCTACCCCAAAATAACAGGACTAGATATAATTGTCTTGATGATAATGGTCTTAGCAACTATATGGCCTGTTTTCATAGAGCAAGCCGACTATAAATCCTTTACATTATTATACATGACGGCAAGAACCCTCCTAAACGTCTCAACGTCCTCTTCCGACAAACCTTTGATGGTGTTCTTGTACGCTTCAATGGACGGAGCAAGTATTTCATCTTTAATATCGCGGCCTTTAGGCGTCAAATAGACGCGCAAAGATCTTCGATCCGTCTCATGGACCACCCGATAAATAAATCCCTTCTTCTCCAGCTTGAACAGCATTCTTGCAATGTTCGTCTGATCCTTGTGCAGCCTTTCGGCAATATCTTTTTGGGTAATCCCTTCTTTTTCCCACAAGATGACCAATATTTCCCATTGGTCTACCGTAATATCGAACGGGTTGACCACCTTTTGATAATAGTTATTCAGCTTGAGAGCCGCCCGCTGCACAACAACGCCGATATATTTTTCTAATTCCAAGGCCGTCCTCCATGATCATAGGCATGATTATAGTTGCTACGACCATTATAATAACACTCTTATCGAATGTCAACGTTGCGCAAAGAACAGTTTGGCAAGAGAAGGGAAAAATACCATTGAAATCGAAAATAACTGGTTAGAAACGATGATGTAAAAGAAACGAGAGTGAAACTGTGAAAATTAGAGCAGCCAATGAATTCGATTACCCTGATTTAAGAAAGGTATATTTGGAATCGCGTCGCAAAACTTTTCATTGGGCGGATACCGAAGAAATGAGTTTAGAAGATTTCGATAAGGATACGGAAGGCGAGTTTATCATTTTAGCGGAGGAGGATCGCCAAATCATCGGATTTGCTTCCTTGTACTTGCCGGATAACTTTATCCATAATTTATTCGTACACCCCGATTTCTTGGGCAAAGGCGCAGGCAGCCTGTTGCTTCGCGCCTCCGTAGAAAAAATGAAGACACCGATAAGATTGAAGTGCGTATCCGAAAATCAAAAAGCGATGAAATTTTATGAGAAGAACGGTTGGAAGAAAGTGATTGAAGAAGGTAAACCGGGAGAAAAATATTGGGTTATGATATATGAATAAGAAATTGCCTGAAGCGATCGTGTTGATGACGGTTTTGGCATCCCCCGTATGATCGGCGGAATCCCGACCGGCGCAAAACTGAACATCGTATCGCTGCAGGCAGGATACTACGAATCCATATATCACCCGAATATTCGCTCGTCAAGTGGCGAATCGTTACTCAGCATAATCGCTTCCATGGTTATACCTCCGATAACCATGGAAGCAATCGCGCCATTCAGTTTTGAATCGGAATTTCTTTGTCAAAAAAGACGATAGATGCGATTTCTTTATCATTGATCAGATTCTCAAAAGTTTTGATCGTAAGGATTTGGCCGCTTATATTATCCGCCAAATACAATCCGGAAAAAATAGCAGTCGTTTCCGAAGTGCCATCTGCATAGTTTATTGTGATTGGAAACTTATCCATAGATTTATTTTCGCCAATTTTCTTTAATTTGTCGGCGGCATCGTCAATCTCTTTCAATGAGCTGCTTTCAATCTTTACAGAAATCGAAATGGGCGAGACCGAGATCGTTTTTAATACTGCCTGATATCCAAACATGGTAATGTTTTGATCGACGGTATAAAGGGTGGAGTACTCCTTGAAATCCAGTTTAAATGAGGTTTCCCAAGTACCCGGTATGACCGTTTCAAAAATCGCCGGAAACGGATCGGCTGCTTGTAAATCTTTGAATTTGAAATGAGCCGTTTGGCCGGCTATTGAATTTTCGGTCATGATACTCAAGACAAGGCTAATTTTATTGTCATTTGGATTTCCATCGTCCAGCACCTTAAATTCTGTACTATAATAATTCTGATCTGCACGAATCTCGGGATGCTCAAAACGGTATCGCGCTGCATTTAAAACTGTGCCTTCCGGAGCCGTAAAGTCCATTAAGAGATAAGTCAGGTTGCTGTCGCCAATCACTTGTTTGATGGCAAGCGTCCCATTCTCTTTTGCCACCTGCTTGTCAACTACATAAACGCCATTTGACAAATATTGTGCCTGCTCATGATTTGCCGGGTTGAGAAATTTTAAAAATGCTTCATCCAACCCCATATATGCCGCTGCAAAAGCTGTCGTCGTTAAACAAACCATGAGCACGGGAACCAGTACTGCAAATCTTAACCGTTTCACGGGAGTAAATCTTCTAGTCCTTGAATTTTCATTCCGGCTTTGCATCATAATGTTACGAAACATTTCTTCTTTTTGTTCGGTTTTTGGCGTAAGTGCTTCAAAAAGCCGATGAATATCTTTATTGCTCAAAGCAATTCCCTCCCAAATCAATTTTAAGGCGTTTGCGCCCTCTAGCTAGCTGTGTTTGGATCGTGCTCTCATTACGTCCTAGCATCTCTGATATTTCTTTTACCGAGTACTCCTCGAAATAGTAGAGATATAGAACGGTTTTGTATTTTTCGGGAAGTGAAAGCAGTCGTGCAAGCACCTTACCCGATGGCTCGTCACCATTCCAAGAAGAAACTTCCGGCAAAGCGTCTAAAGCTACGCGTCGAGTTCTCCACCAATGTTTAAGAACGTCTTTACAGTAATTTCTGGTCGTTACCGTTAGCCACGCCTTTTCATGTTCGCGGTCATGGAAAACCATTTGAGATTTGATCAGTTTTAGAAATACAGATTGAACAGCGTCTTCTGCATCAACGGGATGTTTCAAATATAGATAGCACAGCCTGTAAACTAAATCTGCATGCCGTTGATATAGTTCGGCCAATTCTTTATCCGTACGCAATAAAGAATTGTTTTCCATTTTTTCGCCTCCTATATACAACACGATTGATGACTCGAATATATCCCATTATCCCGAATTAAAAAGTACGGGCACAAAAAAAACCCTTGCGGGCATTGGCGTTGCATCGAAAAGGGCTGAGGATTCGATTTCGTGAAGGTTGCCATGCGCGATTGGCCGGCAACTGACCGTGGCGAATATCAATTCGAGGCGATCCGCGCAGTACTCCTTGTTTGGCGCTAAACGAAACTGACAATCCTTATTGGGCTCAAAATGAAGACATGTCCATCCTAACGAATGTACGTATCGCTATTCATTGGAAATCGGCGGTTCTCCCCCCTTTTTTCCCTCATTAGCGTGTTAACGTTTCGTTAGCCCGCTCGACGGGTCGTCAGCCGCGCAGCGGTATGATGAAATGGACTCAAAACGCATCGAAGCGAGAAAAAAGCTCCCTTTTCGCAGGCATTGCCGCAGCAATCGATCAACACGGGCGAAAAGACGCATCATTGCAGGTTTCTGAATGAAAGGCCTTCATGGCCTGGCTTTGGGTGGTGAAACGGGTCAAATCGTCTTTCTATAAGGATAAAATTTCTCCCTTTTCATCTCATATTCATTCAATTCATAGAGTAAGGAGTTCCTGAAATAAACAATACTAGACCCTTCCCATTCATATTCTTGAGCGTCATAAACGCACTTAAATATCCATTCAACAAATGCGGTATTTACGATTTCATCAAATCCTACGCTTTTTATAGTCCAATACTCCACTTTATTGTCATTACCGTTCCATTGTGTAAACCAGTTCGTCAATTCGTCTCTACCCTCTATGACAGTACCGTTGCACTCCCTTACGATGGCTTTATCATGCAACACGCTGCGAAACATCTCCATATCCTTCTTGACCCATGATTCGAAATATTGGCGAATGATTTGAGTCGCTTGATCCCGATTCAATTCAAGTCCCTCCTTAAATAATGAATGTCCCGCACCGCAGCAGATACAACACTTATAAATCCTTAATAAAGGCGACAATCCTGCCCGCTTCTCTAAATCCGATCTTCTTGTGGAATTGCTGGCTTCCATCGTTATCCAACTGTGTATCCGACGCCATTTGGCTGCACCCCAACGACTTTGACCATTGTTCCCCGGCTTCAACCAGTTTTTTGGAAATGCCTTTTCTTCGGTACTTGTCATCCACATAGATGCCTTCAACATAACCTACAGGAGATGAATGCGAACCTTCCACGTAATCATGCCTCAAAGACATATGAATAAACCCGACATAAACTCCTTCGACGAATGCTAGATAAAAGATATCTTTTTCCGATTCCAGCAATTCTTCGAACTCAGACCTTATATCATCTCTCGAATGATCCGGCCATAGCTTCAAGGCTAATGTCGTTAACTCATCAAGGGTTGAGATGTCTGCTTTAACAATGAACATGGACACACCACCTTTACTGTCTATCTAAGCTTTTTCCATGATCGGTTTGATACACTCCACTCTATTCCCAAATGGATCTCTAAATTCAAACCTCTCATATCCGGGTATCGGTACAGATTCCAGGATTTCAATACCATTTTTCCTTAATAGTACTTCTATTTCTTGCAAGTTATCCACTTCATACGCTAGATGAGCTTTCGTTTGAAGACGGTCAACCCTATCTTCCGTACCAATATGTAATTCCTGATCTGCTACTTGTACCCACAAACCGCCTCTACCCATTAATGATTCGGGTTTAGCGATTTCTTTCATTTTTAATATCCCACAGTAAAAGTCCCTAGCCTCTTCTTCTTTTCCATTTGGGATTGTAATTTGAGCATGGTGAAATCGTTTGATCATATCGATTCTCCTTTGTAGACAGTGAACACGATCACGCCTATTATGATTGGATTGGAACGCGGCTTCAGCAAAGAGGTTTACTTCGATACGTTGAAGGTTATTCCGATGATGTGGATCATTGTTGTGCTCTTAGTAAAATTAGTTGCAGGGCCGATTGTAAGTAAAGCGATGCCAAAATTCGTGGGAAAGACAGGCGCGAAAAGCAGAAAATGCAGATGCTTAAACGAAACGGATCAATCAATTTGTCCGGTAATGATTATCTCTTCAATAATGGAATTGCCTTTTCACTTATATTCCTTTCAACAATTCCCGGTAAGATGACATCATCATCTTCCAATAAGGTGTGTTGTCTGAGTAGTCAAGCAGGGTCAGCGATAGTAACTCTAACGGATGTCACGGCCGCTATTTCCGAAAATTCGGCCCATTTGAAATTGTAACGGAACTATACGCCGCTATTTGATGATAGATCGTGTTTTTTCGCATGAAATAACCCGAATAAGGTCGCTCAGATCCGTTACATTTCAAAAAGAGGCTCTATCGGGAAAATAACGTCTGTCACTTCCGTTAGAGCCTCATTCGGATACAGAGCTCGTTACAAATCCACCAACCGAACGAAGCTTTCTCCCATGATTATACATCTAATAACAAAGGGGCGAAAGTCCCGCAACGCGAATGTAATATTGTTATACATAGTAGCGGTACTGCACTTTAGGATTAAGGCCTTCATCATATTTCAATATGTATCGGAGGACGAAGGGTTATGAAAACGGCCCCGCACCTTGCAGCATTTTATTTATTCATCGTCCCGATCGATTCGAACTTTGGATTACTGTCAGTACTGAGACCTGCCTCTTTCCGCAATGCTGCCAGCGCATCCGCAAGATCGTCTTGTTTCACATAAACAAACGGACTCTTCCAGACGCTTTCCATTTGTAAGGATTCCATTTGATTCGGTTTTAACTTAGGGAAATTCAAGATCCATTGGCGCAGCACCGATTCAGGTATATCCGATGTTACATTTTCACCGATAATATCCAATATGGTTCCCCATTGGCTTATTCCATTGAAAGCGCCCAGTTTATCTAAAATCTGTTTGATAACCTGCTGTTGACGCTCATTGCGGGCAAAGTCGGAAGATTCCCGCGTACCTTGATTCGATTTGCGGTATCGGACGTAGTCAAGCACATGCTGGCCATCCAATGTCTGCAGTCCTTTACGTAGATCAATATTCGTCCCGTCTGCGGAGTCTTTATATTTCATGTCCATTTCCACATCGATCTGAAGTCCGCCTAGTGCATCCACCGTCTTGCGCAATGCATTGAAATCGACAACAACCATATAATCGATCGGCAAATCGAACAACTCGCTGAAGAACTGCTTCGTTGTGGGAATGGCCTCGGACTTATCCTTGATGTAGTAATGGGCATAGTAATAATTGGCTTTGCGGGAACGCGATGATTCGGATTTGATCAATAGATCGCGCGGTATCGACAATAGACTGGCTGAGCGGGTATCAGGGTTATAACTTACAAGCATAAGAACATCTGTATTCATCATTCCATCGGCGCCTTCCCGGCTATCGATTCCCGCCAGCATAATCATCATCGGTTTTATGCCCGGATCAGGTATTGGCGCAGTCATTTCATCCGCAGGAGTCGTTTGAAACGCCGGAAGCGTTTTAACTGAGGAAGATATCCGCTGTATCGCGGCATCCGCCTTATAATACAGATATCCCGCATAGATGCCGACTCCAACAATGATTACGGCAAACAGGCTCCAAATGGTATTTACAACTTTACGCATTTTCCTTTTTTTCATTTTGTCAGACATCGTTTCCCCCACCATATTTACGAGTTGTTTGGTCAGACGGCTAAGTACGCCAATGAGTGCCCCTGTTATGACATCGGACGGAAAATAAACACGTTATGATTTTTGCTTGGTTATGAGAGGCTTTCTTCGTCTTTATGCGCTGAAACGCTTAACACCAATCCGATGGCAATCATATTGATAAACAAAGAGCTGCCGCCATAACTGATAAACGGTAATGAAATACCGGTCAGCGGGACCAATCCGATAAGCATGCCAATATTAACGAATATTTGAAACACTAGCATCCCAATAATCCCGATAACAATATAAGCCCCTGTGAGGTGTCTGCTTTCCATGACGATTTGAACCATACGATAAATAAGCAAAAAGTATAGGAATAAGAGTACGGACGATCCAATAAATCCATAATTCTCTCCGATAACGACGTAAATCGAATCGGAATATGCATAGGGAATGAACCCTCTCTGGATATAATACCCGCCGCTTCCGGTCAAACCACCCGAACCGATTGCACGCATAGCATTTTTGACATGCCATGATTTGTCGGGATCGCTTGCAGGATCAAGAAAAGTCTCAATTCTTGACATTTGATGCGGCTCTACAACCTTGGCTAGCAATTCCTGGTTCGTATGAAACAGCCACAGTATCGTACCGATCGCAATGACCATGATGCTGAGGAACGCAATCATATAGAGCAATCGAACGTTGCCCATCCACAGCATGCTTAGTAACACCCCTACAAACACAAGTGAAGTCCCTAAATCGGGCTGCTTCATAATTAAAATGGTAGGAATCAAAAAGACAATGCAGATCGGAATCAAATCTTGAACTAGTCGAAGCTTCATTCCTTCACGTTTACCTAGCATATGAGCAACAAGCAGTATGGTGAAGATCTTCGCGAATTCCGATGGTTGCAATTGAAAATGGCCGATGTTTAGCCAGCGGGCTGCCCCATTAATGTTCTCTCCGGTAAATTTAACAAGAATAAGCATTCCTGTGCCTAAGCCGTAGAAAAAGTACAACAATTTGCCGGGCAGAGCCCTGCAATCGATCCGGGAAATCGCCAGCATCGGAATGCAGAAGGCTGCAAACAGAAATATATTGTTTATATGAAGACCTTCTAAATTTGTATCTTTGGTGGCCCCGTATATCGAGACGGTTCCACAGGCAACCAGACACAATAAAATGAATAACGTGAATTTATCCAGCTTCTTAAATTTGCGTACGAACATGTTGATACTACCTCTATTTTGTTGATTCCCTATCCTCTTTCTTCGTCATCTTTTCTGCGTCGATAGGAACTATCTCTTGATATGCTAAGCAAGATGCCGGTGCCAGCTAAGCATAAAATAAGCGAAGATCCGCCGTAACTAATGAACGGCAGCGGTAAGCCCGTGATCGGCAAGGTCCCTGTTACGCCTCCGATGTTCAATACGATCTGAATAAAAATCATCATAACGATGCCTACCCCTAACAAGAGGCCGAAAGGGTCGTCACATAGAACAGCAGCTTTATAGCCCCTCCATACGAATAGAAAGAAAACAATCAGGAGGAGAGATGTCCCCACAAACCCGAATTCTTCGCCTATAACGGCAAAAATAAAATCGGTATGCGCTTCAGGCAAATAAAACAGCTTTTGTATGCTTTTGCCAAGGCCTGTCCCCGTAAGACCCCCATTCCCCAGTGCAATGAGCGACTGAATAAGTTGATAGTCCGCGCCCAAGGGGTTATTCATCGGATTCAGAAAAGCGGCGATTCGCTGCAGTCGATAACTTTGACTCACGGCAAGAAAGAGAAAAACAGGAATGAAAAACAAACTCAGCAGGAAAAGATGCCGCAGATCAACTCCACCGACAATAAGGATCGTTAGAGCAATACAGCACAAAATTAACACCGTACCGAAATCCGGCTGTTTCAATACAAGCAGCATTACCAGACCTGCAACCGTTAAAATAGGCAATAATCCTCTCCTGAAGTCCCGAATATGTTCTCCTTTCCTGCTGACTAGGGCCGCCATGTACATAATGACACTTAACTTCGTAAACTCGGCAGGTTGTAAATGATAACCGCCTAATACAAACCAACGTTTCGCGCCATTGATGTTGATTCCTACCAGTAATACAAGAACAAGCGAAATAATAGAGCACAATAACAGCATAGGGGTCACTTTTTTCCACCACGTATATGGGATACGCATAAAAATGAGCATTAAAAATAGTCCAATGAGCGCAAATACGCCTTGTTTCATGACGTAATGCCATGGACTTTCGTGTTTCATCGTAGCTATCGGCGAGCTGGCGCTAAAAATCATAATCAAGCCAAATCCCACTAACAGGATCGTTACGAACAGAAGTAAGAAATCAGGGCGTCCTCGGATTTTACTCAAGTCGCAAATACCTCCATCCGATGCGCTGCAATCAATCCGTTGGTTATTTATTCCTCATCAAGATCAAGCTTTCCATGGTACTCTTTCTTCTTAATTAACTCCAATTGATCATGGTTCAATCCATAAACATCCAGCCCATTTCCAGCCGCTCCTAGCGACCAGGCAAGAGCAAGCTCGGGCAGACCATCGTCATTGAAATCCGAAAATCCGGCATACTCCAACCCATATCCAAAACCTTTCACTTCCGATACGATTCGCCACTTATTGTTATCCCGTTTGAATAGCGCAGCTTTCAATACTTTTCCTGACGGATTATTCTCTTCGTATACAATCACAGCTTCATCGATCCCGTCGCCATCCATATCTCCGAATGAGATGTCCTGCCTCTCTTTGCCTTGCACGGGTACGACTAACTTAGCCTGGGCGGGCAGCAATTGAATAAGTTCATCGCTGATGCGATCGCGTTCGAGGCTGTTCACGGATAAGGGAGGCTTAATCATATCGATAGGCGTTGCCGGAATTCCGCATCCTCCGAGCATCCATACCATAGTAATCATGATCCCTATTCTACCCGGTTTATAAAGCATACTGACGATCATCTCCCCCGCATGGTTACTATATATTCTAAGGGCGCTCGGGCCCAAAGTGGTTATGAAATAGTTAAATTTCAATAATCTAAAACCGGCAGGAAAATATGAACCGTTGTTCCCTTCCCCACTGTACTGCTAATTCGCAATTCACCATGATGCAGGCGAATGATTTGATCGGATATGGCTAGACCTAACCCGCTGCCCGCGGCATGTTGATCTGCTTTATAGAATTTGTGAACAACGCGCGCCAATTCTTCCTCAGCAATGCCTATGCCCGTATCTTCAACACAAATAACAACTTTTCCTTGATCCTTGTGCGCGTGCAGAAGAATTTGACCGCCAGGGGCTGTAAATTTGAGCGAGTTGTCCAGTAAATTAATCAATACTTGCTTAAGACGGTTTACGTCGGCTTGGATAAGGGGAAGATCTTCACCCGTTTGGATTTCCAGCGAGACGCCTTGCCGGGCCGCTCTTGGACCAAGCTGCCTGCCCATATGGCGGAGCAATTCGGAAAGATCGACAGGACCAAGCTCCAAGGCGATTCTTCCATTATCCAATTTGGAAAAATCCAGCAGTTCATCAACCAAATGACTTAACCTGTCGCCCTCCGATTCAATAATATCCAGTCCTTCTTGCAATAGAAGTTTATTGTCCCTCCCACTTGATTTCAAAGTAATGACCCAGCCTTTGATCGAAGTGAGCGGTGTCCGCAGTTCATGGGAAATGGAAGAGATAAAATCGTTTTTAAGCTCTTCGCTCTTTAAGATTCTAGCAGCCATCATATTTAAAGTGTCCGCCAACGAACCCAACTCGTCTTGGTAGCGCTTTCGCACGCGTATGCTGAAGTCTCCTTCTGTCATGCGGTCTGCTCCTTGCTTGAGATCCTTAATCGATCTTGTAATCGTCCAGGACAGCAGCAGCCCGAGAACCGTAACGATGGCAATGACAAGAATCCCGACGGATATAAGAAGGACCGTAATCTGATGCAAGGTATGCAGCGTGGCCGTCAAGGAAGTGACGAACCTGACCTCGCCCAGAGTCATCCCATTTTCATGTTCTTTTAAAGGGTAAGATACGGCTAATACCGGTTCATGGGTCAGAGGATCCTTCCCCTTCCATACCCCGGGTGCGCCGCCGATCGCTGCTTGGACATCCGGATATTCCGTCATGGAGACGTTCCCTTGTAATCCGTTTGAATCCTGCAGCAGCCGGCCCGAAGGAGCAATAATCTGTACCTGCGCATCGGAATTGTGAGCGAACCCTTGCAATAACCGGTCTGATTGCGTCTCCAGATCCTCTTCATCAAAATATTGCTGAAAAAAAGAAGCTGACAGCTCTGCTTGATTATTCAGGATTCGCTCAACATTATGAAAATAATAAAACCTCACCGAGGCAATCAGAAAGATCTCGAGAATGAGGACTGTAAGGCAAATCACGACCATGTAGCTTCCGACTAGTCTTTTTTGTATACTCATGGCTCTATTCGTCTTTCCTCCAACGATACCCCAAGCCCCACACCGTCTCAATCCAATGGGGCTTGGAGCAGTCATCTTCAAGTTTCTCGCGAAGTTTGCGCACATGGACATCTACTGTTTTCGGATCGCCGACAAAGTCCTCGCCCCATACCAGATTCAATAATTCATTGCGCGATAATGCCGTATCGGGTTGTTCAAGAAACGTGCGAATCATTTGGAATTCTTTCGGCGTCAGATCGATTGCCTCGTCATGCTTGAACACTTTATTGGAATTGAGATCTACCCGAATGGGACCGGATTGAAGGATATGTCTTTGCGGTTTCAGGCTGACATCGGTACGGCGCAATATAGCATGAATACGTGCTACAAGTTCCAGAGGGTTAAATGGCTTGACAATATAATCGTCGGCTCCGATTTCAAGCCCTTTGATTCTATCAAGATCTTGTCCGCGTGCCGTTAAGAAGACAATGATGACAGCAGGATCCTTCTCTCTGATTCGTCTGCAGATCTCAAATCCATCGGTATCCGGAAGCATAATGTCAAGAACGATCACATCGGGTTGATGCGCCAAATAGCTTTTGATTGCCTCTTCTCCGGTTGAAGCTTCATGCACGATAAATCCATTATGCGATAAATTGATTGATATAAAACGTCTGATATGATCGTCATCTTCGCCGATTAATACTTGATTGCGTGTTACAGTATCCAAGATTTGCACCCCCAACACTGAATTCTTCGTAAGTCACATGCAAAAAAGACTTTGCCCGAGAAATTATAATACATTCCGTACTTTCACTCGCTGATAACAAAGTGGATGTTACTTGAAATTGATCGACTTGTCAAAAATGGCGCAGCTTTCCTATCCAAGATGAATAAAAAAGGTGTATTCCGTCCGGTCCGATCAAGAGAATGCGGAAAGCCGCCCCTTAGGCCGGGTTTACGACCTTTTGGGACGGCTCCATGACAGGCGAACCTTTTAGAGGAAATACCAATCATTTAGGCTGAAGCTTCTTTTCTCGGAGGTTCCGCAAGAGGCTGCTCTATGCTTTGGCCCGTTTCGGCTTGTGCAAGTTCGTACGGCAAGCAGAGTGGCACGCCCGTGCGCGGATCGGGGATAATATCCGCTTCGATGCCGAAGACTTCCCGTAAAACTTCCTGGGTCATCACTTCTTCTGGAGACCCTTCGCTCACGATTCTTCCCTGCTTGATCGCTACCATATGCTGTGCAAATCGGGTCGCATGATTCAGGTCGTGAACGACCATGACAATGGTTCGTTGCTGCTCCCCATTTAACTGCTGCAGCAGCTTAAGCACCTCAAGTTGATGCGCCATATCGAGATACGTCGTCGGTTCGTCCAGGAACAGCATATTCGTTCCTTGTGCAAGCGCCATGGCAATCCACGCCCGCTGCCGTTGACCACCCGACAGTTGATCAACCGGCCGATCGCTGAATGCGCCCATTCCGGTCACCTGTATGGACCATCGAATGATCTCCTTGTCTTGTTTCGTGAGCGACCCGAATCCTTTCTGATGCGGGAATCGGCCATAGGAAATAAGCTCTGAAACGGTCAGCCCCTCGGGTGCGACCGGGTTTTGCGGCAAAATCGCAAGCTGTTTGGCGACCTCTTTGGTTGGCTGGCTATGAATCGATTTGCCGTCGAGGAATACGGTTCCGGCTTGCGGCCTCATCATCCGTGCCATTGCTTTCAGAATCGTCGATTTTCCCGAGCCATTCGCACCGACAAGCGCCGTAATCTTACCTTCCGGAATCGCCAAATTCAAATTCTCTACGATGAAACGGTCGGAATACGCGATGTCTAGTTTTTCGGTATATAAGCGTTTCATTGCCTTCACCTCTCCTCTCTCATGTCGTATATAAATTTTTCATGATCTCGCGGTTTTTCTGTTGAAACAATTCGTTATGGGTAGACACCATTCCCCATGCATTCGCTTCAGGCGCAATAAATTGTTTGGCTTTATTCACCGCGTTCGCAGCATCCTGGAATGCGCCGGCAATCAAATGAAGTTTCCCATCGTGATGCAAGATATCGCCTGCCGCATACAACCCCTCTACCGATGTCTCACTCATCGCAGTCCCCGCTACGCAGTATTCATTCTCCATCGCAATTTTCAATTCGCTGTTTTCCAGCAGATCCTTATCCCGTTCATATCCGTGATTGATAATGACCTCATCGACGGCCAGTTCTATTTTCTCCCCATCCTCACTGCGATTCAACAATACTTTGTCAATCCGTTCATGATCAGGCGTCGCGACCAGCTTTTCGATCGTCGTATTGAACAAGCATTCAACCGTGCTGTTTAGCAGCCGTGTTACTTGAGCTTCATGTCCGTTCAGCATGTCTTTTCTATAAGTCAAGTAAACTTTCTTCGCAAACGGTTCCAGCTCGTTCGCCCAATCGATCGCCGCATTGCCGCCGCCTGAAATCAGAATTGTTTTCCCTTTGAAACGAGCCAATGATTTTACCGTGTAATGCAAATTGGTCACTTCAAATCGCTCGGCGCCGTCAATATTTAATTTGGTCGGTTTCAGAATACCGCCGCCTACGGCAAGAATGACCGTCTTGGAGCAATGCCGCTGGCCGGACGAAGTATGCACAATAAAATGACCGCTTTCATCTTTAGTCAGGGAAGTCACCTTTTGCCCAAGCACGACCTCAGGATCGAAGGTTAATCCTTGCGCCACGATTTGCTCAATGAATTGGGCGCCCGTGACCGGTGTCAGCCCGCCTACATCCCAGATCATTTTCTCCGGATACACATGAACTTTGCCGCCAAGAAAAGGTTGGAACTCGATGATTTTCGTTTTCATCTCGCGCAAACCGCTATAGAAAGCGGCAAACAATCCCGCAGGACCGCCGCCGACAATCGTCACATCAAAAATTTGATCCGTATTCATAGATTACCGTCTCCTTGTCATGCTTTATATCGAATAAAATTCGGATGGCCTACGCTTTCGACCGTGCCAGCAAATAGAGAAAATAAGGCGCGCCGATAACCGCGACGACGATACCGGTCGGAATTTCCGACATTGAGCGTCCGATCGTATCGGCCACGATCATGAGCAAACCGCCGGTCAATGCGGAAGCCGGAAGCAACAGCTGATGCTTCGGACCGACAAGCCGCCGCGCCAGATGCGGACCGATCAGACCGACAAAAACGATCCCTCCGCTTACCGCGACGCAGGATCCGGCCAGACCTACCGCTGCGGCAAGCAGCAGAAGCCGTTCTTTCTCAACCGGAGCGCCAAGTCCGGTAGCCGTTTGCTCGCCAAGGTTCAACACATTCATGACGCCGGCTTTGAAAAAAACGAAGGGGAGAAGCACCGCAATCCACGGGATCAGTGCGAGGACAAATTTCCAGTTCGACCCCCAGACGCTTCCTGCCAGCCAAGTGGCCACGAACTGATACTTGTCCGGATCGAGCCGCATCGTTAGCACAATCATTGCGGCGCTTATACCGGCTGCTACGGCAATTCCGGTCAGAACCAGCCGCGTCGGCGAAATGCCCTCATGACGCCTATAAGCAAGCGTGTAGATCAACAAAGCCGTTACCCCGGCCCCGGCCAAAGCGAGCACCGGAAGCAGGAATACCGGAGCCGCTGTAGTCGCCGGATAAAAGGAGATAAACAGCATGACCATGAATCCGGCTCCGGCGTTAATGCCCAAGATCCCGGGATCGGCCAGCGCATTGCGTGAAATTCCTTGCAGAATGCAACCCGATACGGCCAATCCGGCGCCAACGAGAATGGAAATGACGATCCGCGGCAAGCGGAATTCGAACAAAATAAGCCTCTGCTTCTCCGTACCCATGCCGAAAAGCGTCTTCAACACGTCCAATGGCGATAGATGAATATAGCCGGTATTCATGCTGATCATAAATGAAATGATGATAAGCGCGGCCAGAATCGCCATCACGATCAAGCCCTGTCGATGTCTTCTTTCGCCCGAAGTTAACGTTTGTGCCGTTTTCATGACAGCACCCTCCTCTCCTTGCGTACCAAATAGAGGAAGAAAGGAACCCCAATCAAGGCAATAAGAGCCCCGACAGGTATTTCATAAGGAGGATTGATCATTCTTGCCGCAAGATCGGCGAGTATGACAAGCAAGCTGCCGAGCACCGCCGAGCAAGGAATAATCCAGCGGTAATCCACGCCGACCAGGAATCGTGTCAAGTGCGGAATGATCAGACCGATAAAACCGACGGCGCCGACGACAGAGACGGCGGAACCGGCCAGAATGAGCACGATGATCGTACCTGCCAGCTTGACGAGGCGGGTTCGTTGCCCGAGACCAACGGCAACCTCCTCTCCGAGACTTAGCAAGGTAACGGATCGAGACATGATCAACGCAGCGATCATCGCTCCCGCGACCCATGGAAACATAACTTTCAGTTGGAACCATTTCGTACCCGCTACCCCGCCTGCAAACCAAAAAACGATATCCTGGCCGATGCGGAAATGAAGAGCAATCCCTTCGCTCAGCGCAGTAAGGAGCGCGGTGACCGCTGCTCCAGCCAATACCAGGCGAACGGGAGTCAAGCCTCCCTTGGCCAGCGATCCAACTCCGAACACAAGTCCGGCGCCGGCAGCGGCGCCCAGAAACGAATATAAAATGAGAAACATATACGGAAGTCCGGGAAGAAAAGCAAAGCATAACGCCAATGCAAAGCCGGCTCCGGCGTTGAGTCCGAGCAACCCGGAATCTGCCATCGGATTGCGGGTCATTCCTTGCATCAGCGCGCCTGCTACCGCGAAGCTCGCGCCGACCATCGCTCCGCCAAGTACACGCGGCAACCGAAGCTCCTGAATAACTTGATGCTGGGTTACGTCAGGATTAAATCGGAATATCGCCTCCCATACCGTAACGAACGCAATATCCGAAGCGCCGAAGGAAACGGAGAACGCAATCCCGAGCATTAGGGCAATGACTCCTCCGATCAAAATAAAGGTCGCAGCGAGCGGCCGTGTCCGCAATTTCTCCGTCTCTATAGCTGTTTCTTCCATGCCTGCTCTTTCTGTCCAGTACGACATCCCCGTTCTCCTCACCCGTATAAATCGATGTGTTCTTTATGAATTTCATGGTTCCGGGCAAAGCGCTGCGCTTCATCCCCAAACTTTTAAATGATAACGATTATCAATATCAATGAATACTATACCAGATGAACAGAAATGATTCAACATATAAGAACCAGATTCATCCATCATTTATCCGCAAATCTGCAGACATTTCTATTGCCCGGCTTCGGTCTCTTCATTGCCGCGAGAATCATTATGGCGTTAGGCGCCGGGATGGCCGCCGTTACCGAGAATAAACAAAGAATTGCAATAGGAGTTTGCTTGTATTAGAATGATCATAGTGATAATGATAATCTTTATCAATTAAAGATGCTTTATTACATATATTACAGCAATGGAGAAAAAAAGGAGCAGATTTATGAAAACCGGAAAACATGCCTATGCAATCATACTTATCGCTGCGCTTCTGCTTATTATGACAGCATGCAGCAGTTCTCAGAATCCTTCGATGTCTTCCGAACCTTCCTCACAGTCGGAAACAGCCAACGGCAGCGGCTCGTCCGCACCATCCGCCCAGCCGGAAGCGGCGACGAAAACAATCAAAGACGGCCTGGATCGGGAGGTAGAGATTCCAACAAGGCCCGAGAAGATGGTTGTGCTCGGCAACATGGGCGAAGTGCTCTCCTTGGGCATCAAGCCAATCGGCACGAACGACTACTATCTGAATAAATTCGAGCCGGAGCGAATGGCTGGTATCGCAAGTGTCGGCGGAGACGAACCCTCCATGGAGAAAATTCTCGATCTGGAGCCGGATCTGATTATTATTCCAAGCTATTTCAAACCTGAAATTGTGGAAGCATTGCACAAAATTGCACCTACCATAGCGACCAAGTGGGGACTGCTTCCGCGGGAACACTTGTCCGTTTTAGCCGAATGGTTAGGCAGAGAAGCGGAAGAACAAACTTGGCTTGCGCAATATGCCGACAAAGCCGCACAAACCAAAGAAGCGCTCAAACCGTTTCACCTTGAGGGCGAAAAGGCGATCGTTCTTCAGTTTTGGAACAAATCGATTTATCAGCATGCAACAACCGTATTCACGCCATTGTTCGAAGACATCGGCTTCATTCCTACGGATGCACAATCTAAGGTAACGGAATCCAAGGGAATCTCGGAAGAAGCGGTCGTCGATTATGCAGCCGATGCAGATCGCTTGTTCATTCTGGTAGACGGGCAGAATGATATCGATATGTATCAGCAACTGAAAGAGACCGCTTGGAAGAACATCCCTGCGGTACAGAACGATAAGGTCATGCTAGTAGAAAGCGCAAGATGGAATGATTACAGCACAGCCGCGATGGAATGGATGCTCGAAGATTTAGTCAAGTTGATCAAATAAACGCCTATTTTGCATGTACAAAGAAACCGTCTCCTCCGTATAAAGAGACGGTTTCTTTTATCATTAGTGCGCACGGCTTCTAACCGAATATAAAGTACATGGCTTCAAATTTACCTTCAAAGGCTCTTTTCAAACGTATAGATCCGTCCATTGCTGGGCTTTGTAAATTTATCCCCTATATAGCCTCGATGTAAAAGCTCCTGTCGGAGCACCGTCATAAAAGCGCCATGAGTGACAATTAAGACATTCTCATCGTTTTTGCCGCTTTCTTCTACGGTGTTCAGAAATATTTGGGCTCTTTCCATTGTGGAGTACTTCTCTTCCTGCGATGGATGGTTGATTAACCACGCAAATCTCCCCAAGATTAACCAAACATTCAAATGCAGCTTGACGTTTGAGCGAAACATGGAACGAATGGTAATTTCCCGGAGTAAATCTGTCGTAATTAACTCGCCTTTATACATCGTTTCGGCCGTTTTGACCGCTCTTTTCATATCGCTCGAATAACAAACATCCCAATGGATCTTCGTTGTTGTTATATTCGTAAGGTCAATGTCTGACTCATCATACTGTTTGACCCACTCCGAGAAATCATTCGAAGTCATCCAGTACTTCTTTGTATTGATATTCACTTTATAATGTCTCATGATCCCAATTCTCATCATTACCTCGTGGTTTCAATTCATCACTACAGGTTTCAGGGCTTCGCCAAGACATCGACCCGCCAAAATAATCGGCCGGCGCGATTATTGCATCGCTTTGGCAAGCTCCGTGAAAATCACCCCGAGCGCGTAAGCGCCCGCATCGGGATAACCGATGCTGCGTTCCCCTACGGCGCCCGCTCTTCCCATTCGGGCGACAATGTCCGCCGTTTGCCGCGCGCCGAGAACCGCCGCTTCCGCCGCCTTGGTCGCCGCCGGCTTCATCTCGTCGCCTTGTTCGGCGCTCCGCGTCCACGCATCCGCAAACGGCACAAGCGCATCGATCAACGTCTTGTCTCCGACAACGGCCCCTCTGCCGAACGATCTTTCGCCTGTGTCCTGTACCCCTTTCACGACGGCCTGCATCATATCGGCGACGTCCTGAACGGACAGTTCCTGTTTCTTCCGGGCATACTTGCCCGCCGCGCGGAACCCCGATCCCCAGATCGGCCCGGAGGCCCCGCCGCAATGCTCCATAATGATCATCGAGCATGCGTCGAGGAAATCTCCGATATCGCTAAGATGATGGGTTAGAAGATCGTTCCACTCCGCTTTCAACTGCTTGAATCCCTTGGCGACGCTCATCCCGAAATCGCCGTCTCCGGCATGGGCGTCGAGCTCGCAGAACGGAACCTCGTTCTCGATGATGACTTCGCTCATTTGATCGATCAAATAGACGATATTTTGCAAAGAAAGCCGGTTATTCCGAATGACCGCTGCCGCACGATCCGTGTTGTTTTTATACGATACGGCCCCCGCTGCCTTCTCTTCCCGCACGACCTCGGTATAATTCACCGGCTCGAACGGGCCTTTGACCGACAACGCCGGCGTATCGCATGGCGCGGACAGCCATTTCTTCAGCGTCTCATCCAGCTTCATGATCGTCACCGACGCGCCGGCCATATCGATGCTGGTCATATAGTTGCCGACAAACGCCTTGAATACCCGTTTGTTCCTGGCCGTCAATTCGCGCGTCACGGAATTGTTGAGCAAATACAGTTCCTGCAGCGGCGTGCCGCCAAACCCGTTGATCAAGACGGCAACATCTTGTTCCGCAGGATCGTTCATCCGCAAGTTGTCCAGCAAAGACGTCACCATCCGCTGCGCCAGTTCATCCGCAGGCACGACTCGCTCCCTGCGTATTCCAGGTTCGCCGTGAATGCCGACGCCGTATTCCATCTCGTCCTCTTCGATATGAAACGTCGGAGATCCCTTGGCGGGAACGGTGCAGGAAGTAAAAGCGAAGCCGATGCTGCGAACATGATTAATCGCATGCTGCGCCGCTTCCTTTACTTCCGGCAGAGACAGTCCGGCTTCCGCGGCAGCCCCGGCCACCTTATGAACGAGAACTGTTCCGGCAACCCCTCTTCTCCCTACCGTATAGAGACTGTCTTCGACGGCAATATCGTCGTCTACCTTGACATAATCCGCTTGAATGCCGTCTTCGCTGGCGAGATGGGCCGCATTTTGAAAATTCATGATGTCGCCGCTGTAGTTCTTGATAATAAGCAGCGTTCCCTTATTGCTTGCGGTGCTGCGGATCGCTTGATACACCTGGATTTGGGACGGAGAAGCAAACACATCGCCGCATACGGCCGCATCGAGCATCCCTTTCCCTACGAACCCGGCATGGGCCGGTTCATGCCCGCTTCCGCCGCCGCTGATCAGCGTCACTTTGTCGGGATGGATCTCTTTTTTGGAAATCACTTTGAATTTCGGATTGAAATCCAGCTCAGGATGCGCCAGCACAAGCCCATTGCACATTTCCCGAACCAGAGTCTCAGGTTTGTTCATGATTTTCTTCATTATAAATCTCCTTCCTTCATTTATATTGTCGGCCTAAATGACGGCGGCCATAATCGCCGCTCATTTAAAACCGAATGAATGATTCGATCTATGTTCTCCACCTCTATACCAATTGTAGAAAAAAAAGGTTTGCCACCAACCGTAAATGTACTTGTAGTAAAATCATCAGTCTTCCATAAATAAGTGTCCCTCCTAAGATATATATAATCTTGCACTGGTCTCACATAACTTGTATCAATGAACCCGAGAGTTACATGCTGTGCCCAGCGTTACAGGCAAATGTTTATTTTTCTACCTCATACCAAAATTGATATGCTTCAATATTTTCCTCCGATTTATTGCTCGCATCGAATGTTTTGAAATATTTTGCATAATACTCATGTTCGATTTCTTCGTCGTCGTCCGTATTTATGGTCAGGTGTACTGTAGATATCTCCAAATTCCATTTGATTTTGTTGGCAATCTCGTCCATATTCTCAACCGTTGCAAATTCCTTCGTTCTCGATAGAATGGCATCGATTAATTCGTCGCTCGGTTCTTCCGAAAGTTTGATTTGACAGTATAGATCCGGCCTTTGAAACATGACTTTTACTTTATTAATTTTACCCGATAGTTCTTGTATATCTTGGATATATTCCTTTGTCGGTCCTGTGTTGACGTGAACCCTCGTAGAGCATCCGCTTAGAATAACTATAGAAAAAATAATTATCAAAACAAGAAAGTTAGTTCTAATATGACTCCACTCCTTCTTAGTTTTCTCCTAATATAATAACATGGAAAACCGTGGTGCATGCATTAGCGTTGCAATAAATCTTCTAGCTTGGATGTGGTGTCATGAAAAGATAACGGATTTCCAAGGTCTTATTTTTCGAATCCCAGTCGATTTTTTGGAATTAACGGATTTTCGACCCGTTAACATATCGTGATCGGCCTGAGAATCCTTGGTTTTGTGAAATTTCTACAAAATAGAGCCCTCAAAATCCGCTAACTTCACCCAAGCAGCGGTATTGGATAAATTAAGGCCTCCAAAGTCCGTTAAGCTTTGCTCCTCCCTATCGGAATCATCGGCTTGAAATACAGTAAAGCATTCGATGCAATAAGATGCATGGGATATTTTGTTCCTGTATGGACGATGCCGTTGGACCGGGTACCCCGGGGAATAATAAACCGTTCCAATCATATTCTTTATAGAAGAAAACAATCAAAAGGAGGGTAAAGGGAATTGGTAAAAGCGAAAGTTAGTTTGCGGCCCATTGCTAGTAAGCTGAATTTACCCACTGTTTTGAAAACAACGATTCTTCCGGGTGACTCCATCGAAAGATTATTTATCGCAACCCAGGTAGGAGAGATCTTTTACATAAGGGACGGAGCAACAAGAACTTTTTTAGATATCCGCCCACGAATCATACAACTAGGTGCTTCTAGCGGCGGATATGATGAACGGGGATTGCTGGGACTAGCATTTCATCCCGATTTTTATTATAATCGTCTGTTTTATCTCCATTATTCGGTAGCCGGAACCCAAGGTCCGGGCGCTCTTCCAGGTCCTTTTGAATCTTTTAAGCCTAATCCTTGCGATCCCGAAACCTTAAACCTAAAGTGGACAAATAGAGAAACTCAATACGATCATATTGATACGGTTGAAGAATGGATTCTGCAATCGAATGGCCAACCTCGAAAACGGCGGACATTGCTGAATATAAGAAGACCCTTTTTAAACCATAATGGTGTCAATAGCTTAAACTTTTCGCCTGAAACAGGAAGACTTGTTTTGACAACCGGCGATGGCGGATCAGGCTACGATCCGTTTAATTTAAGCCAAGACGATATGGAAATCGCAGGTAAAATCATCGAAATTGATGTAGGTAGAAATACATTGATCGATAATCCGCCCATCGTTACACGTTTTCATGAGCTGCCCGAACCGATTCAGGAAACGCTTACGGTCATAGCCAAAGGGGTTCGCAATATACCAGGCATTTCATTTCAATGGTTTTATAACGAGTATATCAAATACGTGGGAAATGTCGGACAGGATCTCGTAGAGTCGATTTTTTCATTCGTACACTATAAACCAATACCGGTTACTCGGCTTGTTCAAGCATATTTCATGAATTCGGAACTTGACCAAGAAGGATTTATTAACTTTGGCTGGCGAGGGTGGGAGGGCGCTTTTCCTACCGCGACCATAACAGGCTGCTCTGCAAATTCCGCTTTGAATCGGAAAACCATTGCTTATTACGATGAAGCGATAAAAACTTCAGTACGGCGTCTTCTGCCTCTAACAAGTTATTATCATGAAGAGCCCCGTACCGATAAGTTTAAAGCAACTGCGCTTACAGGAGTCCAGCCATATATGGGAAATGCAATCCCCGCTTTATCGGGAAGCGTTGTGTTTACCGATCTGGCTCGGGACAAAGAATCTCAACTTCCGGTTAGAGGGGCTTTAGCTTATACGAGGCTAAGAACAGATTGTAAACTAAATCATTATACTATTATTGAAACCGATTACCATTTTGGGTCTCAATCCGCTTATTATGTTAGTTTGGGAACGAATCGGAATCAAACCAGACTCTATTTAGGGGTTTACGGCTCTATGAAAGTGACTGATGCTAACCAAGGGACTGTTTTTGAAATTGTTCCATGAATAGCCGGAGGGGACGATGAAAAACGTGATTTCGTTGAAAAACGTATCGTTTCGGTACGATTCGCGCCAGGATTGGGCACTTCGGGACATCAATTTAACCGTTTATGAAGGAGAATGGCTTACGATCGTGGGCGGAAACGGTTCCGGAAAATCAACGCTGGTTCGATTGATTAACGGCCTTCTTCAACCCGCATTGGGAGAAGTCGCTGTTTGCGGAATGTTGACATGCGACCCTCTGCACTTAAGGAATATTCGCCAACATGTTGGTATGGCGTTCCAAAACGCGGAGAATCAAATTGTCGGTCCGACCGTTTGGGAGGATACGGCTTTTGGCTTGCATCATATCGGCGTTTCCCCGGAACAAGCAGATGCCCGGTGCCGCTCCGTCTTGCAAATGCTTGGGCTCTATGAACGGAAAGATCATCCTCCGTATTTGCTATCCGGCGGGGAAAAACAAAAGTTGGCGCTTGCCGGAGTTCTGGCGATGGAGCCGAAAGTGATCATTGTTGACGAGTCTGCTTCCATGCTCGATTCCAAAAGCGCGCAACAAATTCATGAGATCATGTCCGAACTGCATCGCAACCAAGTCACACTTATCCAGGTGACCCATGAGGTCGAAGAGATTTTCACTGCCGATCGTCTTGTCGTTATGCAGAAAGGCATGATCCGGTTCGATGGAACGCCCCAAGCAGCGGCACGCAATTCGAGCGTTTTTACGGATTCCGGACTCCTCCCTCCGTTTTCTGTTCGAATGCGTGATGTCGCCACGCTAAGAGGGCTGAATTTACCTGCTATGAGCGAATTTGAATTCGCGGATCTGTGATGGATATTGTTGTAGAGAACGTAAATTGCATGTTGGCCGCCAGAACCCCTTTTTATCAAAAAGTCATTGATCGAATCTCGTTGCATATTCCCGCAGGGCAGTTCGTAGCGATGATGGGACCGACCGGGAGTGGAAAAACGACATTGGGACAAATGATCGGAGGCCTGATCCCCTCTCATTCAGGGGTAATAAGGATCGGACCTTACCGAGTCAATAAAAAGACCGACCGCCGCCGCCTTTGGAAAGCAATCGGATTTTTATTCCAATTCCCCGAGCACCAAGTACTCGAGGATACGGTTTTCACCCATATCGGAGCCGGACTCCATCGTTTAGGCATGAGGCGGGAATGGGTTTCCGAGCAGGTAAAACAAGCCATGGAAGCCGTGGGGTTATGCTATTCGCAATTCAAAGACCTGTCACCGTTTCAAATCAGCGGCGGTGAATTGCGACGGATTGCACTGGCGGGAGTTTTGGTTGCGGAACCGGAAATTCTTATTCTGGATGAACCGACAGCGGGCCTGGATAGCCGGGAACGGAGCAGAATGTTATCGTACATCAAGCGAATTCATGATGAGAACAAAATGACGGTTATCTATATTACTCATCGGCTTGAAGAAGCCCTCGAGTACGCTGACCGGATTCTCGTGCTGGACCATGGTCGATTGTATGCGGATTTCCACCCTTGTAAAATTCGGGATCACTGGCCGCGGCTGGAACGAATCGGTTTTGTGAAAACGCCCCTCCTCCGTTTTATCGATGCACTTGAGAAGCGGGCCGCCGAACCATTGCCCGAAAGTTTATATAAAGAAGAGCAACTGATGTCATTCATCGCTAATCTCTCTAGGGAGGACCTGTGACGTGCAATGGTTGAAGTTGCTGTCTTTAGGGCTGTCTATGAACACACGCTCTTTTTTGCAGGACTTGGACCCTCGTTCAAAACTTATTTTTGCTGCGACCTATTTATTTTTGGTTGCCTGTTCGAATGATCTAGCCAGCATGGTTTTGTATGCAATCTCCGGATTTTTAATCGTTTTCGCCGCCCGGTTGCCGCTAGTTTATTTATGGAATGGCCTGAAGGGTTTGCTCCCCCTTCTGCTGGCGCTGTTTTGTTACCACATGCTGTTAGGCGATATGAAACATGCGGCTATTCTGCCTTGCAAGTTCATTTTTTTTATCCTAACGGCTCTCGTGCTCAGTGCAACGACCGCCCCGACAAAGCTGGCAGACGGTCTGGAGGCCGTCATGCGCCCGCTTGCTCTCATACGATTTCCGGTTCATCATTTCGTCTTTATGATCTCGGTGGCCTTCCGGTTCATTCCTCTCTTTGTCGACGAAACGGATTCCATGTTGAAATCGCAAAAAGTGAAACACGCACGTGATCAAGACAAAAGGTTTCGAACAAAAATACAATCACTTCTTCAGCTTCTCGTTGCTCTGCTCGTTGCCGCGCTTCGCCGTGCGAACCAATTGGCTCTCGCTATGGACGCTCGTTGTTACTTACCGGGAAATAAAATCCGGGCACGCCGGTTGCAGTTTCGTTGGCGTGATTGGATGGTTATCTTTTCTGCGCTGGTTCTGCTTCTGATCGATATCCTGTTGAAAGGAGCAATTGGGAAACGATGAACCCGATGAAAAAATATTGGTTGAAGCCGGTATGTATAGAAGTTTCAGAGATGAACGCCCGTTTTGGAGCAGCCGAAGCTGCCACAAGAAAAATGATTACTGTCGCTTTTCTTGCCGCGCTATCCGCCATGTTCCAATCCATGGGAGGGTTACTACCGGGGATAGGCTACTTGCTTAGTCCCCTCGCCACAGCCCCCATTGTGTTAAGCACCGTCCTTTCTCTCGGTTCCGGCCTGGCCGCTTATGCGCTCGCTATGTTGCTTCTCTTTTTTATCCAACCGAGCGAACTGATCGTGTTTCCTTTCACGACAGGCATATTGGGGCTTGGGATTGGCGGTTCGCTGTTATATTTGAAAATACGTTTATCGGCGGTGATTGCCGGGTCGTTGTCTTTGTGGGCAGGAATCCTTTTGTTGCTTTACGTTTTTCGATTTCCTGTTCTAGGCCCAGCCGTTTCAACTACATTTAACCTGAGTACCATCGCAATGGTTTATGTGTTCTCGCTGTTGTACAGCTGGCTCTGGGTAGAAATAAGCAGGTATGTCATTCAAAAAACAAGCAAAGTGATTGCTTGATCCCAACTCCGATAACGAATCATATGCTTTCTTCACAATGCCGAATTCCGCCACCGGTGATGGAACTGGTTTTATTGCGCATTCGGCGCTAACGAAACTAGCAATCCTTATTCTGCTCATAATGAAGACGTCCCAATCCTAACGAAAGTACGCATCGTTATTCATTGAAAACCGGCCGTTTTACCGCCTTTTTCCCCTCATTAGCGTGCTTCAGTTTCGTTACACGAGCAACAAGGGGATTTACGGGCTATTAGCGTGCATATGTTTCGTCCCGGAATAACGAACCCTTCAACGACTTCCGGCTCACCGCCGTACTTCTTCATCCAGCCGTATAACGTATTGTCCTTGATTTTTAGTTCGCGGGCGACCTCCGCCACCGCCTTTCCGCTTTCCTTGACGTACTGAACTGTCTTTCTCTTGTACGCTTCATTATACAGGGGTTTTTCATTCTGACACAGACCTCCGATTATTCTTCATTTCTTTAGCGCCTGTGACTGAGATATTTTTTTGTTAACCGTAAACATAAAAAAAGACCGTCGATCCGAACGGTCGAATCAATCCGAGTAACTGGAATTGATTACTTGGTCACGCGTTTCCGTTTGGTGCGCGCGGGTAAAATATTGATGACATCCACAACCCGATCCTGTTCGTGAACAGCGTAATAAATTAGATAATTCAAAAACACATGCCTGCTTCTTCCATAAGTCATCCGCCGAAGCCCTTTGAAACTGCCGCGTTCAACTGCGGGACCCACGTATGGATTAAGCGCCAACAAGTTCTCTATGTAGTCGATGATTTCGATTTCCTTCGTGTACCACCATTGCAACGGTTCCGGCCCTTGTTCCGCAAAAAAACGTTCGATTCGATCCAAGCATACATCGAACTCTTCTTTAAAAATTACACGAAAGGGCCGGTTATTTTCTTCGCTCACGACGCTTCTCCTTCAGTTCACTGGCCGAGTAGCCTTTCATATCAGGATTATCCAAATAATTCTGCAACGAAGCTTTCAGTTCAGGATAATCCTCAATCTCCTGAGCCAAATCCATTTTCCCGTCATCGCCCATAGCTGGATCGAAGTTTTCCACTTCAACGGAAACCAGTTTACCATCAATCACGAAAAGGCCCGACTGCTTGCCTTCCAACGCATGTAGCAACTCTACCTTCGCTTTGTCGCTTAATGGGTTCATCCGGTTCACCTCCACTTCATTTTCACACACGATCCCTGATTCTGCTTGTTACTATCATAGCATCGACGACATGTCCTGTCGATATTCACGCCTCCTACCGAGATAAACCATCCGTCTGCCTGCTACGTTGGATCGGGCGCTCCAGTCGCCACTTTACAAAATAAATTAATGACAGATATCATTGCTCAGGACGAGGAAAGCAATATCTTGGAACACTTTATTCAGAACAAAAACAACTTGTTTAGTAGTTTCTACAAGTGTTTTTGCAAATATAAAAATGCTTATCCAGTTGAGTTTTACAAGTACTTCAAACAATTAAATGATGATTGGCATTATTATTTTGGGAAGAGCCTTATAAAAGCTCCATTCAAATCTAAGTTTCCTGCTTATGCAAATGGAGAGTATAAAGCTGAGGTAATACGTTATTCCTCCAACTTTATATCAGATGATAACAAGTCATTACTTACCGATATTGAAGAAGACAATGGAGAAATATCTTATGAAGTCTTCATATACACTCTTTATTTGCAGAAATTTCTTTCAGAAATAATAAGACATTCGAAGCCTGTATGGTGGATAAATTGTATACCTAATATTATGTATTCTCCAATTCTATCTTTTGAAAGAGGGCGTAATCGGCAAGGACTTTTTATATATCAAGCATATCTCTCTTACATCGAAAGTGTGTATGGTTCTTTAGTAGTTGCCCAACAAAGAATCTGGGCTGATACAATTATTGTTGTAGAAAATAAAGAACAAGAGAAAATCGTATGTTACAAATTACATTAACGCTAACAAAACAAGGAGGCTGTCTATTAACTGTGGACAGTTTTCTAATTTGCTTCTCAAATGCTCAGATCGATTTTCTTTTCGACAAGAGATTTACCTCTGCATTAAAAATCCATATAAGAGGGCGATTTGGAAATTAATAAAATGTGTCCACATTAAATCGACAGTCTCCAAGGTAACTCTAATTCCTTTTGTGCCGCGGTGCACTTATCTTTTACAAAATCGTTTCAATGAGTATTCGGGCTGCTTGTTTATCACTTCCTAAACTTGACTGATAATTTGACACAAGTTAAGCTCTATTTATCAGCTTCGTATATCACTTGAGTTATCTTCCATGATTATACATCTAGCAGCCAGAGGGCGGAAGCCCCGCAGCGCGAATACGTCGCTTGAACGACAGTGAAAATGCCAATTCATTCTGCAGACTTATCCTAAGATAAAACCCCTGCTGGATGAATTCTTATCCATCCCCCACAAACTCCAACTAACCCTACCGGAGTTAATGATCCGATAACTCGACATCCCCCAATATCATCTGATCTAAATTTCGTCCGCCGGGAATCATCGGATATACATTTTCATCTTTCGGCACCACAAATTCAAGCAGCACCGGTCCGGGTGTTTCCATAGCCTCTTGCCAAATTCGTCTTGCCTCCGCTTTGGTGCTTGCTCTTAACCCCTTCATGCCATAGGCTTCGGCCAATTTTACAAAATCGGGACTGCCGGCAAGGTCGATATGGCTTAAACGATTGCTGTACATGACCTCCTGCTGCTGTCTAACCATGCCCAGCACTTCATTGTTAATGACCACAATTTTCACGGGAATACGATGAATCGCACAAATCGCCATCTCCTGCGCGCACATCTGCATCCCTCCGTCGCCATTGACCGAAACAACCAGACGATTTGGATTGCCTATCTGAGCACCTATAGCGGACGGAAATCCGAAGCCCATTGTCCCAAGGCCTCCGGAAGTAATGAGGGAACGGGGATGTTTAAATTTATAAAATTGAGCCACCCACATTTGGTGCTGTCCTACATCCGTGGTGATAATCGCTTCCCCTTGCGTAGTTTCGCTGATCATTTCGATAACGAATTGCGGTTTAAGCTCCGTATCCGAATCTTTGTAGCGCAACGGATATTTTGCTTGATCCGTCTCCAACTGTTTGATCCATCTGTCCGAATTGGACGGTCGGGCTTTCGCGTTGGCACAATGGAGAAGTGCTTTCATATCGCCGACACAAGCAATATCCGTTTTGACGTTTTTTCCAATTTCGGCAGGATCAATATCGAGATGCGCGATCCGTTTGGCATTTGGGGCAAAACCGGCAATGTTCATCGTGGCTCGCTCGTCGAAACGCGAACCGATGGAAATGACCAAATCCGCATTTTGGACGGCCATATTCGCAGCATACGTACCATGCATGCCCAGCATGCCCAGCCAGAGAGGGTGGGCGCTAGGGAAAGCTCCTAAACCGAGCAGTGTTGTTGCCACCGGAACCTTCGTTTTATTGACAAATTCCAGCAACTCCATGGATGCATTGGAATAAACGACTCCGCCTCCGGCAATAATGACCGGTTTCTCCGATTCGGCAATGGCCTGAAGGAGCTTATCGATCTGCGTCTGATCGGGACTCGGAGCCGGATGATATCCGCGTAAATGCATCTCGGCGGATAACTGAAACACCATGTTTTGATTGGATACATCTTTGGGGATATCGATCAACACCGGACCTTTCCTGCCTGTGTTCGCAATGTGGAAGGCTTCGCGAACAATGCGCGGCAGATCATGCACGTCGCGTACGTAGTAGCTATGTTTGGTTATGGGCATTGTAATGCCGACAATATCCACTTCTTGAAATGCATCCGTTCCCCCTGCTGCGGTAGCCACATTCCCCGTAATGACGACAAGCGGTACGGAATCCATGTATGCAGTTGCAATGCCGGTGACCAGATTCGCCGCTCCCGGCCCGGAGGTCGCGATACATACGCCTACTTTTCCTGTCGATCGGGCATAACCGTCCGCAGCATGGATCGCCCCTTGTTCATGCCGAGTCAAGATATGTTGAAAGTCCGAATTGCCGACCATCGCATCATAGATGTAAAGAACGCTTCCGCCCGGGTAGCCAAATACGCATTCTGCCCCTTCCCTTAGCAAGCAACGTAAAAGAACTTCCGATCCATTGATCAAATGTTGTGAATCCTCAATAGACTCTCTCTCGATTTTAAAACCCTGTTCCATATAACTTCCTCCCTGAAAAAAAATGAACCCCTTCCATCCTCGGCAGACAGCATTCGACTGTCACACCTAGGGACGAAAGGGGAAGGTTTCGCGGTACCACCCTGATTTGCCGGGAACCTCGCGATTCCGGCCTCATGAGGTAAGGATTGGCCTTACCTCCAGCACGGTAACGTGTGCCATTCCGTTTGAGCCTACTCATCGAACCAACGCTTGGCTCGACCTTCGATCAAAAGCTCCGAGACGACATCTGACAAAGGTTTACGGCAAAGGTTCCAGCTTTCCCTCCGCTCTCTGGACATAAGAGCCTTCGTCATTTTTTCTCTTCATCGCTTTATTCGATTTAAAAAATAAAAACCCCTTTCATCCGCGGCAGACAGCATGCAACTGTACACCAAGGGACGAAAGGGGAAGATTTCGCGGTACCACCCTGATTTGCCGGGAACCTCGCGATTCCGGCCTCATGAGGTAAGGATTGGCCTTACCTGCGGCACGATAACGTGTGCCATTCCGTTTGAGCCTACTCATCGAGCCAACGCATGACTCGACCTTCGATCAAAAGCTCCGAGACGACATCTTACAAAGGATTACGGCAAAGGTTCCAGCTTTCCCTCCGCTCTCTGGACATAAGCGCCTTTGTAATTTTTCCTCTTCATCGCATTTTGTTTTTCATCGTAGCACAAGGCATGCAATATTTCAATCGACTTGAACAGGACCAAAAGAATTTTATGATGAATCAAAACCATTCCGTAATCCAAATCGTTTCACTTCATTGCTTGTTCTTATAGGCTTTCCGCCAAGCCCGGTTGAATCTGCAAAATCAACATCCTTTTCCCTTCCGCATCCTTCACTTTATATTCAACGAACGTCCCATTATAGTGCTCATTGAAACGTTCCTCAACAAAGATTTCTTCATACTCTTTGCCCATACCATTTCCAGAAACGAAAAGGCGTTCACCATTATAACTTAATTCCGTAACAATTGGTTCGCCTTGCTGCAATTCATACCTGCACGGTACCAATGGCGTTGCATCGAGAAATGGCGTTCCGGACCGTACGGCCGTTATTTTGCGTCAAAACCGCTTATTTGCTGTTTAGGCGGACAGTGGTTCCGTTATTCATTCCTCGAGGGCTTGTTTTTGCGCTTTTGCCGCGAATAAAGGATCGTCTGTCCGCAAACTATCCGAAATCGAGCCGTTTGTCACAATTAACGTATCCTGTGTCCGCGAATTTTGGGAGCAGGGCGGTAGAAGAAATATTTAAGATTGCTAAGAAAAGTTAATGCAACGCCAATGGCGCGGTGCGCGTGACAAAAGCGGGCATAAAGCTATTCCGTTCCCGCCTTAAGCGCGTCGCTCATGGGGATGCGGTTGATCTTTTTGCTACTCATCAGCTTGGCAAGTTCGAAAGTCAGCATAACAATGACAAAGCCCAGCAGGATATACCCAATGTTCAGTTTGGCCGGAATGGCCATCTGCAAGCTTTCGGCAAGCAACCGGTACATGGCGTTAATGGATCCCACCAAGACAGGTACGCCCAATATATAGCCGACGATGACGATCCATGTATTGCTGTTCAGGATCAGTCTGTTGATTTCCTTCTTCTTGTATCCCAGCACTTTGAGCAGCGAAATCGTTCCCTTATTCTCGTCGACCACCAGTCCTGTGACGATGTAAAGGATCACCAACCCCAGTACGAACGCCGAAACGGTCAGACCGTATATCATACCGCCCATTTGGTCAATGAAAGAGTGAAAGCTCGCTTTGATCGCCTCGATCGATTTCGTGCTTTTGATTTCATCTTGCGGAAAGCTCATTGGGACATCGCTGAAAATCCCGACATAGGTGTCCGAAGAGAAGCCCAGCATGGCATTCAACTCGGAGAGAGGCATGAAGATAAACTCCCCGCCGTAGGTGTCCGCAATGTCTTCGATCGTAATCGCATATTTCTTTCCGTCGTCATAGTTATAGAAGCTTACGGTATCGCCGATACCAAGCCCAAGCTTTTGTGCCAGCGGTACGGTGACGATCGCTTTGTCGGCAGCAAGTCTGTTGCCTTTCGCATCGTTCAAGACGATTCGGGTGGAGTTCTCGGGAATTCCCGTAACATAGAAGCTGGTTTCCGCTTCATCGTCCATGACCGCATACATCGCGTTAAATGGCTCGGTTCCTTCCGGCGGCGCCCCCTTCCGGTAATCGGTAAATACATATTCGTATTTTAAATTGTACAACTTGCTTATGCCTTCGTTCAGCATGAAATCGACCGAGCTTTTCATCGTAAGCCCATATTGCAGCAGCATGGTCGCCACAATGACGCCGAACAGCAAGAATACCGTTCTCGAAATACTTCGGAATTGCTGGCGTATTTGAAATTTCGTCGCAAATTTGAATCGATCCAGGCGAAGCGCGCGTTCGATCGCGTTGAGTTTATTGCTCTGGCCGCCCTTCATCAGCTCTGCCGGCTGAGTCTTCAGCACCTTGTTAATAACCAGGATCGTGCAAACGCCAAGCGCTGCAATCGGCAACAGCAAACTGAATAGAAAGATCCCGGGAGCATAGACTACCGGCTCCTTGGGCATCGGGAACGCCGTAAGCAGAAAGTCGAACATGGGGTTCATCGCTAACGCGCCGGCAATCGTGCCGACGATCGCGCCCGCTCCGGCTACGATCATCGGAAATGCGAGATAGTGCGCCAGAAGCTCTTTTTTCCGATAACCCAGTGCATACAGAGTGCCGATGATAACCGACTCGCGCTGAATCAGCCGCCACATCAGAATCCCCGTCAATACGCAGGTCAACAGCAAAATCACGGAGGGAACCATGATGCTTATGTTTCCGAGCAGATTGATTTCCATCGGAATATAGGACACCCTGAAATTTTTGGCGGTGCTTTCCCAATTTATAATTTTGACCCCTTGCTCCCGGACATCGTTTTTCATTGCGGTTTCCTGAGCTTTGATACCCTCGGCGTTGTTGAACTTGACGGCGTAGAAGGAAGTCGCATCGGGAACCGTTGCAAAATCGTCCTTGCCAACGACGGCCAGTCCGAAGGTTTGGGGATCGCGGATCATCTCCTCCTTGGACTTAGCGATATAGATATAGTTGGGCAACGTCATATTTCCGGCATACGTATACTCTTTTCCGCCAATGCGCAGGATGTCGCCCAATTCATAGCCGTTGGTTTTCGCAAACAGCTCGTCGAGAAGAATCTCTCCGGCGCCAAGTTGTTGGCCGCTTGTAACGGCAGGAACATTGACCTGAGCGTTGAAGCTATAAATTCTTAGGGTCTGCCCGGGATGAAGCTCATAATCTGCAACCCCGCTCTGCTCGATTTCGGCGTTGAAACGGCTCTCCATACCGGCAATATCAAGATCGGCGTCAACATAGATTTCGGCATCGCTCATCGCATGGTTGGATTTGAACGCGGAGAAGGTGTTGTCTAAATTCACGGAGACCAGGTTCATCATGACCATCAGCATGCAGCTAACGGCAATCAAAAACATGGAGCCGACATATTGCGCTTTGTTTTCCGAAATCGTTCTTAGTACTTTTTTTACCAGCATCGTCACCACTCAATCCTTTCCGCCGGAACAGGGGACGCATTCACCAGCTCTTCGACGATTTCCCCGCTTCGCAGCTTGAATACCTTGTTCGCCATATCGGCAATCGCCGTGTTGTGGGTGATCATCAAAACGGTCGTGCCGTACTGCGCGTTCACCTCCTGCAAGAGCTGTAGGATGCTGCGGGAAGTACCATAGTCGAGCGCGCCGGTCGGCTCGTCGCACAACAGCAGTTTCGGATTTTTGACGATCGCCCGCGCGATGGATACCCGCTGCTGTTCGCCGCCGCTCAGTTCCCTCGGAAAGCGCCGTTTTTTGTCCTGCAGCCCCACCGCCGCCAACACTTCGTCGATGTTCAGTGACGATCGGCTAATGTTGGAGACGACTTCGATGTTTTCCGCCACCGAAAGGTTGGGGACAAGATTGTAGAATTGGAATACAAAACCGATATGCTCGCGACGGTAGTCGGTCAGCTTGTCGTCGTTCAACCGCTGCACTTCGATCCCGTCCACGATGACGCTGCCGCTATCGCCGCGGTCGATGCCGCCCAGAATGTTCATCAATGTCGATTTTCCCGAACCGGACGGTCCGAGAATAACGCCGACTTCTCCCTTGTCCAACCGCATTCCGATCCCCTTTAACACTTCGGTTGTAATCGTCCCAGACGTGTAGCTCTTCCTTATTCCCGCGATCTCCATAAACATACGGCTTCACCATTCCCTTCCGGATTGCTTTGCGCAATCCGACGTTAGATTTGGACTTCAATCTTCCGCCGTCACCCATGCCTTGACCGCTTCTGCATCCAACCGATACAACGCATTCGAAGGCGCGCCCAACACGCGCTCGATCGCATCCATATAGGCGGCATACGTGACGGTAATGCGTTCCATGCAGTTCTGCGGATCCTGTTCCTTCTCAAGCGAAAGCAATAACTTGGCATGGGTGTTTCCCATCCCTTGCTGCAGAGACAAAATGACCTCGCCGGATTGTTCGGGATAGGCTGTGGTGAAGAAGCCTTCCCGCACGCCTTGACGGACAATCTCCGTAAGCAGCGGCGCGCGCTGCTCGCGAACGGCTTCCTCCACTTTTTGCCGGACAATGGCATTCTCGTCGGCATACCACACGCGCCCGAGCTTCAAGACAGCCGCCCTGTTCTCGGACCTCAGCCGATCCAATGTATCGAAAAACCCTTGCAGCTTCTCGATGGCGGACAGCTTGGGATCGCGGATAATGGGAAGAAGCGGTTTCTCCGTCTCTTCCCGAATCCGCTCGATGAACGCCTCCAGCACCGCCGGCTTCGAGCCGAAATAGTGGTAAAACGCGCCGCTAGATATCTGCAGCTCGTTCAGAATATCCTGGATCGTCATCCGCTCGTAGCCTTTGACATGGATGAGCCGCTGCGCCGTGTCAAGAATTTCGTTGCGTTTTTTGGCGTATTCCTCTTCATTGATCGTTCGCGCCATGTTCCATCTCTCCTTTTTATTAATAAACCGAGTCTCTCTCTATTAATACAACACCACTATACTCCTTTTTGCGCCCGATGACAAGAGAGCGAAGCGCTTCTGACAATGAATAATGAAGCCGAGTGCGGCTAACACTGGGCTGAACAATTGGCTGGATGGGATATCCCTTCTTGAGTCAGAAACGGATAAGAGCCCACCTCTGGCGCTAACCTTAGGGTGGGTCCTTCTTTTCTCTTGAGTTATTATTGAAGAGGGTAAAACCGCCCATTTCCAATGAATAACGCCACGTACTTTCTTTAGATTGGGAACGTCTTCGTTTCGAGCCCATTAAGGATCGTCAGTTTGGTAAGCGCTTAGGTCCCCGCAGATCGCCTTCAATTATTTGACTTGAATATACATAAAGAAGCCAGCAAAGCAGCTATAAAAAGGCCGGTCAACGTATCATGTACGTAAACCGGCATTTATTACTATGTCGCGAGGTGCGCGCACAACATTTTCTTTACTGGGACGACTGAGCTTGAAGTACGTTCAACAAGACCGCTACCGCTTCGGCACGGGTCGCCTGCGCTGTCGGAGCGAAGCGATGATCGCCGCGCCCTTGGAGAAGGCCTTCGTTCACGGCGGCTGCGATCCAGCCTTGCGCCCAAGCCGGGATTTCTCCGGCATCGGCAAATGTCAGCCCGGTCTTCGATCCTTCGGCAAGACCCAACGCCTTGGCAGCCATCGTTGCGAGCTCCATGCGAGTCATCGTTTGGTTCGCACGGAACGTATTATCTGCATAGCCGGTAATAAATCCTTGATGAACGCCCTTGGCAATATCCGATTTCGCCCACTGCGGAAGAAGATCGGCATCCGCGAATGTGAGCCCGGTTTCTTCGCGCAAGTCGAGTCCTCTTGCCAATAAAGCGGTAAACTCGGCGCGTGTGATCGGCTTGTCGGGACCGAACGTTCCGTCCGCATACCCTTGAACCAAGCCTTTCTGCACCGCATCCGCAATTTTCGCTTGAGCCCAATGTCCTTGAGTATCGCTGAAGACTGCGGTTGTCCGATCTGCCGATTCTCCGATCCGTACGGACTTGCCAATGGCAACGTCTTGCGCCGCGAGCTTGTGGTCGACAGCGGTCAAGCTATCCCAACGAACTTCGGTGGCGCCGGCCTTTTTCACCTTAAACGTGAAGCCGCCGATTTCAATATCGCCCTCTTCCCCGGCAATATTGCCCGTCTTCGTATGAAGGAAGGTAATCTCTCCGTCCTTCACAATTGGGGAAACGGAGAATCCGGTGAGCTCCGACGCCGCTTCGACCAATTCCAAGTAATCAGGATCGAAGCTTAATTTGACTTCATAGGCGTACAAGTCCCGTACGTTTTTCCCCGTCAAAACCAGCTTCACGGCATCCCCTTCGTTCCAGCTTCCCGATTTCGCAGCGAGGTGGAAAGAGGTCGGACCTTGGGCGAAAATGCGTCTAGGGCTATCGCTAGGGCCGGCCATTTTCCGGGCGACCGATGCCAGATCGAGCACGTCGATTTTGCCGTCGCCGTTGACGTCGAGCGCTTTGATTCGATCCCAATCCATGCTTGTCTTGTCGTGGCCAAGCAGCTTCGCAAGCTGCTCGAGATCGCTAAGCTTTGCCTTGTTCGCTTCGCCTGCGTTCGAACCGGACGAGCTGCTTGAACTGCCGCTATTGCCCGATCCGGGATCAGGATGCTGCGGCTCCCCGGGTTCTCCCGGTTCTCCAGGCTCGCCAGGTCCGCCGGGTTCCCCGGGTTCTTCGCCATCGGCTTTCAACTTATAAACGAAGGAAGTCGCAACCGCCTCGATCTCATCGCCGCTAGCGTCCCCGATCCGCGCCCCGGCGATATCGATGCTGCTTTCTGTCGTCTCAGCAACCTTATTGGTGTCAAAAGTCAGCTTGATCAAGTCTTGATTGCCTTGAATCGGCCGGCCTTCGCCGGCGAGAATAAGCCGAAGCTGCCCCGAATCGTTCCGCGTATCGAGAACGGTTACCCCTTCCTGCAACGATTCGGCGGAAACGAACGTTAACAGATTCGCATCTTATTGCAGAGTCAGGTCGTGCGCATACATCTCCTTCATAGCCGACTTGATTCCATAGGCGACCGCCAACGGTTCGCCGCCCGTCACTTCAACCGGTCCGCTGATTTGCACCGTCGGCTGTGTAATCGAGACGACAATGCTTTGCGTCTCTTCGACATTGCCCGCTTTGTCAACCGACCGGTATTCGATCGTATGAACGCCTTGCTCTTGAACGGCCAGTTTGCCGTCCTTTACCGTCTTCCACTTGCCTCCGTCGATCCGGTACTCGGTCCGCAGCACGCCCCAGCCGTTCGGATTATCTTCTGCGGAGAAGCGAAGAACGATCTCCTTATAATGTTCCCCTTCGGTCTCGCCGCTTCCCTCTAATTGAACCGTTGTCGTCGGCGCTTCCGTGTCTTTAAGGAGAATGTCCAGATAAGCTTGGTACTTGCCGTCTTCATTTTTGCGGCTGCGGATCTCCGCGTGCAGATCGCGGCCGACTTGCTGCAAGGTTAAGCTGACCGTTTTATTGTCTTGCAGTTTGGTTTGTACAAAAGGCGTTACATTGAATGTCCACCATTGATCCGGCGACGCAAACGCCGTCAGATCGATTCGTTCGCCTGCGCTCGGTTTATTTTTATAGGTGATCGTGTCTTCTTTCCAGCTATCGTCATGTACCTCGAACACGCCGATATCGGATTGCGTTCCGTTGTTGTCTTTGGTTTGACCGTAAACATGAAGCGTAGCTTGTTCAATTTCATCGGCAAGGTGCGAAAGATCGAACTTCAAGAACACGCGGCGGTCGTAGTTCCCGCTTCCGTTGCGAATATTGAGGAATCCTCTCGTTCCGAAGTTCGTATTCTCTTCGCTGCCGCCGTTCACGAACGTGTCTTCCGCTACGTTAATGCGGACTTTGGCCGCGTCGTCAGGCTCCAGCGCGCCTTCTTCGGGAAGCTCCGTTTCCGCGTCGGGATCGACTTTCAGCTTAATGACATGGCTGCGGCCTTTCGTTCCTCCCGTGGCAATCTCCAGTTGAACCGACGGAGAAGTCCGCAATACGGTCACGGTCGGATCCTTGGCTAATTCCTCAAGCGCCACTGCGGCAATGTCCACCCTTACCTTGGATTGCGTTTGCGTCGGATCGGATACGGACACGGTCCATTCGTCGGCTTGCTCCTTCACCATCACCGAAGCGGGTTGATAGGCGCGCACGCGGCCCAATTCGCCCGGCTGCCAGAAGTTGATGCCTGTCAGGCCAAGCTTCGTTTCTTCCACCGCCTGCATTTCTGCCGTATTGCTCAGGACGCGAATGTCCGGATTCTCGCTGTACGCTTGCGTCGCTTCCGGCGACAATGTCGGCAGCACCACATAGGAATACGCGGCGTCCGTCGGTTTCGTGCCATGCTCTACCGCCAAACTGACATAATTGCGCGTAATCGGATCGGCGGGACCCGATACGTTAATGTCTTTCCATGAACCGGTTCTCGCTTCGCGCAACGCCCGAATATCGGTACTCTCCGGGAAATAGTAGCCGATATCGGCTCCGTCCGCCGTCCCTGCCAGATGCGCCCAGTTCACTCCTTGTAGCTCGTCGGACCAGCCCAACTCGCTTGGCATCGCCTGACCGTTCACGGTCAGCGGATTGGAGCCGGCCGTATTGATCATCCGATTTTCTACAATCGTTTCCACTTGGCGTCCGTCTGTCCGCTCGTCAGGCGTCGTAATACCCGCTCCCAGCGCGACGATTTCATTGTCGAACATAAACCACGACTTCTTGCCGGTCAGTTTGCTTCCGGGCGGAGCCAGGTCCATCCCGGCGATCCCGTACAGGTTGTCCATGGACGAACCGCCGACCCATGTTTTGCCCGTCGTTTTGATCATCGGCCGCTCCACGCCGTCGGACGTCGTGCCCGGCATCCGGTGGGAATCGACCGTCGGCCAGAACGCATCGCGGAATTGCCCCGAATCGCGGTTGTATAAATACGTCATTCCGTCGCCGGTATACCAGCCTCTAGTATGTTCGCCGTTCATTCCTCCCTCGAAGTTGGCAATGCGGGAGGAGGACATGCTAATGCCGAGAGTATAGCCCGGGCGCGAATGAACGATCCGGTCCATCGCCGAAAACTGGCGGTGCGCAATCAAGTCCCCGCGCGGCTCGATCGAAGTGTCGCTCATCAGCTTTTTGAATAAAACGATGTCTCGAATTTGCATGCCTTCGTACATATTCGGCATAGTGCGATCGGAGATGACCCAATCCTTGACCATGCTCTTATAATAGGCGGCTTGTTCCGGGGGAGCGTATTGCGCCAAGCGCAGAATCGTCCATACCGCGCCCCGGGTATTGTTATTGTAACGGGAGACCGCTCTGCCGCTGACCATCTCCATAATATGGCCGCTATAAATGACCGGTTCGAACGAATCGGTGATCCAACTCCACACATGATCGAAATTCGGATCTTCGATCGGCCACGGAGAGCCGCTCAAGACGGTCAACAATTTCGAAATATCCCCCAACAGTACGCTGCCGTAGCTGCCGGTATACGCGATATTATTATGCTGGATAAAAGAACCGTCCTGATAGAAGCCGTCCCCGCTGGTCACATACGGGAAGACGGAACCGATCGCATCGCGCGCTTGCACGATTTTCGCCTCGTCCTGTCCGAGGACCCCCCGCAGCAGAACGGCCAGCGATTTATCCAACAGATTGGCGCCCGTCTCTTTCAAGCCGGGAGCGCCGATCAATCTCTTGGTCGGATCGGGTATAAATCGGTCGATCGTCCGGGTATACCCCGCGATCTGTTCCGGGCTTAGGTGATCGTACATCAGGGTAACGACATCGGCTAACGAAAGCGGCGAGCCGATCTCCCACTCCCACCAATTGCCGTAATAGCTTCTTGTTTCGTTAAAACGATTCGCGTACATCCAATCCAAGCCCGCGATAATATCGTTCTTTAACTCCTCGTTCCGATATAACGGCGTGCCGGGAGTGGCGAAGGCAATCGCCATATCCTTCAGGCGGTTGTACGATAAGGTGATATGGTTCGGAGCGGTCGTACTGTTATAATCCGCCCAGAGATAGGTACGGTCCGCCGCTTTATTGAGCGTGTCCCATACGCCGCTCCCATCCTCATTCGTGACTTTCCGGGCATTCGCCTCGACCGCATTGCGGATGTCGGCATCGTTAAGGTTGATTTGCGCGCCGCCTGTCAAATAATCGAACCATTTCATCCGCAGCGAATCGAAGTCATTCGCCTGCGGCGCCGCCGCGGCTGCCGGGGCAGCCGGGAAAGACGCAAACATAAGCGAAAAGATGAGCAAAGAAAGGACGCAAAACTTGACGCTGTATTTGTTCACGATGAAATAACACCCCTTCCAATTTCTTTTACTCAGCGATCATCGTTTCGGCAAACCATTGCAAATCGTCCGCATCGATGATGCCGTTGCCGTTGATGTCGGCAGCCATGACCTTGTCCCAATCCGGGCTTGCGGCCGTCTTGCCGAAATGGGCGGCGGCCATCGCCAAATCGCCAACCCCGACCTTGCCGTCCCCGTTCAGATCGCCGACGGTATTCGTAAGCGTAATTTGAATGACGCAGGCTGCGATAAATGCGCCGTCCTCGGTCGTTACCGTCACGCGAACGCGACCCGGTGTCAAAGCGGTTACCGTCGCTTGGCGTCCGTCCGTCTTCAAAGCTGCGATATCGCTGCGATCGATCGTCCACACTACATTGGCATTCGTCGCGTTCTCGGGAACGACGGTCGCCTCAAGATTCAGGCTGTCGCCGACGATGAGAGCCGCTTGTTCCTTGCTTAATTGGACGCCCGTGACTCGAACCGCGGGCTTCAACGTCACTTCCAAATACGACTTGTAGACGCCGCCTTCATTTTCTTTACTTCTCACTTCCACCGTCAAGTCGGTTTCGCCTTGCAGCGCGATGCTTACTTGCCGATCGGCGGCCATCCGCGCTTTGGCATAGGCGGTAATATCAAATTCACGCCATTGATTCTCGCTGTCGAACGACACTTTCTCGATCAAACTTCCAACTTGAGGCATGTTATTCCAGGTGAGCGTATTTTCTGTCCAAGCATTGCTCTCTACTTCGTACGCGCCAACGGTCTCCGTCACTCCCCGGGTGTCGTTCTTTTTGCCGTACACATGCAGCTTCACCGACTCAATTTCCCCGGAAATTTCGCTCAAGTCGTATTTCAGGAACGTTTTGCGCAAGTAGTCGTTCACGCCGTTTTTCACATTGAGATAGCCAACACCGCCGAAATTCTGGCCCGCTTTGCTGCCGGCATTGACATATGCGTCTTCCGCTACGTATACGATGACTTTCTCCTCTTGGCCCGGTTCCGCAGGATCGTCCAATTCCGGCGTTTGGCTCGGATCGTATTGAAATTGAATCGTATGGGTTCTGCCTATCGCACCCTTTGTGTCAATTTCCAATTTGAGATAAGGCGAGGTTTGGATCACGGTAACGGAAGGGTCCTTCGCGATTTCCTTCAACACGGCTTTACCGAGGTCTACGGTCACTTTCTCTTGCTTCTGCGTCGGGTCGGAAACGGCGACAGTCAATTGATCGCCTTGTTCCTTGACCATGATCGAAGCAGGTTGATACGCCCGTACAAATGCCGCACGATCCGCTTCCCAGAAGTTGAAGGCGGTCATGCCAAGCTTCTTCTCATGCACGGCATGAACTTTGCTCGTCCGGCTCACAATTTCAATATCGGGATGCCCGCTGTATTGCTCGGTCGCTGCCGTATCCTTGTTCGGCAACAGGACATAAGCGTAACCCCCGTTCTGCGGCGCCATGCCGTGATCGAACGCCAAGCTGAGATAATTTCTCGTGATCGGATCGGACGATCCTCCGTTATTGATCTCGCTCCAAGCGCCCGTTCTCGCTTCGCGTTTCCCCGTGATATCGGCTTTGTCCGGGAAATAATACCCGATGTCCGAACCGGCTACATTGCCCTCCAGGTGGGCCCAACCGATCCCTTTCATCGGCTCCTCCCATCCGAGCGCGTCCGATTTCACTTGACCGTCCACCGTAAGCTTATTCGTGCCGCTGTCCGTCAATTGGCGGTTTTCCACGATCGTTTCCACCTTGCGGTTGTCCGTGCTTGCAATGTCCGAGCCTAACGCCACAATCTCATCGTCGAACATAAACCATGATTTTTTGCCATGCAGTTTGCTGCCGGTGCTTTTATCCAGCGCAAAATTCATCCCTGCCGCGCCGTACTGTCCGTCAATTGACGAACCCCCGACCCAGGTTTTCGCATTGTAATAAGAGGCCCAATCTTTCGGAGCCGGCGCATAGCCGTCCGTTGTGGTTCCCGGCAGGCGGTACATGTCCACCGTCGGCCAATATTGATTGCTGTATTGAGACAAGTCGTTATTGTACAAGGCGGTCATACCGATCCCGGTGTACCATTCTCGTTGTTGCCGAATTCAAACGCCGAGATCCGGTCGGAGAACATGCTGAGCCCGAAACCGAAGCCCGGACGCAGGTGAACGACCCGATCCATCGCGGCAAAATTCTGATGCTTCACCAGTTCCCCGCGCGGCTGAATCGCGGCATCGCGCATGATCGCCTTGATCAGATTCATTTCATAGATCGGCATATTGTCGTAATAGTTCGGGAACGTCGTATCGGATAAGACCCATTCCTTAATCATGCTCTTGATCTTCGCGGCTTCCTCCGCAGGCGCTCCTTCGGCCAAGCGCGCCAACGTCCGAATGATCGCACGGCCGGTCAGATGATCGGAATCCGTCTGGCGGGAGATGCTGCGTCCCTTCACCATATCCATCATCGCGCCTTTATAGATTAACGCCTCAAACGAATCTTCCACCCATCGGTACACATTGTTCGCGTTCGGATCGTCCAATTCCCATGGCGACGCGTTGAACAAATACATTAAATCGGCCATCCGTCCGATCAATACGCCGCCGTATGCCCCCGTATAAGCAATATTGCTGTGCTGGATTAAAGAACCGTCTTCATAGATTCCGTCCCCGCTCTTCGCGTATTGGAATTCCCCGGACATCGCATTCCGGCCCTGTTCGATCTTGGCGCCGTGCTTGCCGACAACGCCGCGCAGCACAACGACCAGCGCTTTATCAAGCAGGTTTGCGCCGGTTTCCGTAACGCCCGCGTTTTGCACTCTTTTCGTCGGGTCAGGCACGAATCGATCGATGACATTCAAGTATTGATCAACTTGTTCTGCCGGCATCTCTTCATACATCAGTACGAGAATGTCCATGAACGCTTGCGGCGTTCCGATCTCCCAATCCCACCAGTTCGGGACGCTGTTCTTGTTTAAGTTATATTGGTACGTATGCATCCATTCCAAAGCTACGAGGATATCGTTCCGCAATTCCCCCTTTTGGTACACAGCGGTACCTTCGGTCGAATAGGCAAGCGCCATATCTTTGATCATGCCGTACGCTTTCGTGATTCGAGCCGAATCGGCGTTCGTCTTGTCGATCACATCATCCCATAGCGCATTCGCATCCGGCGTTTTGTTCATCCGGTCCCAAATCCCCGTGCCCTCGGCATTGGACACTTTCTCCGATAACGACTGAATATAAGCGGCAACATCCGGATCGGACGCATCCATGGAAGATCCGCCAATGAGTTTGTCGTACCATCTCAGTCTTAGCTCGTCATAGCCGGACAGCGTTTCGGATGACTCCACCGTCACATAAGATTGGGCGCTAACGAGACCGTCCGGCGTCGAGACGGTGATGATAGCGGTTCCGTAATCGAGCGCCGTTACCGTTCCGCCTTCTACCGATGCAATCTCCGAATCGGTAGAACTCCACACGACAGGTTGATCCGATGCGTCCTCCGGCGTGAAGATCGGGGTTAACGTCGCGCTTTGGCCTTTTTCCAAGGAGATCATTTTCGGCTCCAGAGACAGTGCGGTTATGCCTTGGCGCGGTTTCAACGTCACGTCGTCAAACCAAGCTGTCCCCGTCCCCGTTTCGAAAAACGGCTCGATTCTCACATATTTCGCTTCGGCCGGAGCCGCCAGCACCGCCTCTTTCAGCGTCCAGTCGTTCGTCCCGGCCAATTTGGCGGTCGAAGGCCCGTCCCCGACTTTTTCGCTCTTCGTGCTGCCGTCCAGACCGGCGATGCTTTTGTAAAAATTCGTTCTCACAAATACGCCGCCGCTCGACACGACATCCGCCGTTTTGATCTGGGCGCTGAATTCATATGTATTTCCGCCGGCAATCGGCACATCCAAGCTAAGGCCTGTCCGGTCGTCAGCCCCCAGATGCTCGATCTGTACCGCATAGGTTCCGGAATAATAAACGGTATCGGTCACGGACACTCTTCCTTGTCCCTTGGCCAGCCACGCGCCCCATCCTTGCGGCTGAATCCCGTCTACCCAGGATGCGTTCCCCGTGTAGCCGACATTCTCAAATCCCCCGTTAGGAACGAGATTGACTTCCGCTGCGCCCGCTTCCGCCTCCGCCGCATTCGCGAGCCATGCCGGAAACGCCGGCAGCACATTCAACGTCATACAAAAAAGCAAAACAACGGATATTCTTTTGTACAGCGCTTTCAATAAACTTCCTCCTCCCAGCTTGCTGAAATCGTTTTCCAGACTCCTTACCATGATAAATCGGAGGGCGGAGGGTAGAGCAGGGTCAATTTTTGCCTTCCCGTGAATAATTTTGACTTTTGTGCGGGGATGGAGAAAAGGGGGAGGGTTGTGTAGGGTACTTATCATCCGAGCGTTTTTCCATGATAAAAAGGCTCATGACGTTTCCTAGGGTGGCCATGAACCTTTCATACGACAATGATTCTTATCTCGAAGCTGGTTGCTCCTTCATGAGGCGGCCTGATCAAACGCCCCCCTGCTCGCCCGGCTTAACAGAATAGGCTGCCGGCGGGAAAAGCGTGCGATTGGGGTCAATTTCATATGCGCCACCGTTGATGCAGCAGGCTTTTTTGCGCATAAGGGAGTGACCTCCTTGTATTTCGAGGGCGATCGCGCGAACCTACGCTCTTTGTTGGCGCTAACGAAACTGACAATCCTTATTGGGCTCAAAATGAAGACATTCCCAATCTAACGAAAGCACATATCGCTATTCGTAGGAAATCGGTGGTTTTACCGCCTTTCCCCCCTCAATAACGTGTTTCAGTTTCGTTACAATGAACAACAAGGCGATTTACAGGCTATTAGCGTGTTTCAGTTTCGTTAGCACACGATGGGTCGTCCGCCGCAACCAGCTGTGGGGATTGCCGTACTATGGCATTCCCATTTCTTCTACCGCCCTGCTCCCAAGATGACGGACACAGACGCCGCTATTTGTGACAAACCGCCCGATTTCGGACCGTTTGCGGTCAGGCGATCCGCTATTCGCCACAAAAGCGTAAAAATAACCGCTTCATCGAACGAATAACGGAACCAATGTCCGCCTAAACCGCGAATAAGCTATTTTGAAGCAAAATAACAGCCGTACGGTCCGGATCGCAATTCTCGATGCAACGCCGCTGGTTTCCGACACAATGAGCGGGAGATAGCCGATAGCAAAACATGCCGCACGGCCCCCTTGCGAAAAAAGAGACAACCGCCCAAGCGATTGTCTCCCATCTCTATTGCGGCACACCGAAGTTAGGGGTGCCGTCCTCATTCCAAGCAATGACCTTCGCCCTTGCATGCCGGTTCGGGTCATACAGCGGATTGCCTTCGATTTCTTTGTAAGGCCGGGCATGGTAGACCATGACGTCCTTCCCGTTCTCTTGCGTGAAGCTGTTATGGCCCGGGCCGTATTGGCCCGCTTCCTCGTTGCTTACAAATACCGGTTGCGGCGTTTTGGACCAAGCTCCCGCATCCATGAGATCGGCTTCTTCGGACACCGTCAATAATCCCATGCAATAATGATGGTCCGTCGCGCTGGCCGAGAAAGCGACGAAAATGTTGCCATTGCGCTTCAGAACGGCCGCCCCTTCGTTGACCCAGAAACCGATTTGTTCCCACGGATGCTCCGGTGTGGCGATCATGACCTCGTTGCCGGCAATCGTCCATGGATTTACCATTTTATCGATATACAAATTCGATATATTATTGCGTTTCTCCGCCCAGATCGCATAACGCGTGCCGCGATGCTCGAAGGTGGTCATATCGAGTGAAAAATCCGTAAAGGCTTCCGATTTCGGATTCTCCTTTTGCATGATGCCTTTCTCGATCCAATCTCCTTCGAGCGGATTCTCAGCGGCGCATTCCAAGGCGAAGGGGCGGATCTTCCAAATATCCTCTCGCTCCCCGGCGGCAAAATAAATATACCAACGGCCTTCGATATAATGAATCTCCGGCGCCCAAATGTGCAGGGACATCTCGCCGGATTCGCGGCAATGCCATACCGCCTTCTCCTCGGCGTCCGCCAACCCCTGAATGGATGTCGCCCGTCTTATGATAATGCGATTATATTCCGGCACCGATGCCGTGAAATAGTAGAATCCGTCCGTATGGAGATATACCCAAGGATCCGCACGCTGCTCTATCACCAAATTCTTGTACGTTTGTTCTGCTATCATCGTCTCATCGATCCTCTCTATCATGTTTTAACGCGACATATGAAAACGAATCACATTCCAGGAATAAGGGTCGACAGCGGTCTCGGCACGGCCGCCGTCAACACGCGCCGCTCCGGCTTGGGCCGGCTGAATCTCATCGGGACGATCCGCCGTATTCACGGCATCCAGCCGCTCATGCTTCATCACAATGTGTTCCACGAATTGGCAACCCTCAAAGTCTCGCAAATCCAATTGCAGCAAGAGAGCTTCCTCTCCCCGATTGACCGCGAACACCGTCAGGTCGCCGGATTCCTCGTTGTAGACAACCGCGGAATCGAGGACCGGTACGTCCGTGTACGTAGGGGTATCGTATTTCGGACTGTCTACGATGCCTCGAAGCACCGTGCCTCTGCCAAACCGGGAGATGTGCTGGAACGGATAGTAGGTTGGGTTGCGCCACGCCTTGCCTCCCTTTTCCGTTAGAATCAAAGGTTCGGTATTGACTAACAGAGATTGGCAGGCAATTTGGATACGGTCTGCATGACGCAGCAGGCTAAGCGCCGCGGAACCGAATACGAGCGCGTCTTCCATTCGAAATTTTACCCAATCCAGAGGATGCCCGGTTTGCCACGGAACATATTCCACATCGGGCTCGCGCCAAACGTTCCATTCGTCAAACGATAACTTCATCACCTTATTGCTGCGCTTGACTCCTTTCACATAATCGCAGGTTGCAATGACTTCTTCGATTTGTTTTTCCATCTCGATCGGCATGGCCAAGTAAGACGGTGTGTCATTCGCGCGATTGAACACCCCGATATATTGATGAAGCGAGAGCATATCCGCATATTCATACGTATATTCCAGTACGGTTCGATCCCATTCCGGGAAGGTCGGCATATGGCGCGCGGAACTTCCGACCGCAACAAGCTCAATACTCGGATCGATCCATTTCATCACTTTCGCCGTTTCCCGCGCCAATTCTCCGTATTGGGCCGCCGTTTTGCGGGCGATCTGCCACTCCCCGTCGAGTTCATTGCCCAAGCACCATGTTTTGATCTTGTAAGGATCCTTGATGCCATGGGATTTGCGAAGGTCGCTCCATTTGGTTCCGCCTTCGAAATTGCAATATTCCAAAATATTTTTAGCCGCCTCGATGCCTCTCGTCCCCAGATTGATCGTCATAATCGCTTCCGCGTCAATCATGCGGGCCCATTGCATGAACTCGTTCAGGCCGAATTGATTCGTTTCGATCTGTTTCCAGGCCGGATCGACGACGATCGGCCGCTGCTCTTTCGGGCCGATGCCATCCTCCCAATTGTACCCGGAAGTGAAATTCCCGCCGGGATACCGGACGACCGAGAGATTCAATTCCTTCACCAGGTCCATGACATCTTGACGAAACCCGTGCTCGTCGGCGGTCTTATGATCGGGCTCATAAATGCCGTTATAAACAACGCTTCCCATATGCTCGACGAACGATCCGAACATCGTATCGCTCACTTCGCCAATTTGATAATCTTTGCTTACAATAATGGATGCCTTTTTCATCGTTTCTACTCCACTTCATCTATGATGTATTATTTGAGACCGGATGTTGCTATCCCCTGTACGAAATACCGCTGCGCCATCGCATAGACCGCCACTAACGGAATCAGGGAGACCGTTGCCGCAGCCAACGTAGCGCCGTATTCAATGGTTCTGCCCCCGACGAACATGGCCAGTCCCGCCGACAGCGTTCTCATCTCGGTCGAGCTTGTCAGCATCAGCGGATAGATCAGATCGTTCCAGTTGTTCATGAGCAAGAAGATGCCCAGCGTGACCATGGAAGATTTGCATAACGGCAGCATAATGTGCCAGTAAATTCTGAATTCATTCAACCCGTCCACTCTTCCGGATTCCTCAAGATCCTTCGGCAAGCCTACGAAGAAGGACCGCATTAAGAAAATGCCAAAGGGACTGGCCGCTCGCGGAAGAATCAGGCCCCAATAGGTGTCCAGCATGCCGAACTTGTAGATCTGAACGAACAATGGAATCATCAGCACCTGGAAAGGAATCATCATCAGAATTAACACCAGGGTAAAAAGGACTTTATTCCCTTTAAACTTGATCCGGGCAAACGCATACCCTGCGAGCGAATCGAAAAATACCGACAAAACCATGACGCCTCCGGAAAAAATGACGGTATTTTTCAGAAAATCGAGCAAAGGGATCCGTTCCCAAACTGTGATATATTGCGAGAACGTATAGCTGTCCGCAAAGAAAGTCGGCGGAAACTTGATCAACGACTGTTCGGTCTTAAACGAAGAGATCAAGATCCATAGAAAAGGATGAAGAATAAGGATCAATAACGCGATGGCGATGACGGAACCTACGATTTTTTGCCACGTCGGTCTTTTCATGTTGATAGCCCCCTAATGCATGTCCGTTGTTTCTTTGCTTTGGAAATAGCGATTCATCGCAAGCGTAACGATCATGATCACAATCAAGGTCATCACGGAAATAGCCGACGCGTAGCCGAGATCGTACGGCGCCGTCTGGAAGCCGCTCTTGTAAATGTAGGTCACCAGGGTTTCGGTTTTGCCCATTGGCCCGCCTTGCGTGGTCACGAAGATTTGGTCGAATACTTGCAAGGCCATAATCGTTGCCGTAACAACGCTGAATCCGAGTGCGGGAATAATCGACGGGATCGTAATGTTGAAAAATTGCCGAAACTTCCCTGCCCCGTCCAATTCGGCGGCTTCGTAATACGATCCGGGGATTGTCTGAATGGCAGCGACGAGAATGACCATGGTATAACCGAAGTTACGCCACACCGTCATGAAGATGACCGCAGGCATCGCCAGATTCGGATCCCGCAGAAATCCCAAGCGGGGGAATCCGAGCTGGGTCAAATAATGCGTGTATAACCCGATCTGCGGATCCAACAAGAACGACCACATGATCCCGATGGCCGTCAACGAACAAACAAACGGCAGAAATAAAGCGGATCGAAAAAATTTACGGAGCCGAGTGTTGCGCGAGACGAATACGGCAGCCACTAGAGACAGAGCAATTTGGAAAGGCACTTCCAGAACCGTAAAATAAGCCGTATTAAATAAAGCGCCCCAAAACTTGCTGTCGCCCAGCATGCGCTGAAAATGAGCGAGACCGATAAAGTCCGCGGACTGCATAAAGACGTCCATACGGAGCGTGCTGATCGCAATCGTCGAGACCAGCGGAATGAGCATAAAGATGAACAAAATAAGCATGGCAGGAGCAATAAACAAGTACGCGGCCCGTTCCGGCTTATTCAACAATGACGCGGTTTTCACATTTGATTTCATACGTTTCACCTGCTGACTTCTCGGGGCCAAGCCAACGAGTCCGTCAGCTCGGCCGCCCCTGGTTTATTGTTCGGATTTCAGCAATTCGTCGATGGTATCCGATGCTTTCTTAAGGGATTCCTCCACGTTCGCTCCATTCTCCACCGCTTCGATGAGCAGCAGGAGCACTTCATTGTTAATACGGTCTGCGCTAATTAACCCTTGCAAGAACGGACCTGCCGCGTCGCCCATATCGGCCATCGTCGATATAATCGGATTCGACTTCACCTCGGGATCCTCGACGACCGATTTCAAGTAAGGAGGAAATCCGTTGCTAATCGACCACTTCTTCGCGATTTCCGGAGAGTTCCAATAGTTGATAAAATCATAGACCGCGGCTTTCTCCGCTTCCGATGTCCCTTTCGGCACGCCGAAGCCGATCCCGTCCAGTTGCGTAAATTGCGTCGCCGAACCTGCAGGGGGCAACGCAATGCCGAAATCGATGGAACCGCTTTGCAAGGCCGGCACCATCCATGGCCCGTTCATATACATCGCCATCTGCCCGCTTTGCATCATCTTCTCTAAATCCGCACTGGACGAACCCACCGGACTCACTTTTTTATTAACCACCAGATCTTGCAGCCATGAGAAGGTTTCCAAGTTTTCCGGCGAATACAATGTCGATGTTCGAGTCGCGTCGTCCACGACCGATCCTCCGTTGCCAATGATCAGAGAAGCGTAATATGGCGCCACTCCGCTCACAGGCAACCCTAAGCCGTATTGGTTCTTGGACGGGTCGGTTAATTTCTCGGCATAATCCGCCAATTCTTGCAAGGTGGCAGGGGCTTTGTCAGGATCCAATCCCGCATCCTTGAACATTTGCTTGTTCCAGAATAAGTAGAGCCCGTTCATTTGCATCGGAAGCAGGTAGGGTTGTCCATCCTTCGCCCCGAGCTCGAGCGCCCCGTTCACATAATCGTCGCGGTTGGCGCCTGTCGTATCGAAGAAATCGCTTATGTTTTGAAACGAGCCGTTCTGAATAAACGGAGTGGCCGCACCGCCGATTACAGCGACAAAGCTGGGCGCGGTATCGGTGGATATCGCGACCGGAAGCTTCTGATTGAGTTGAGCCCACGGCATCACATCCATTTTGATTTCAACCTTGCCTTTATTGGCTTCGTTATAGTCGTTCACAATCTGCTGCAGCAGTTCCCCGTCCGGACCTGTGAATCCGTTCCAGAAGGATAGCGTGATTTTCCCGGATGAGGATTCCGAACCGTTGCCGCTTGAGTCGGTTTTCCCGTTGCCGCATGCCGATAACACGATAAGTAAAATGGCCAAGCTCATTGATAAGAAAATGCGTACTTTTTGTTGCCGCAAATGATGTAACATTCGTTTCCCTCCAAAATGGTTAGTTAACACCGGTATTCGCTTACTGGACCGCCAAACTTCAACTTTACTTTGGAAGATCACCACCCCCTGCATGGATGAACGCCTTTTCTTTTAAATCGATTTAAATTGTGTTTAAAAAAATTTCTTATACTTTTATACTGGATTCGCGAACGACGATCTCGGCAGGGATCGTCGTTTGTTTCGCGCCGACCTCTTGCCCCGTTAACAAAAGGATCATCTTGGTAGCGGCGACTCGGCCGATTTCACGCAACGACTGATGAATCGTTGTTAAAGCCGGCGTCGTCATCGAAGCCATCTCCATATTATCGCAACCGACCATCGCTACATCTTCCGGAATTCGGATCCCGGCCGCATGCAGCGCTTTCATCGCGCCGATGGCCATGCGATCGTTGCCCGAGAAGAGGCCGTCAAAGGAAACGCCGCGCTTCAGCAATTCCCGGATGGCAGCCGCCCCGGATTCCATGGTGTAATCGCCGGTGACGACCAAGGAAGGATCATACAGCACTTTATAGTCTTCAAGCGCTTTCTTATACCCTTCCAGCCGGTCTATGCTAACCTGGTATTCCAGAGGCCCTGTAATATGGGCGACGTTCCTTCTGCCTGCTTGCAGCAGATGTTCGGTCGCCAGGTAGGCGCCGCCGAAGTCGTCGCGTTCGACGGTAATGACGTCGTTGTGATGCCATCTTCCCAGGTAAACCACCGGAAAACCCGATTCGACAATCCGGGAAATATTGCTGTCGTTGATCGATGCAGGCCATAAAATAATGCCGTCCGCACGCCGGTTCATCATGATTTTATCATAGGCGGCTTGTTCGTCTTGTTCCGTGGGCGCTGTGGATACCATTAAGTAAAATCCGTTCTGGACGAGCATCTCCGTTACCCCTTCGAGGAGCTCTACAAAATACGGATGCGAAAATGCGTTATGCGGCGTATTGGGAAAGATTAAGGCGATCGTTTCCGCTTTCTTCGCCCGCAGACTTCTTCCGATCTCATTCGGAACATAGTTCAACCGGCGCGCCGCTTCTTCTACCATTTCTCTTGTTTTCACGTTTACTCTGGGATCGCCGGCAAGCGCCAATGAAGCGGTTGCAGGGGAAACGCCAACAATTTTGGCCAAATCCTTCAGCGTGAGACTTCCTTTTTTCATAGACATCCCAAGGCACCCTTTATCATTTAAATCGATTTAATTAAAACCAATAATAATACGTTTACATGGATTCGTCAATAGGGATTTTCAATGTTACGATCGCGTACCGGGAGAGATCCCAGTGACGTACCTGTGTTTAGCGCTAGACTTTACCTTTTCATGACACCTATCCGATCCGAACATCTTCATTTCTGTGTAAAACAGCTGGCTTTTTCAAATTTGAGCAATCATGGAACAGGCCATAATCTTTCGAGAGCAAGATTATGACCTGTTTAAACATTTTAATTATTGATTTTCATAAATCCACCCTTTTACAGCCACTCCAGAGTTATCACTTGGATTTTTTACTTTAAGGTAAACCCCACTAGGTGGCTTATTCGTGTTTGACAATGTTAAAACTTGATAGAATGACTCCTTCGCATATTCTGGTAGTTCTGGATAGTATCCAGTTTTGATGCTTTCTCCCAACACATCATCACTAAATAGACCCTTTTTTACAACTTGATATACAGCAGTAACCGAATCCTGAAAACCAGGTTTGTACTGATATCCCGATATGCCTATTTTAAGATCGGTCATATCAAACTTATCACTGTATGTTTTACCACCTTTGGATAGCCATTCATCATAAGAACCCAGGTAAACTGATGCTTGGGGCGATATCATACCATCATTCATTATTTGGGAAGTATTACGATGTGAAAATCTTTCTGATTCTATTTTTTTTCTAACTAGATCACTCATCGTCTCTTGACCATCGAGCAACAATTTCCACTCCCCCTCTTTTTTAATAACTGGGAGTAAAACTCTGTTAACCTCGTTATTCTCTTTGCGGATCAATTTCAAAGTTACAGTGAATGAAGAGTCAGAATTAGAAACAATACTTTCTAAAGAAGCATTTGAAAATGGATCTGTACTTATAGCCTCCTGATACTGCTCGATTTGTTCGTTGATCGATTCGAACCTAGTGTCAATTACCCAATTCACAGCTTCAGTAACATCACCCATTTGAATTGCATTAATGTAGTTGTTTACAGACTGCTTTGCCATTTCTTCTTTATTCACTGAATTCGCATTTACAGCGGCCGGGAATACGGAGAGAAACATTAAAGGTATGATGATGAATGTCGTTTTTATTCTTCCAAAAAACATTGAAATTTGCATTATAATTTTCATCCTCTCTTTTTTAATTAATTTCACCCAAGTAGCCCATGATCAAGTCTACAACCTGCCCTCCTTACCAAATTAGTTAAAATAGCGACTAAGTATACTCTATTCACATTGGTAATCCCTCCCTTTTATTAATTTTCCTAAATAATAACATATTTCCCTATGAAAATCCACAATCTACCATAGTATGTAAAACAATCGAAATTATAAATCCAACTGTAATGAATCATTGTTCTTTCCGGTTCATCTTCGGTCAAGGATTAAACCAAGCAATATTTATAAAGATATTTGATATAATGAATTCAAAGCACATTTGACTGTTAAATAAAGGAGAGTCTAATGTATGAGCAAAATGTCAAACGGGAAATTAGAAAGACTTGCGGTTAACGCTATCAACGCAGAAGCAGATAAACCCTCCTCTTACCTTATTGCCAATATATCTGTAGGAGATTAGGGTATCTCATTTGATGGAAGTATTGAGGTTTATGTTAATGATTCGGCGAAAACTGAGTCCTTACCTGGCTCTGTCCCCGTTCAGGTTAAAGGAACTCAAGTAAGTACGTTTTCCGTAGGCAATCGAAGCTTTCCTCTTAAATTAACTCATTATCAAAACTATTATAAAAGCGGTGGAGCATTGCTCCTTGTTGTAGAAATAAATCAAGAAGGCCCAATGTTCCGGAGACTCTGGCGTTGTGAGTAGCTGCGCTTTATCCGGACGCGGTTCCCCCAACATCTCCGACATCTTTCTACAAAAAACACCGATAAGAACCCTAAAGAGGTCATTATCGGTGCTTTCGATGTAGAAATATTTTCGATTAACTTTATTAAAGCATGAATTCGACTCTAATACAAATATTTGGAGATACTAAATAAAAAGCCTAGTTTCCCAGGCTATTCATCCGGCAAATTAAATCCGAGTTTATGCTCGTGTCCAATCGCCGCTTCTCGCATTTTGCGAATTTCCTTTTCATAAAGACGTGTGGCCATGCTCAAATCCACGATATCAGGTGGATTTTCTACTTTTCTATGCTGTTCGTTGCCATTTGTAAGGTTTCTTTATGTAAAGCACGGTCTATTGTAGCTTGAACTTCATCCGTTCTTTTTCCACCTACGCCAACGTAATCCCAAAAGGTAACGCCTAGGCGCTGCTTGATCGCCAACATGGCATGGTCGAAAGCTTGTCCTTTATTCTGTTGTAAATTCGGTTGAGGGAACTTCAGCACTTCTGCCATTGTTCGTACCTCCTATGCTTTGTATTACTATTTTAGCATAGATTTCATCTACGTGCATCACCCTCAATTAAAAATCCATCGATAAGCCTCACCCCCATGTAATTCATTTAGTTGCCCGTTGTGCTTGTCGCTTGGCACAAGATTATCAGGGGATTTACTTCGGCAGCGTTGCTTCGGCGCGTAGTTCATCCTAGGCTCCGCCAGGCGCGGATACGCGCTGCCGGAGTGGATGAACTTGAATGTCATAGAAGAAGCACAATGCGGCATTTCGTTAATTTTTTATTGAGGTGTATTAAAACCCCGTCCGGAGGATCTTCACGAACCGCGATAAGGATTAGAATGGGGAGATTACCACCTCTATTCATTGAAATAATTACGCCTTTCGTCTATTTTGTATCACTAAATATACTAGGTAGACCACAATCAGGCCGAACTCAATTCCAAGATTGGCTATAGCACGATTCTGCGGAGACGTCGTCAAGACATTGGCGATAAAGTCTGGAACTATGACAATACACGGAAAGATAATGGTGATCCACGTCTTGGCAAAGATCGAATACCCGATCAAAAACACTCCACAGGCGGCGGCAATCATATAATTCTGTGACGGCGTTGCGATAAATACTGGGCTTAATTCCATAAAACGATTAAGCAGTTTGATGCCGAGGAAAATCCCCATGGGAACAAATCCTATTATCCAGTACATGGCGATGCGGGTTGCTTTGGCAAGAGATCTGGAGCTTTCCAACCGCAGGAATAGAATAAACATCCCCAACCCAATGATAAGAGCCGTCAGATTACCGATAACATCTAGGAGAGTATAAGCCGCATTTCCTTGCAAGGCATCCGGCAGAATGACAAAAGCCAGAGCCAGCGGGAAAAAGAGCAACAGTGCCGACAAAACCTCCTTTTGATCAGTTTTCATTTCATCTCTCAGCTGTTCCATATAGGCTTTCGGCGAACCGCCTGTAATTTCCTCAATGCTTTTTCCATCCTTTTCAGCTTGAATGAGATGATCCTCCAACTCGGACACAATGTCTTCAATCTCCTGCTCATTCTTGCCGTACGTTGTCAAGTATATTTTTAAATCCGATAGAAATCGCTCCGCTTTTTTAGATAACATTGCTTAACCTCCCTTAGTAAAATCTATATCAAATAACGCATCGACGGCTTGGGAGAGCTCCTTCCACCGGGCTTCAAAATTCGCCAATTCGTTCAAACCTTCCGAGGTGATCGAGTAGTATTTGCGCTTGGGCCCCGCAGGCGAGGCTTTCATTACCGTGGAAACCAGACCTTCCTTCTGCATTCGGATCAGCACAGGATATATACTGCCTTCGCTTACCATGTGAAAGCCAAAACGCTCAAGCTTCTCTATCATTTCGTACCCGTAGGTCTCACCGCGCGCTATAACAGCCAGCAAACAGCCTTCCAGTACCCCCTTCAGCATCTGGGTGGATGTTGACATATTCACACTCCCTTGCAATACAAGATAGATAGTCAAAAAAACAAGATCAGACGGTATCTTGTATTACATTATAGCAAGGCGGTATACAGAAATCAATACTTTCCGTAATGAAATGTTTCGCAGCGTCGATGGCCAAACTGCGGAAACGTTGTTTGACGGTCCTAACAACGGGGTCAGATCGTATGCAAAGCTGCTTATAGAAGGATACCCGCATATCCAATTTGCGTATTCTCACGGAGGTTTCGATGATGACGGATTAAATGTCCGAAGCTGCCAGGAATGACGAATCTCTACTCTTAGCTTTCAATGATCGGTAATTCACGTCGCTAGCCTAAAGCCCTTGTTTTGAACTTAAAAAACAAGGGCTTTTCATTCGCTTAGAATTTACTAAGTTCCAAGTCTTTTTGTACGAAAATAAACTATTTAACATTAAAGCGCTAAAGTCCCTTGGACCGAAAAGGTTTCCTAAGCAACATTAATATCCATAAAGTTACAGTTATGCTGGGACTATCTCACGTAGCTCTACTTC
>NZ_CAKKLI010000026.1:0-71741 GCF_918697855.1 Paenibacillus sp. CECT 9249 | reverse complement strand
ATTGAGCCATAACAAAATCCCCTCTAAAGAATGTTTTCTCAACAATCTCATTCTAAACGAGGATTTTGACTATGGCTCCCTTTATTTTTGAAGCCTTAGCATTTTACACAATTATACGGACTCAACTCAAGCGCATGGGTCGAATCAGCCGCTTTAATACGAAATTTCATACACACATCGGAGATCAGAGCCCTGATTCTGTAAATTTGTGCGAAAAATGAAAAAGACAACCTCCAGAGCCTTACGGGGGCGGGGCTGGCTCTTAGAGAAGGTTGTCCGTTTATTTTTAAGTAAACGTCAAGATGCTTATGTGTTTTCGATACGTTCGCTAGGTAACCGTCCTATACGTACGAAATGTTACAGGTACACCTGAATGTTTAGTGAGAAGGCAATCTTTTTAAAAGCTTCCCACTTTAATTTATAGAAGGTATATTCGCTAATCGGCGGATCGAAGATTTGGTTGTAGACGACATAATTATAGACGCGATCGGGCTTGACCATCTCTTGAATCAACAGCTTCTCGCGATGCGGCAGCCGTTCGATAATGCGTTCAATGCGTTCGCAATATTGCTTGCGTCTCTCAGGCTCGTCCACATTGTAAACTGCAACGTCCGCGGTTTTATCGCTCGTTTCGTTCGTTCGCCCGTGCAATCGTTCGGTATACGAGGCCGTTACGGCCGTTTCTCTTATTTCAAAGGTGACGGTTTTGAAAAAACGGTATTTTTCCAGCGCATCTTCTACGGCCGCTTTCGTCCGTTTCCGGTCCAGTTCGCGAAGCTTAGGGATATTCACTGGTTGAAGCATACGATCACTCCTTTGTAAAAAATCAGGTATATATCGCATTTACGGAATATTTGCCGGGCATACGGTCACCGAGTCAGGCTTGCCCTCGGCATCGTGGCGAGGGGAATGCGAGAACAAGCCGTGATCAAGATCGATAGATATGCAACCCGACGAAAAAAAGGAATATATTCCCGAGAGGATGTTCTTATTATAACACAAAAATAAGAACGTGTGTTCTTATTTTTTGCGACATATTTCGACTTTTCTAAAGTTGTGGCCTAATTTTGTTTCGTAATGCGAACCGTTTTCGTCGCGTTATCCCATTCTACGTTGTATCCCAGTGCCTCCGCGATCGATCTTGCGGGGACATAAACGGTGGATTCGATCAAATAACCGTCGCTGATCGGTTGATCGTTGACATAAATCTTGATCGAGGAATCAGCGTCTGGACTCGGTTTCGTGTCGGGCTTGGTGCCGGACTTTCTCTGTAGCGAGTATCGAGCAACAATCCCATCTGCGATCGCATTCGCACAGTGCCGGCGAAAAGCGTCTGATTTGAGCAATTCGGCTTCCTGCCGATTCGTCATAAACCCGCATTCCACTAAAATGGCAGGCATGTTGGATTCCCTGAGCACATGGAAGTTGGCGGTTTTCACGCCACGGTCATGTAACCCTGTCTGTGCGATGAGCTGCCGATGCACTTCATTGGCCAAGGCAACGGATGCGGCCGGCTTGGTCGTATAGACGTACGTTTCGATACCGCGCGCGTCGTTCCATCCGCCGGAGCCGAACGCGTTGGCGTGGATGGATACGAACAAATCCGCTTTCCATGCGTTTGCGCTGTTCGTCCGTTCTTTCAACGGAACGTCGCGACTGTCTTCGAACGTGAACATCGTCTCCACGCCTTCGTATTGGGCGAGAAGTTCCGACGTATATCGAGCGACGGCGGCATTGAATTGATACTCCCTAAGCGAGCCGTCCGGCGCACGTTTGCCCGGCGTTTCCGGCCCGTGACCGGCGTCGAGGACGATTTTCATCGTACATCACCTTCCCCTTTTCGTTTTAGTATGGCTATTAATTCCTTTATACGTTCGGGCAGGGGGAGCCCGAGACGGCCATAGTTTTCCGTAATCGAAATTAGTTCATTCGCCAAATAAAAATAAATGGCACCCGTCATAATGACGTCGGTGCCAAAAAGTACATCGAGCCGATGGCCGATCAAAATGATCAGCAGCATCAGACCTTTCTTCGCCAAGCCCCAAAATCCGATCTCGCTGTTGAGCCCTTTCTTCTCTTTCAACGATGCGATCAATCCAGTCACGTAATCCAGTGCAACAACCAGAAGAAAGAACCCTAGCAATTCGCTCCACCCCCCGTATGCGTAAGTTAAAAAAGCGGAGAAAATGCCGGTCGCCCCGGCCGTTGTCGCCTGCTCCGCTGAATAAATTCCCAAAGCTTGGCCGATTAATTTAAAATTCATGTTTTCTTTACCCCCATGTGAAAAAAGATGGCCCCCGGACATGCTCCGAGGGCATAAAAATAGCGACTACTTTTTTAATAACAAGGGAATACAGCGTAATACGAGTAAAGCAAGACCTTCAGGCTTTAGATGGTAGTCTCTTTCGGCGCTCTCTTCATTGTGGGAGATAAGTGCTCCGTCGAGCGTAAAAGCGCGCGATATCGTTTGATCTTGTCTTCCCAAATATTTCACAGTCAGAAAGCGATCTCTGATGTAGTCATAATACGGTGCATAATCATAAGCTCTACTCTCATACTCGGCATAACGATCGCCGTTTGCATTAAAAAAAACATATCTAAAAGCATCGGCGTCAACTATCTCATTACCTTTCCGATGCCAGGCTAATGTTTTACTGCCATCCCGATTTGTCGCAACGCTTGCTTCGTAAAGTTTTTCATCATCATAACCAATTTTTTTAGTCCACGCCAAGACCCCATCAGCGCTGACTTTACTAAGGAAAACATCATAATAATCATTGCTGGAATCCACGTATTTTCTGATGATGTACAGCCATTTTCCGTCCCCCGACACTGCAAAATCGTTTATATCGCGATATTTTTCGGGTAATATACTACTAAGAGATATATCCTTAATAAATATCAAGTCCTTATTGTATATACGGATAAATTTGTTGTAGTCTTCACTCATGTGTGTGTACACATTACCATGCTCATCTATTCTCGCGTATCTTCCGTAAGCCAAAGCGTTTTCTTTTTTTAGCACATTGAGATATTTATCCATTGCGCCCGGAACTGTTCGCATTTTTCTTACAAAATCTTCAATTTGCCCAATTTTATTGGATAAAGTACTCCAATCGTCATTCGCGGATGCTGGAACCCCCTTGGCGCTGATGGCACCCGCGATTTTATTTTTCGCATCAACGCCAGATTGCTTTAAATTTTGAATCTCCGATATAAGGTTGACGCCTCGAACAATCACATCGCCGTGGACTACACCGCCAGTAGCCAGGGACAGACTCGCGGCCTTGGCGTTTGCTTCCGCTTGGTTCGCTTTGGCTTGGGCGCCTGCTGGGGTTTCGGCGCCAATGTTTTCGGCGGTTAGTACAACATCACCGGTCATGCCGTTTACGGATTTAACCTTGCCGGCATCAGACATTTTCTCGTTGGTGTAATCTTGTGCCGCCTTAAGTGTATCGTCAATCTCTTGCTTGCGGGCCACATGATTCGCTTCAGTCGGCGCGCCCACTTTGAACTGGCCTGCCTCGTTGCGTTGCACGATGCGATTGGCGGTTGCTTCGGGTGTTGCGCCGTGAGCGGTAGCGGCGTTATTATGCGAATCAAGGTCGGACTTGGTCGCGACCCCCGCATCGAGGATATCGTAATTTTCATTAAAGGAAGCCAATGTTACGTTTTCGTTTCCGAGCGGTTTTTTTAGACCGAGTCTTGGCGTTAAGTCTGGCATGTCACCGTCACTCCTTTCAAAGTTTCCAAATTTCGAATTGCTTCCAGGTCATTGGATGTTCGTCAAAATGATTCCACACAATATCGGCGGCATCCAGTTCGTCCCATGTAAGATAAGTAAACTCATACCTCACCGCCAAATGCGCCGGCTTGATCTCTTCGATCGCCGCTTTCAAATCGTCCAAATTCGCCGGGATGCCGCGCGTGTCGACGAAGGTGATCGTGAATTGGTACTGCTCGGGCTGCTCGCTCACTTCCACTTTGCCGCCGTCGTACGCTTCGGCAACGTTTTGAATCAACTCGACAGTCACCGTGCCGACGCCGCGCAGCTTCGATTTGATGACCGAGCGGCGTTGGTCGAGCGGCTTGGCTCCATCGGTAGGCAGATCGCACAGCTGCTCCCACAGCTTCAGCCCCCATGTAGCCGTATCGACGAACATTTGCGCGAGCGTGTCGTCGATCGAAGCTTGCAGCTTCCCGATTTCTTCGGCTTCGCAATCCAGCACGTTGTTCATAATCGGCGATCCCGCATAGAAGTAAGGCAAATAACTTCTCATCTGCCTGCCAAGATCGTCCCGGCCCGAATCGCGGCCAACTTTAAGCTCAAGCTTCATGGCAAGTCACCGTCCCGACCACCGCGACGCCGTCGGCGGGAATATCGATATTGCCGGAAGTCCGCCCATTAACGCTAAGCCCTTGATAATCTACAACCGACGGGGTATCGAGAATCAAATTCGCGATCCGCGTATACCGGACGACCGGATCAAGAAACGCCAATGTCTTCAAGTAACCGCGCATCCCTTCCTCGATCGCTTCCCGCACCGCCTCCAGACTCGCGCCTTGCGTCAGCACAACTTCGACTTCCACATCGATCGGCACCTCTTCGGCCGCCTTGACGGTAACGGAAGCGCCGATCGGGCGCATCTTCTCGATGTAATCGGCGACTTCGCTTACCAAAGACGCCGCGGGCGCTCTCCGTTCTTCGTCCAGCAGGACGACCTCTACCGTACCGTTGCCGTGGCGCAGCGGAAACACTCTCGCTTCCGCGATGCCCGGCACTTCCAGCGCCCATTGCCGGTATTCGTGGGCGTTGCCGCTCGTTGCGGGCTTGCGGACTTTGGCCAGCAAGCGCTCCAGCAGCGACCCGTCCGTCTCCCCGTCGTAGCCGCCCTGTGTCGGCTGCTCGTTCGTCACTCGCTCAATTCCGGCCATATCGCCCAGGATCGAATCGATCATTCCCGCAAGCACATTGCCCCCCGTGCCTGTCTCAACGGCGACGATACGCACAACGGCTCTGCCGTCTGCCGCTACAACAGACTGTTCCTCACTGCGAAACAGCGTTCCGCTTCTCGTTGCAAACAGCGCACCCTTCGGCACAACCGCTCCCTTTTCCCCATAGACGATCACTTCCCCCGCAGCCGCCACCGGCGGTTTGCGCGTGAGCCCATATTCCGCGGCGCGCAAATCCAAAAATTCATCCGCGCTCGTCTGGGCAAACCCGAGCTCCAATACGCGATCCAAATCCGCGTACGACTGGGCGATCTCAATCGCCGCCGGCGACAGCACGCGTCATAGACGAACGAGCCTTCCTGCTTCGCTACGCCGGGCTGTTTGAAACGCGCCAGCAACCACTGCAATACGTTCTCCCAAGTATGCTGCTCAAACACGGATCTCCACCTCCCCATAAACGGTATCCACCGTCATTTCAATGTCAAAGCGGTCTCCGGCCGCTTGTATGCGATCGATTCGCACTCCCGTAATATACGGGCTCATCATAAGCGCCTCCCGAATGTACCGCTCCGCTTCGCTCTGCTGCGCAACGGACGAAGGGGCGCTGCCGATCAAGCGTTCCAGCTCGCTGCCGTAATCCCAACTATAAGCGAGATAACGGTATCTCTCCGTGCGCAGCGCCTTGTAGATCCATACTTTCAAAGCTTCGGTACCTTCCGTCAGCACCAAATTGCCGTCCCGCAGCTTGAAATCGTCACGCGCAAAGTCCCATGCGTACTCCTTATACAACGGAAGCTCCTGCGCCGTTTGCTCGAGCATGCCGGGCGGCACGTCGACAAACGGAAAAACATTATCCATTCGGCTTCACCACCTTACACAGCACGATAAACGTTTGTCCGCCTTGCATCGGCATGACCGCCACCGTATCGCCGATTCGCAGCGCGTCGACGACGAGCAGGTCGGCCGCCGCCAGCAGATCGTCGGGCTCAAGCTCGATCCCGGCGGCTTTGATCTTTAACGACGGAGGCAAGGCGGAAACTTCACCTAGCATCATAGGCAAGGGATTATACTTCTTCCCTTGCTCCCGAATAAACTCCACGAGCCAAGACATGTCGGACATCTTAAATCGCCCCCGTTTCTTGCGCTTCGAATTCATCCATCGTATTCCGGTAGTTCAAGTTCAAACTAACCGTATGCTGGCCGTTCTCAAACGTATGCGTGTCGTTATCGATATAAAAAAGACCGGTCAACCCGGTCACTTCCTCTTCGATCCTTACAGCGTTGCCCGCGATCAGATCGTATGCGTCCGGTCCCCCGATCAATTGGACGGATGCGGTCGGATCGACGCCATGCAGCATCGCGTCGGCCGCCTGCTTGGCATCCTTATTTTTCTCGATCGAATACACCTGCTGCAGCAGACCGTATTTTGCGCGCCATCCCTGATGCTCCGCCTTGCCGACCGGTTCGCCTTTGTCGCCTACGATGACGACTTTGTTCACCATATTGTCGATCGTCTCGTCGAAATTGGCTTCCACCAGATCGGTCGCGGAAGTTAAAATCCGCTTCGCTACCGTCGCTCCTTTTTCGATCACTTCCAGCTTGCCTTCCCTCATCCGCGGCATGTAGGTTTTGCCGGTCCGGCGCGAAGCGGCCGTATAGGCGGCCATAATCGCCTCGTACGCCGTCTTGCCGACATGCACAAAGCTTTGTTTCACATTCGTTGCCGCCAGCTTCCCGACAGGATATTGAAATTCCGCGCATACCAGCTTCGCGATCGCTTCGGCCGTAATCTGCTTGAAATTTTTCGCAATATTCGATTTTTTCAAATAGATTAATCCGTCGTAGGCGGTATAGGAAATTTCCGTACCGGAAAGCGTCCTGTTCTTCGTAAAAACATATCCACGCCATAATTCCTTCCCTTGCTCGTCCAGCAGCATCAACATTTCGCCCAAATCGATAAACACTTTCGGCAAAAAATGATCATGCGGCGAATAGACAAGAGACACTTCCAGTTTCCGCGCCACTTCGCTCGCATCTCCGCTCCATACGAAGCGGACGGCCAGGTCGGTGATATCGGTAGAAGTTCCTCCGCGCGATATATGCAACAATTTCACGTCGACCCACCCCCTACACGTTCAAAACGGCGCCGATACGCAGTTTCCGTTCGTCCTTAATGTTGTTGTTCTCTTTGAGCGCTTTCCATTTCCCGCTGTCGCCGTATACTTTTTGCGCAATTTTCATCAGCGTATCGCCGCTTTGCACCGTATACGTCTTGGGCGGCGTCCGATCGGCGGGACGGGCGGAGGAGGCTTTGGAAACCGGGCTTTGCCCGCCTGCTCCGGGTACGGTTTTCGCTTGAAGAAACCGGTATTCGCGCAAATCCAGAGTGAAATAGACGTCTTGCGGCCCCTTCCGCTGCGAATAGTTGAAATTTTCGATCGTCATCGCCTCGTTGAACTTGACGCTCTCTCCTGTAATTTTCAAGCGGATCGGCCGCTTGCTGTCGCGCCAACGTTCGATCGTTTCAATACATTTGGCGGGAGGAGGAAAATCCGCATATTGGTATAAACCGTCGTCCGCAATCGGAAAATAGCTGCTTAACGAGACGGATTTCAAACGCCGCTTGCCGATCAGCACCGCTTCGCCCAACTCATGGATATTTACCGTCGTATTGTTCAGCCCTGTCTGGATCTCAAAAGATTGCGGCGGAACGGGAAGCCATAAACTTTCCGCTTCATTATTGAAGCTTAGTTTGAATGTAATCAATGTTCTCCCTCCTACGCCATATTGAATCCGGCGCCCTCCAGCTCATTGCGCAGCAGCAGCGCCCATTTCTTGAAATCCGCCTCTTCGCGGGCCACGGGATGGTTCAAGTTGATCGTAATATTCCCGCCACCGCGCCCATTGCGGTACTGGTTCGCTTCCTGCGCCGTCAATACGGCTTCATTCTTATGGAGCAGCGCGGGATAGTTATCGTACGGAACGCTGCGCAAACCGGCTGCATGACCATTCGCCGACGCTCCGCCTTGATCCCCGACGATCTGGTCCTTGACCCAACCGAGCGCTTCTCCCAGCCAGCCGGCCACTTTCCCTATCCCTTCGACAAGCGGCTTCAATACGATTCACAGTCCTTCGGCAATCGGCTTGAACACATCCCATAACTTTTGGGCAACGGCAATAATGATCTCGATGATGTCGGAAATCGCCCCGAACACCGGTTCAAGAATCCCCCATACGGTTTGGATAATATCTTGAATCGTCGGCCATGCCTCCATCCAAATATTCCAGAGAAACGTAAACACATCGACCACCCTGGCAATGATCGGACCGAGCGCATCGAAGACGGCGCCGATCGCTTGCTGGAATACGGGCATGTTCTCGACCACCCAACCGATCACGCTTTGAAACAGATTGATGATGGGCGGCAGCAGCGGCGTAATGAACTGCACCGCTTTTTGCACAACGCCGCTAATAAACGACACGATCGGCGGCAGCAGCGGCATAAGCCAATTGATAAATTGGGAAGCCTGTCCGCTAATTAGCGTGAACAGGTTCGTAAACGTGCCGGCAAAACCGTCGATCGAAGCTTTATTATTTTGTAAAAAGGCGACGCCTTTCCCGATTCCGTTCGCGATTGCCGTGCCGATTTGGCCGAACAGCGGGGTAAGCTTCTCCACGATCGGGATCAGCATTTCGAGCGCGGGCTTGAGCGCTTCCAGCATTTTCAGTCCCATATCTTGGACTCCCGCTTTAAAAGATCCGGTGATCGTTTTGATCATTCCGCTACCGGTCTTGGCGAATTTATCCGTTCCTCCGGCGAACGCTTCCGACAAGCTCATGCCTTTATCGTTCTTTATCCCGGATAAATCTCCCCCGGTCCCGTCCTGCGCATGGAATCCGAATTCCTTCAGCGCATCGCCGCTTCCCTTGCCCGTTTTCAAATCGATCAGCGTCTTGACGGCTTCGTCCAATGATTTGCCGGGGTTGACGGCGGCCATATTTTGCGCCAGTTTCACCAGTTCCATGGCTTGCTTCGAATCTCCGCCCGTCGCCTTGAGCGCATTCACCCCGGCGTTCATGACCTCGTCCGCCTCGAACGGGGACGCGTTCGCATGGGAACGCAGCATGGCGACATATTGCTGGGATTCGGCTTTCGCCTGGTCTCCGCTCAGCCCCTTGCCGCCCGCTCCTATGAAATGTTCGATGGACATCATTTGTTTTTCCAGATTCATGCCGCTTTGCAAGGCGGACCCGATGCCGCCGGCGAGTTGGGAACCGAATTTAAGGGCCGCGGCGCCGACGTTCCCCATCATTTTTCCAATACCGGATATGACGCCTGCAATTTTTTGCAGCTTCGGGCTGACCATATCTTTCAATATGGCGGCAACTTTAATCGGAAATTTCGCCATTCCCTTGACGGCCGAAAACATCGATTTAAACGAGTCGACAAAAGGCTGGACTTTCGTGCGAATGATCTGTACTTTTGCGGTAATTTTTTTGATGGCGGCCGATGCGGTATCTCTCACTTTTGTTACAATAGGGATCGTCTTCTCGCGAATACCCTTTAATATATATTTTATCTGCCAAATTTTAGGGGTGATATGATCCTTCACCTCTAACGCTAAATGAACAGGGGTTGCAATAAGCCAATGTACGGCCTTTTTCACTTTCGGGTATTCTTGAAAAAATATCGAAGTGTTCAACATAAGCCCCACCGGCCCAAATTTCATTTCCTGTTTGACCGTATGCGCCATCTTCAACAACCCGTCCCACGTTTTTTGAAAAACGGGCTTTAACGGTTCAATGGCTTTATTGACATCGGTTTTGATTTGTATCTTGAGTTCTTTCAATTCTTCAATTTTCTTTTCGAGATCGGTCAGTTCTTTTTCCGCCTGCTCTTTTTGCACCGTCACCGTCAGTTTGATGTTAGCCATTTGTTTCACCGCTTCCGTCAGCTGTTCCATTTGCTGTGCGGACTGCTTGATCGCCTCTGCGATATTTTTATTCTTCGCCATTCCTCTCACCTCCTTACAACGCCGGCAGCGTCGCCCATACGTTGCCCGTTCTGGCGAGGCGCTCCCGCTCTTCCAGTTCCAGCTCATAGAAAGCGCGGATCAGGCTCCGCTCCCCGGCGGGCATGTTGTGGATTTCGCTCGGTCGGATGCCTTTGCGGCTCCAGTAATAATAGAGCATCTCGCAATAGCCGTCCGACTTTATCCGTTTTTTAACGTTTGCACCGAATCTTCGCCGAAGCCGGACAGCGACGAAATAACGTTATACAATTGCGTCACTTCGCCGGGCAGCAGCAGCTTGGACTCTTCGATAAGCTGTTTCGGCGTCGCGGCGCCGTAGGCTTCGAGCAAGGCCGCGTCTTTGAGCGACGGATCGACGATGCCCTTAATCAGCGTAAAAATTTGCACGCTATTCGTGCTGATATCTTCGACCTCGCCTTTTTTGCCGAAAGAGATCGCAATATTTTGAATTTCCTCGAACTCGTCCATCGTCAGCGCTTGGCATGTGAAGACGACCGGCTCGCCAAGCAAGTCGCTCAGCCGCTTCAGCTCGACCTGTTCCGTCGGCCGTTGAATTTTCGTTTTGTCCATTTTCAATAAAAGATCCAGCGTGTTTTTGCTCATAAGCAGCAGTCCTCCTTAAATGAAGTTCAATTCCTTCGCAGCTTTTTGGTTATGCGGTGAAGGTTTATAACGAAGTCCCCAGTTGAGTCTTTTCCAAAAGGGTTGAATCGAAAATTAAGGGACATTTAGGACATATTCTGTATTGACATAGTCCGCAAGGAAAGGAACTTGGGGTTCTCGTCCAGCCAACGCCAAGCACATCATTCAACCGCCCTGCTCCCAAGTTCGCGGACACATGAGACGCTAATTGTGACAAACAGCCCGATTTCGGACAGTTCGCGGACATACGATCCGTTATTCTCGGCAAAAGAGTAAAAATAAGCCCTTCGACGAACAAATAACGGAACCAATGTCCGCCTAAACAGCAAATAAGCGATTTAGACGCGAAATAACGGCCCTACGGTCCGGATAGCAAATTCCAGATGCAACGCTAGTGGCTAAAAAAGCGTTTTTTGAGAACGAAGCCGAACAAAACGGAATAAGCCCCAATGTCCCCCCAAATTTCGCGGCTCCCTTCTACAGAGCCCGCGAATTACTTCGCAGGCTCGATCGCGTCGGCGACGGTCCAGTCCGTAAAGGTAAACGGCGCTTCCACTTCGCCTTTCTTCTTCAGTTCCCAGTTGATCAACGACAAATCGTTGAAGCTGGCGTCTTTAATAATCACCCGTTCGGCGCCGGCCGCCGACGGATCCGCCAAGCTGGAAACGATCTGAAAGCGCGGATTGATTCCTTGCTTCAGCTTGTCTCCAAGCAGCTTGATCATGCGGGAATTCGCCTTATGCATGCGCAGCGTCCCGCTCCCTTTGTACCCCATAAATTTGCTGTCGGTCGCGAATTTGCCGGATAACGGCACATCTTCCTTCTCGATTTCCAACTTCGCTTCCAATCCCATGACCTCGGCCACATACTCGCCGTCCAACCACGCTTCTCCGAACGTACCGGAAATAACTTGTTCACCGTGAAATTTCGCCATTTGCAATCCCCTCTTCCTTTATCCTTCTTATAAATAAACGGTCAACGAAACATCCTCGATCGCATCGAGCGGCCGTACCTTGGCCGTTAGAAACACTTGATCGCGCGTGTTCGCTTCTTTCATTTCCTGCTCGCTCATTTTGGCCACCTCTTCGGCGCCGAGAATCGATTTTAAATAGGTGCGCTGCGCGGCGATATCGATTTCCGCCGTATTTTTGCCCGGATCGAGAATCCCTTCCTGTTCCAGTTGTTCGAAATACGCGTTGATCGCGGAAACGAGCAGCAATTTGTTCATGTAGCTGTTCTGCACTTTGCCGATATATAGATCTTCGATCGTGTCCTTGATGTCGTGGTACGTTTTGTTCAAAATGCGCACCACTTTCACCTTCTTCCAATCTTCGCCCATTTCTTCGGTCGTTGTGACAAACGATGTGACGCCGCGCGCGATTTTGACCTTCTCGCCGTCGTGGTAAAGAATGAACTGGCCTTTCGTCACCGCTTCGTCCGCTTCCGCCTTCGTCAATAGCGGCACGCTCGTTACTTCGGGCAGCACTTGAAACGTCGGCGCCACGGTCAGCGGCAAGCCGGCGATCAAACCGGCGATCCGCGCCGTATATTGGCTGGCCGAATACGTAGCCCCGCCTACTTCGATACCGTCGGTCGCAAAATTGACGACCGCAGGATGGTCGGCAGGCGCATGCGGCAGCACGGCCATCACTTTGCGTTCTTTGTTGGCGAACAAATTTTTCGCCCAAGCAGACAATACCGCCGTATCGGCCGATTCCACGCCCGGGAACGCGACAATATTGAACTTCATCGTTTCCAACGCTTCCAGCGCTTCATTATAATTTTCCGCCGCTTCCGGAAGGACGACCAGCTTCACTTCCTTCGGCATGCCCATAAAAGCTTGTTCGACGTACTTTCGGTTCTCCGTGTGCAGATTCGCGGGAATATCCTCGACCCCAAACAAAGTGTAAGCTGTTGCGCCGCTGACGGCGGCGTCCTTCAACACCAATGCGACGACGCCCACGGCGCCCTGTTCGACCGCGGACGCGGCCTTTTGTTTAAATACGATATTTACGCTTGGCAACCCCATTGTTACCCCTCCTAATCGGTTTATCCATTCATCTACAATTTTCATCAAACGACATCATCGAAACGCACGCTATTCATGCGCTCGTACTGCGGGCGTTCCCTTTCAACATCGGCCGAAAGCTCGATTCGCAAATAGGCTTCGTCGTCGCGCCGGCCGCCTTGCACCTCCACGATTTCGAACACGCTGCCGTCGGGCGCCGTCAATACGGGCGAGGCCATGAAGGCCGCCAGCATTCGGCCGGCCGTCTCCAGCAAATCGAACAGGTCGGGATCTCCCGCCTCATCGGTTGGCGGAAAATAGACGATCTCCCAGGCGAACTGCGCCTGATACCCCGAAACATTGAGCGAATCGGCATCGTATTCCAACCACTGCACATAGAAAGACGGCTCCTGAAAGCCGCTCGGCGCATAATTGACGTCTATTCGCGGAATATGCGGGAATGTCGCCCGAAGCTTGGCGCGAATCGCATCCAGACTGCTACGAAGCATCGGCATCGCCCTCTCTGCCGAAACGGTCGCGCGGCCTTGCGCCTGCCCGCCTCATAGTCCGCTCTCCCGTTCGATTTGCGCTTCCGTATGATGCCCGCCCGGACGATACGGCGCCAGGGCGCGATACCTCCCGCCATAACCGCTTACCGCCACGACATCGCCGGCGTCGATTTGAGCCCATACAGGCAAATACAACATATACGTTTCCTTCGCCTTCAATCGCGGCGCCGCCCGCTCGGCATCGCCGATCCGCTTCCGCCGCAAGCGGCAAGGATAGGTTCCGATTTCATTCCAGCGCTGCACATACGGCGTGCCGTATTCGTCGAATTCCATTCCCGCGCGCATGACGACGCAAGTTTGCCCTAACAAATGCAGCATTACAACCACCTTCCCGCACATGGTTTCAACAGCGCAGCGACGGCCGGGGGCAGCAGCGACGGCTCGCCCGGCTTCCAGTACGTGACGGAATAATCCCCAAGGCGCTCCGTCATCATCCCGGCTTGATCGCAGTACAGCATTTTGGCGTACAGGAGGCAGGCAAGCTCCACCGACGCCGGCAGAGGCGGCGCGCTCCCGTCGCCCGTTTCGCCCGGAAGAACATATCCCGCTTCGTACGTAACGACGATGTTGCGGTCGCCCTCGGGCCAAACCGCCGGATGCAGCAGCGTACCGTCGTCGAGCGCTTCGAATTCAGGCGCGGCTCCGTCCGGCTCGACGGCGACCGCGTGAACGCGCCGCACCGGTAAACGCCGCAGCTCGATCGTCCGCGAGCCGGTGCCGCTGTACCGTTCCGTTCGCTCCGCCAGCCGCAGCGATCGCCCGCAATAATGTTCGATCGCTTGCGAAGCGGCGGCGATGCACATCGTAAGCCGCTCGTTCGGGCTGTCGTCGTTGTCGGGCAGGCCCAGCATGTTCTTCAACTTCGATAGCGTAGTAAGAATCTCGTATCACCTCTTTTTCCGCACGGCAAAAAGGCCGCCTTTTATCCAAAAGACAGCCTTTGCCGTGCATCGTATTTAGGATGGAGCCCAAACGAATCAAACAACCCGATTCCTCTGTGCTCCATTCTCTATGCTATTACAATATCATGATTACGAACAAATGTTCTTATTCTATTCTTTGTTTTCTCTTATATTTTTCTTTGAGCAGGCCCGGGCGGGGCGGACGAGGGCTTAGCATTTACTCGTATCGCTTCGATATTTTTACCGCTTGCCGCGTTTTTTCGAGCGACATAATGTTTTCCTCGTAATTGTTCCGCGCCACGCCGACGAACAGAATATCGATTACGTTCAACTGCGCGATCCGCGAAGCCATCGCTCCGCTGCGGATGCTTTGCTCGAGCGAGCTCGTGAATAACCGGATGTCGGCCAGTTCCGACACGGGATTGCTGCCGAATTTGGTAAGCGAAACAATCGTCGTGCCCGATTCCTTGGCGATCGTTAGCGATTGGACGATATCTTCCGTCCGCCCCGAATACGAAATGCCGAACGCGACATCCCCTTCCCGCAAATTGGCGGCGATGGTCGCTTGCGAATCAAAGTCGTACGCGCTCTCGCACCAACGGTTGATCCGCGTCAGCTTCTGTTTGAAATCTTGCGCGATGACGGCGGAAGCGCCTACGCCGAACAAGGCGATTTTGCCCGCATGCGTCAAATGTTCGATCGCCCGTTCCACCTGATCCGCTTGCAAGACCGACAGCGTGTCTTGAATCGACCGCATATTGTTATGCGAAACCGAGTCGATCAAGGAAGCGACCGGCCCTTCCATTTGTATTTCTTGGTACGTATCTTTCAATTCCTTATTGCGGGCCAAATCCGCCGCGATTTTCAGCTTCAATTCCTGAAAACCTTTGTAATGCAGAGATTGAGCCAGCCGTACGATCGTCGCTTCGCTGACCTCGGCCAACTCTGCCAATTTCTGCACGGATAAATGAACGACTTCGCTCGGATGCTGCAATATGTATTCCGCGACTTTCCGTTCCATCGGTTTCAACGATTGGAGCGCTTCGCGCAAACTGACGATTCCACCGGCAATCATGGATTCACCTCTTCAAATATTGTGAAAGCGTTGCGAAACTCGGCTTTCCAATATTATATCAATACGCCTCAGGCTTCTGCTAGGTTTTTCATGATATGCCCCGTCAATTCGGCAGCGCCAGCTTTCCCATCACGATATCGCGCGAGGCCCCCGTTGCGGAAGACAAATGATTCGGCAGCCCGAACATATAATGATCGGCAAACACCGCAAACGCAATCGCTTCCTTCGCATCGCCGTCGATCCCCCATTCTTCGGACGCCGTAAGTTTGCATCCTGCCGGCAGTTCCTCCTCGATCATCTTCATTAGCGTGCGGTTATGAGCTCCGCCCCCGGAAACGATAATTTCTTCAATGCGATAAGAGGGAAAAATAAAATCGCGATAATTGCGAACGATGGATTGTGCGGTAAAGGCGGTAAACGTTGCGACAATATCTTCGGGAGCAAGCGCGGCGGACTGAGCTTCTTCAAGCCATTGCTCGGCATAGAAAGCGCCGAACGCTTCTCTTCCCGTCGTCTTGGGCGGACGGATTGCAAAAAAGGGATGCTCCAACATGCGGTCGAGCAAAACTTGATTCGCCTTCCCTCGCGCCGCCCAAGCGCCGCCTTCGTCGTAACTCCGCTCGCCGCCCGACAGCCTGTATACCGCCTGATCGATCAGCATATTGCCCGGACCCGTATCGAAAGCGAAAATCCCGTTGGACGAAGCGCCGGCGGGAATAACGGTGCAGTTGCCGATTCCCCCGATATTTTGCGCAATTCTCCCTTTGGACGGATGCCGCAGAAACATATAATCGAAATAAGGAACGAGCGGCGCTCCCTGCCCGCCGACGGCCATATCCGCCGTTCGGAAATCGCCGACGACCGGAATGCCCGTTTCTTTGGCGATCACCGATATATCGCCAATCTGCAGCGTTGAAGGAACTTCCCACCACCTCTCCTCGCTCGCGGCAGGAATATGCCACACCGTCTGGCCGTGCGAGCCGATCAAATCGATTTCGTCCGGCGCAATGCCGGCCAGTGCAGCCAACCGGCGCACGGCATCGGCAAACAAGCGGCCCAAATAAAAATTTATTCCGCATAACATCGCCGCGCTGGAATGCTCGAGACTGCAAGCCTGTTTCAATTTCTCGCGGACTTCGCCGCTATACGGAACGGTTGTAAAAGCCGCCAACTCGATGTCCGCGTCAAGCCCCTGTCCGCCAATCCGCACAAGGGCGGCGTCGATGCCGTCGAGCGACGTTCCGGACATTAAACCGACGACGAAACGGCTATTTTTATGAATATACGTTTCCAACATGCTATCCTCTCCCGCTATAAAGTAACTTTCTTTCATTATTTCAATTCATATGCAGTAAGCGCTTCATCATTTACGACCTATTATACCGTTTTTGAAATAAAATTTCAATTAAAGATCAAATTACTTAAATTTTATTTTACAAATAACCGTTTATGCTTTATACTTAAAAGTGGAAAATAGTGGGATAAATACTGAAAAAGGAGAGAGACGTCATGCTGAATTTGTTGGGCGAATTAACGACAGAACAGTTGAATCCGCGCACAGCGCATATTGACGGGCTGGAAACCGAACAGATTATTCGTTTGATCCACGAAGAAGATCGGCAAATCGCCGATTCCATCCGCGCAGCAATTCCGCAAATCGCGGCCGGCGCCGATATGATCGTCCATTCGCTGCAAAACGGAGGCAGACTGTTCTATGTCGGTGCGGGAACGAGCGGCCGGCTCGGTATCCTTGACGCTTCCGAATGTCCGCCGACATACGGGATCGATCCCTCGCAGGTCCAGGGCATCATTGCGGGAGGCATGCGCGCGGTAACGGAATCGGTCGAAAGCGCCGAAGACGACGAGCAATTGGGCATTCGCGATATCGAAGAGCGGGACGTATGCGCCCAAGATTGCGTCATCGGCATCGCGGCGAGCGGCCGAACTCCATACGTGCTCGCCGCCATGAAGCGTTCGGCGGAGCTCGGGGCAAGCGTGATCGGTTTATGCAATAACCGGAACACGCCGATGAAGCAATTCGCCCGGCTCGTTATCGAAGCGGTTACCGGACCGGAAGTCATCCTCGGCTCGACGAGAATGAAGGCCGGCACATCGCAGAAACAAATCCTGAATATGTTGACGACGACCGCGATGATTCGCCTGGGCAAAGTATTCGGCAATTTAATGGTGGATTTGCAGCCTTCCAACGAGAAACTGCTCCATCGCGCCAAGCGGATCGTTCAAATCGCCACGAGCGGCACCGATGCCGAAGTGAACGAAGCGTTCGCCGCTTCCGGCGGCAATGTGAAGCTCGCCATCGTCATGATGCTGGCCGGACTGGACCGCGGCGCCGCGGAACAATTGCTCGCACAGTCGAACGGATTCGTCCGCGAGGCGTTAAGGAGGGCAGGCAGCGATGCCGATTCGCTTCAAGCCGGCGATTCCGAAGCTGCGGCAGCAGACGGTCCGGCGTAACGCGATATGTATCGCCCGCGGATGCAATTATCCATCATATCCTTGTTAACGGGAGCATCCCGTCCCACGATATCCGTGAGACGGGATGCTTTTTGTGTTCGCCCGATTCTAATGGTTCTCGTAATCCAACAACGCCAAGATCAACACGACCGCTTCGGCGCGGGTGGTGAAATCGTTCGGCGCGAACGAATTGCCTCCTCGGCCTTTCATCAGCCCCGCTTCTGCGGCAGCCGCAATATAGCCGCGCGACCACTTCGGCGCGCTGTCGGCATCGGCAAACGTCAAGGCCGCATCGGGATCCGGCTGCAGCGAGACGGCGCGAACGGCCATCGCGGCGATTTCCGCGCGGGAAATCCGCTGTTTCGGACGGAACGTATTGTCGTCATAGCCGGTGACGATGCCCGCCTCGACCGCTTGCATGACAAAGCTTCGAGCCCATGCCGGAATGCTCGCCGAATCGGCAAAATCGATCTCCCCGCCCGCTCCGGCCGCGAGATCCGCTTGCGCGAGCGCGCGCATCAGCATGGTCACAAACTCGGCGCGGGTTACTTGGCCTTGCGGCCTGAACGTGCCGTCCTCGTAACCGGTGACGAAACCGAGTTCGACGGCTCGCAGTATCGCGTCTTTGGCCCAATGTTCGGATATATCCGTCAGTTGCACGGCAGGCGCCGGCTTCTCGCCCGGCTTCCGGCCCGGCTCTTCTCCGCCGCCGTCCGGTTCTTCAGGCTTCTTGTCATCCGGCTTCTTCTCGCCGACGGGACTCGTGACGCTTCCACCGCCGCCTCCTCCGCCGCCGCTGCCCGGGCCGGTCGACGCCCGCTTCACCACGAGACGGTAGTCGGCCGTTAAATTGCCGACCGTCGCCGTAATCACGGTTTCGCCGGCCGCTCGCGCCGTAACGGCGCCTTGCTCGTCAACGGCCGCCACGGAATCGTCGCTGCTAAGGAAGCCGATGCCCGCCTTCAGTTCCGCAGTGTCGCCATTGCTGTATTTTCCATATACGCGCACTTGGTCTTTCCCGCCGACCGGCAGTTCCCCGGCTCCCGCAATCGACAGGCTCGTTACGACAGGAGCGTCCAAATCCGCAATGCTCATATCGGCATAATAAGCGTTCAATATTCGATCGTATGCCCAGCCTTCCTTCGCCAGCATTTGCGCACCGTACTGGCTCATGCCGACGCCATGCCCGTTGCCGCCGCCGTAGAAGGTGACACGCTCGATGTCGCCCGCTTCCCCTTTCTCGATATCGAACGTGAAGAACGCGGAATAGAGAATGCTCGGATTTTTCAACGTCTGCGCAAGATCGTAATCGCTCGATCCGCCTTTCGCGCGGTAAGCGAGAATATCGGTTTCGCTGCCTGTATCGGTTTTATTCGGACGAATCGTAAACCGGATGTTGAATTCCTTGACCAGCTTATAAGTGCCTGTGCTGCCCTCTACGATCAATTCGGTCATGTTGCCGCCCGCTCCGCGTTTGGCGACGACGAGGTTTTGCAGCGTCCCGATTCCTTCGTCCGGTATCGGCAGATTGGCGAAGCTGCCGTCAGCCTGTTTCGTCAAAATAAAATTCGGATCGGCCGCATGCCGCAGCTTAATATTTTTACTAATCGTCTTTTCCAATTCGGCGCGGCTTAATCCTACTTTCCAACGGAAGTACAGCGAATCGGAATCGTATCCCGTCAGCGACAAATCGCGATAGAACGCCGCGACGGCTTGTTCGTCGGCCGTATCGATTTCAAGCATGCTGCCGCTGTTGTTCGGATCGTACGTATAGCTTCGCGCCGTTAAATACGGAACCGCCGTTCCAGGGAATCGTTGCGTTTCCGCATCCGACCATACTTCATGCTTGGACGCTCCGTAGCCGCCCGACGTCGAGTAGAATCTGGCGTCTACCAGCAAGCCGCCGCTAAGCATGATCTTGCCCGCGGTCTCGTCGACCGCTTGATGGGTCAAACTATTCTCCGCTTGGTTGTTGTACACCTGGCTAAGCGTGCTGTCGTCGATATGAAAGCCTTCATCGGCGAAACGGCTGATGAAATAATCGCTGAGCGCGTACGTCCGGGCCGCGACCGCCTGCGCTTTCAACGCCTCCAAGCCGAAGGAAGCCGGCATTTCGCTAGGAACGACTTGATATAAATATTGCTCGATTCCGACCTCATTGATCAAGCGCAGCCTACCCGGCTCGGGAGATAGGAACACTTCGAACTCGCCGCGATATTTCGGCACCCCATGCGCTCGCTTGAGCGAAGAGATTTCCAACAACGAGCTTGCATGGCTTGGGGCTACATAAATGCGGTTCGTCGTCCGGTACAGTTCCTCGCCGTTCTGCTCGATGCGAATCCGTCCGTCCGCTGCCGTCAGCGCGATCGCAGCGTTCCGCGCGATATCGAACTGCTTGCCGCCGATTTTATCGGTCAGACGAAACGGCTGATCGGAACGGATCTCGATCCGGTTATGGTTCAACTGCGTCATATCCGTAATATCGGCGATATCGTAACGTATGCCGACGCGCATCCGATCGCGCGGCGTCTCGCCGTTCAACACGATCTTTGCTATTTCGCCGCTGCCGTTCAGATGAATGTCCGCGTTGTTTGCGCCGACCATCACTTCATTAAGCGTTCGCTGGACGATGCGGCCGTCCAAATCTTGCTCTACCGTCAAGTTGTCCGCCAGTCTCAATACGCCCGCGTATTCCAGCTCCAGCGTTCGGTCGGCGGCGTTTTTGGCCATGATCTTCTCGGTCAGCAAGTTGCCGGGGCCTTCGCTGTCCGCTGTCATCGCATTGCTCGGAGCGCTCTCGTTATGCACCCGATCGACTGCCGTGACAACATAGGTATATGCTTGCCCGCGAAGCGCCGTCCGGTCAACGTAAGATTGCTGCGCTTCGCCTTGCGTTTTTCGGACCGTTGTCAATAATTGGGCCGGGTCGGACATATCCGGCGCGTCTTTCCCCTCATGACGGTAAATCGCATAATAGGCCGCGTCTTCGTTCTGTGAGGCGTCCTCCCACCGCAATTCGACTCCGTCTGCCCGGGCCGATCCGGCAAACTTCAATACCGGCGCGCTTGGAGCTTCATTGTCCAGCCACGTCAGCGCTGGCGGCAAGGCCGGATAGCGATAGAAGTCAGACGCCAATCTGTCCTTCATGCCTCTCGGATTCGAGAGCACATCCTTGGCGCTGAAAAACATGCTGCCGCCAACCGCAGATGCGAAATTGCGATTATATGTTACCTGATTTGCCAGTTCCTCAGGATCGGACCATTCGTTTACGCGATAGACCGCCTGCCCGATGTAAAGATGCACATCGCTCCCTTCCGTTACCTTTTTCCACCAATCAAGCACCTTCTCATAAGCGGCAGGTCCGTTTCCGAAGTGCCAATAAATTTGCGGCGCGATATAGTCGAGCCATTCTTCTTCCACCCATTTCTTCGTATCGGCGTACAAAGCGTCGTAACTTTGCAGGCCGTTCGTATCCGAACCGGCCGGATCGGTTCCCTTGTTGCGCCAAATGCCGAACGGGCTGATGCCGAATTGGACATAAGGCTTGCTCGCTTTGATTTTGTGCGACAAGGTCTCGATCAGCGTATCGACGTTATTTCTGCGCCAATCTTCTTTTTTCGCAAAGCCCGCTCCGTACTTCCGGAATTCCTCCTCATCGGGAAAATCCACACCGGTCACCGGATACGGATAGAAATAATCGTCGAAATGAACGGCGTCGATATCGTAGCGATCCACCACTTCCATGACGCTGCCGATGAAGAAATCTCTCGCTTCCGGCACGCCGGGGTTGTAATACAGCTTACCTCCATATTCTTCCACCCAATCGGGATGCAGCTTCGCCGGATGATTAGCCACTAATTTGTCTTTATCATTATGCATGCTGATCCGATACGGGTTGAACCACGCATGGAACTCCATATTGCGCTTATGCGCTTCCTCAAGCATAAATGCAAGCGGATCGTATCCCGGGTCTTTCCCTTGCACCCCGGTCAGCCATTCCGACCACGGGCCGTAATCGGACGGATAGAACGCGTCCGCCGTCGGTTTAATTTGGACGATGACCGCATTGATGCCCGTCGCTTCCAGTTCGTCCAATAAAGCGACGAAATCTTTCTTTTGCTGTTCGGCGGTCGTCACGCCTCTTTGCGGCCAGTCGATATTTTCGACCGAGGCGATCCACGCCGCGCGCAACTCGCGTTTGGGCGGCTGCGATTGCGGCGAATGAACAATGAGCAAATAATCGACGAGCTTGCCTTCGAACGTCGCCCTGATTTTCGCCGTACCGGCCGCTTTAGCCGTCACCAACCCGCTCGCGCTTACTTCGGCCACGCCCGGATCGCTGCTCTGGAACGCGGCCGTCTCGGTCACGTCCTGCTCTTCCGTCAGCAGCGTATACGTCGCAAGCACGCGCGCCTGCTTCTCTTCGCCTACCGTCATCGGCGCCAAGTCCGCGATGCGGATGCTCTGCAGTACCGGAACCGGCTTGACGACCGTTAACGTATAAGAGAACGATTTGCCTTCATACGAGGCAGCAATGATCGTCTCTCCTTCGCTGAGCGCCGTAACGACTCCGTCATTCGCAATCGCGGCGACTTCCGGTTTGCTGCTGCTAAATTCGACGCCCGACTCGATCGCTGACGGCTCCGAACTCCCCTCATAGAACGCCAATGCCTTCACCCGTTCCTGTGAGCCGACATCCAATCCTGTGCTGCCCTCAAGCTCGATGGCGGCTATTTCCGCCGCCGCATCCCCTACCGTCAATTCATATACTGCCTCCCAGACGCCGTATTGCGCCGTAATTGTCGTCATGCCTCCCGCGACGGCTCGCACTAGACCGGTTTCGTCAACCGAGGCGATCTCCGCGGAACTGCTGGTGAACGTAGAGCCGGCGGTCACGTCCTGCACGTCCGTGCTTCCGCTATTGGTAGCGAACACCTTGGCTTGCAAGCTGTCGCCTGCCCGCATCTGTCTAAGCCCGGTAATTTCAACGTTCGCCGGATCGGAGCTTGTGTAAATCGCAGATATCTGGTCGAAATATACCGTCCCGCCGTTTTTGTTATTATCGCTCGCTTCCACGATATAGATTTGATTTAACTTGATCGGAGTCTGCAAACCGTTCGGTACCGAAGCGGTCACATACTTCCAACCGACCCAATTCAATGCGCCGGAATTCGTGAAATCAAGTGTCGGCTTCGTTCCCGCCGCATCCTGCAATTGTCCGCGCAGCCAATGATTATTGCCGTCGCCGTACACCCATGCGCCTATTTTCTTCGGATATCCTTCCAGCAAACGTCCCTGCGCTCCGCCGGCATCCTTGAAGTTCATATAAGCCGCCGAAGTGCCGGATGTCCCGGTAAAATCGTAAGTGAGTTTGCCCGAAGCATGTCCGTATTTCACCGGTCCGGGTCTGACATTCCTTTCGAGCTTGGTGGAGCCCGGCACCGTGCGAATTTCGGAAACTTGAATATCCGAAATATCTTCAAAATCTTCGATTAACTTCGCAAATGACGATGCCAACGCGTCCGCAACGGGAAAATCCATCTCTTGCGGTACGGGCGGATCCGGCAATCCCGGCTCGCCGTACACGTCATCCGTTACATTGCCGGCATTCTCCTCCTCGCCAAACACCGGTACATCGCCGTCCTTCGTGCCGCTATTTTCTGCGTAAGCATACTGTGAAGCGCTTTCAATACTAATAAAACTTGTAAATAGCGTTCCCAACAAAACGATGATCGCAATGATTGCAGCCGCGCTTTTTCTAACTCTGTGTATACGACGGAACACGGTTCTCACTTCCTTTTGCCAGTTTTAATCGATTCGCGATCTGAAACTTCTTGCGCAAGGCAACACCTCCCTTTTCTTTTTCTTCTGAACGATTGATTTGAGCGCCACTGCGGATAAAACTTCAACTCAGTGTTTGAAATATTATTTCATACACTTCCAATTTCAGAGTATAAATTTTTCACAGGGATTTGTATATCATGCAAATAGTCCTGATTTTTCACGACCAAAAAAGAATCCTAACGGACTAGCCTGCGACAAAATCAGGCATCGTTTTCTAAGTGGAAAGTCCTGCCTATTCCTATCCATGCATCCGATTATGCATCCTTTTGTCGAAATCCCGTTCGTTCAGGTTAGAGATGATTGATCTTGAGCATATTGTACACGCGCCTCTTAAAGGCTTTCGACATCAGAATGGTTAGTAGGAAATTCGCACCGGTCATCGGCGATCGATCGTTGGTGTACAATGACTTCGATGTGACGGATCCAATGGGTCAAAGCGAAATCTAATGCAGACATGCACGTGATATAACTGCAAAAATCCAGTTGCATCACCCGATTTGGAGGGATATTGCCTTACTAACTGCAGTTCTCCATTTACTCCTGCCTGAATAGCTCCAAAATGAGAAAAACGAGCTTTATTAAATGGATTTTTGCAGTTATATTGCTTACAAAAGCCGGTTTTGCGCGAAATAGATGGATTTTTGTGGTTACTGCGAGGGGGAACTGGAAACAACGTCTAATCTTACTTGGTTATTAGTAACTTTGGGATGAATGGGAAATTCTGGTGGCGCAAAAAAAGCTTCCCTCTGGGAAGCGAATTGATTATGATTTTTATTCAATTTCCCACTGAACGAGAGGGATATCGACAAAAGGAACGAAGGAGCGGAGAAGCCGCTCTCGCTCCACATTCCGAACGCTACTTACTCTATGATCTCCCCGGATACTGTCATTGCGCCGATAAATTCACCAAATACGTCGTTTCCGAACAAGATGCCGCGTTCGCTAAGGCGGTAGCCATGCTCGGTCGCCGTCAAAAAGCCGGCCTGCACCAATTTGCGCAGCGGAGCGGCGAACACATCGTCCATCTCGGCGCCGAACTGTTCGCGGAATCGGGCGCGGCTCACGCCTTCAAGCATGCGAAGGCCTACCATCATAAAATCTTCCATCGCTTCCTCACGGCTGATCTCATAGCTTTCCAGCCGCGGCAGCCCTTTGCCGGCAGCCGTATTGTACGGTTGAACTCCCTTAATGTTCACATGCCTCGTCCGGTTCGCATACCCGTGCGCGCCCGCGCCCAAACCGTAATAATCTTCATTGCGCCAGTACGTCATATTGTGCCGGCTGGCAAATCCGGGCTTGGCGAAATTGCTGATTTCATACTGCTCGTATCCGGCTTGTTTCATGCGCGACATAATATGCAAATACATCTCCAGCTCATCGTCCTCATGCGGCAGCGGGAGCTCGTTTTTTTGGTACATCGTATGGAAGAGCGTATTCTCCTCCACTTTCAGGCTGTAGATCGAATAATGCGGCAAGTCGAGCTCCAGCGCCTTCGTGACGCTATGGGCCAGCATTTCCGTCGTTTGATTCGGCAGCCCGAACATCAGGTCGATCGAGATGTTGTCGAATCCCGCCTTGCGGGCGTTCTCGATGCTGCGGTACACATCGTCGGTGTCATGGATCCGTCCGATCCCTTTCAGCAGATCGTTGTTGAACGATTGGACCCCGAAGCTGATCCGGTTCACGCCGCCCTCTCTCATGACGTGCAGCTTTTCCAAATCGGTCGTGCCCGGATTGGCTTCCATCGAGAATTCGATTTGCGCATGGCGATTAGGGAAATAGGTGCGGATCGACCGCAAAAAATAGTCCATCTGATCGGGCAGCAGCACCGTCGGCGTTCCGCCGCCCACAAAAATCGTATCGATTCTCTCCGGCGGATGAAGCTTCACCGTCTGTTCCATTTCCCGCTCCAATGCTCGCAAATACTCCATCACCGGCTGGCCTTTGAGCACATACGAATTGAAGTCGCAGTAAAAACATTTATTCGTGCAAAAAGGGATATGAATATAAACCGCCTTCGGCGCCCGAATCGTTGCCGCCGTCTCCCGTTCCCGTCCTGTCATCGTCGCTTCTCCCCCCTCTATGCGAAAAGGAAGCGCAAGGCTTCCTTGTTAATTGTCGTCGATTTTCAATACGGCCATAAAGGCTTCTTGCGGCACTTCCACGCTGCCGACCTGCTTCATCCGCTTCTTGCCTTCCTTCTGTTTCTCAAGAAGCTTGCGCTTCCGGCTAATATCGCCGCCGTAACATTTGGCGAGTACGTTCTTGCGCATCGCCTTCACCGTTTCGCGCGCGATGACTTTCGTCCCGATCGACGCTTGTACCGGCACCTCGAACATTTGGCGCGGAATCAATTCGCGCAATTTCTCGCAGATGAGGCGGCCGCGATGATACGCGCGTTCCCGGTGGACGATGAAGGAAAGCGCATCGACCTGCTCGCCGTTAAGCAGAATGTCCATCTTGACGAGGTTCGATTTGCGGTAGCCGGACAATTCGTAATCGAACGAAGCGTATCCTTTCGTGCTCGATTTCAATTGATCGAAGAAATCGTACACGATTTCCGCCAGCGGAATATTGTAAATAATGGTCACCCGATTCGTATCCAAATATTCCATATTCACGAATTCGCCGCGCTTGTTCTGGCATAATTCCATGATCGCGCCGACATAATCGTTCGGTACGATAATCGATGCCTTCACATACGGCTCTTCGACAAAGTCGATTTTGCCCACTTCGGGATAGTTCGACGGGTTATCGATTTCGATAACTTCTCCGTTCGTCAGAGTCACTTTATAGATAACGCTCGGCGCCGTTGTAATCAGCGGAATGTTGAATTCCCGCTCGATCCGCTCCTGGATGATCTCCATATGCAGCAAGCCGAGAAAACCGCAGCGGAAACCGAAGCCGAGCGCGCTCGACGTCTCCGGTTCGAAACGCAAAGAGGCGTCGTTCAATTCCAGCTTTTCCAGCGCTTCGCGCAAATCGTTGTAATCGGACGTATTGATCGGGTATAAGCCGCAGAATACCATCGGATTAATTTTGCGATAGCCAGGGAGCGGTTCCGGCGTCGGACGTTTCGCATCGGTCACCGTATCCCCGACGCGCGTATCCTTGACGTTTTTAATTCCCGCGACGATAAAGCCGACATCGCCGACCGTAAGCTCGTCCACGATGGTCATGCGCGGTTTGAACGCTCCTACCTCAATGACTTCGAACGTCTTGTCCGTCGCCATCATTTTAATTTTCGAACCGGCTTTGATCGTTCCGTCGACGACGCGTACGTAGACGATTACGCCTTTGTACGGATCGTAATGCGAATCGAATATAAGCGCCTTTAACGGCTGGTCCGGATCGCCGTTCGGAGCGGGCACTTTTTGCACGACCTGCTCCAAAATTTCTTTAATGCCGATGCCCGCTTTCGCCGACGCAAGCACCGCTTCGCTGGCGTCAAGACCGATGACGTCTTCGATCTCCTGCTTCACCCGCTCCGGCTCGGCGCTCGGCAAATCGATCTTGTTGATGACCGGCAATATTTCCAAATTATTGTCCAATGCCAAATAAACGTTTGCAAGCGTCTGCGCTTCGATGCCTTGAGCCGCGTCGACGACGAGCAGCGCGCCCTCGCAAGCCGCGAGGCTGCGGGAAACTTCGTACGTAAAGTCGACATGTCCCGGCGTATCGATCAAATTAAGCAAATATTCTTCGCCGTCGTCGGCGCGATACGTTAAACGAACGGCTTGCAGCTTAATCGTAATGCCGCGTTCGCGTTCCAGGTCCATCTTATCAAGCACCTGATCCTGCATTTCACGCGAAGTCAGGGCGCCCGTATACTCCAAAATGCGATCCGCGAGTGTCGATTTCCCGTGATCTATATGAGCGATAATGCTGAAATTGCGTATTTTCTTTTGTCGAGCATGAATATCCGTCATTCCTTACCCCCACCACGATTGCCAAAATGAAAACCAATAATTAATTATATCAGTTGTTAGATAAGGCTTCAATGCTCGAACGCGAATCCGGGCGAATCTTTGTTATTCGGCGATCGATCCGAACAGCGATACGACAAAACGAATGCCGCCGCGCGACAAAGTTTGCAGCAGCCCTGCCGTCTGGTCGGCCAGCCTGTCGACGGGCGCCTGTTTCACCGGAACATCGAGAACCGGCTGGAACGGCTGCTCCGATTGCGGCACCGGAACGTATGCCCACGGCGATTGAACAGGCTGCTGTACTCCCGTCTGCGGCCACCCCCATTGCGGCGTCTGCGCTTGCTGCGGCATTTGCTGCGGTTGCTCGCCCGTCTGCGGCGCTTGTCCGTACTGCGGATACGTTGGCTGCTGCGGATATTGCAATTGCTGCGGCGGGATCGTTTGCGTCCAGACGGGGGGCGCCGTTTGGCCTTGCACCGGCCCTTGAATCCGTTCGATGCCCGACGAAGCCAAGTCCAGCGCGTACATGATGCCAAGCGTAATGAAAGCGCCGATAATCAATATTCTTTTCACTAGTTTCGACATGGCTTCGTCACTCCGTTTCTTGCGGGTCGGCATCTGCGCTCGCCTTCTCCGCGTCCCAATACAGCTCGGCAATCAAGCCGGCCAGCACATCCGCCGTACGATACGATTCCTCAAGCGAGTTGTCGATGCCGCCCACTTCGATCAATATGCTGTTGCTCGATAAAGATTGGTTATATTCTCCGTTGCCGGTCTTGGCCGATTTCCCCCATATGCCGCGGGATAAGCCGGGATAGCGCTTCTCCAGTTCCGTATGAATTTCGTTAGCCAATTTTTCGTTTTCGCGCCAATTCTCGTTGCCGTGCCCGATAATGAAATAGACTTGCGCGTACGATTTGCCGTCGATCGTTACGGTCGTTTTGTCATGCCGCTGCGAATCCCGGTGAATATCGATAAAATATTGCAAATCTTTATGGACCGCCATCGCTTCTTTCACGGTCGTGCGCGAATATTTGTACGAATAATTCCAATTATAATTTTTGACCGTCGATGCGTAGTCTTGATCCGAATGAACGACACCTACGCCGAGCTGCTCCAGTTTCGACGCCATCCGTTTGCCGACGAGCGTAATATTTTTCGTGGCGCTGGAAGGGTCCTTCACGTCTTTTTGCAGCACCGGGTTCCACGACTCGCGGTTATGCGAATGATAGATGAACACCGACTTTTTATCGGCGTTTGGCGTTTCCGCCGGCTTGTTCCCCGGATTGTCTTCCGGATGTTCGGCCGTATGATCGGAGCCGTTATTCGGTTCGCCTTCCGGTACCGCCTCGCCGTTCGGATCCGGCTCCCCGCCCGGCGCCGGCAATCCCGGGCCCTGATGGTAATCTTCCGGGGCCGTCAGCGCCTCGTTGCCTTTGCCGACCCGCAGCGGAACCGCTTCATCGCCGCCCAAACCGGGCACTTCGCTGGCGACCAGCGTTTTCGGATCGAGCGGATTGACGCCGGTCAACATCCGGAACAGAAACATTCCGACATTCTGCCGCGCAAATTCGGAATGAGGCGCGGAAACGTTCAAATGCGGTACCTCCATTCCTATCATATCCATAAAGAAGTAGCTTGAAACGGCGGCGGCCAATCCTTTCATCGAAGCAACCGGCGATGTGTTAACGTTTTTTTGCACCATTCCGCCGAGCCCGAGCAATATAAAAAAGAACATCGAACATAACGCGAGAATGACGAACATTCTCCCTGTCGCTAAACCGTGTAACAATTTTTGTTTCATTCTAGGCACATGAATCGCCTGAAACGTCGCTTTCATGGATCGTCCTCCCCATCGTTCGTATAGACGGAACTTGAGCTGCGCTGCTTCGCTTTCGGTGTCCCGCCTCTTAATCTATGTATTTCAAATCTATGAGGACAATCTAGTAAATAGAACCAAAACATAATTGAACATTTTAGTAGGATCAGCCTAAAAGGCGCCCCCCGACGACGGCCAAACAGCAAAAAACGCCCCTAAGCCAATGTTCTTGACTTGGGGCGGGCCCTAGACGCGGTCAATGCGTATAAGCGGCGACATTATCCGTGTCGATCGCTTCGTGCAAAGCGGCGTTTAAACCGCTGGCGATAATGTTGGCGATATCTTCGATAAATTCGTCGATTTCTTTCGGCGTTACGATCAAATCATGGCCCAGCGGCTGCAAAATTTCTCTGACCAGCGCGAGCCGGTCCTGTTCATGGATATCGTCCAGCAATCCCATAATTTGCTTCGTTTCGGTCGTTTCCTTCGCGAAATGCTCCCGCATCAGTTCGATCGCGTTGTTGACGATCGTCGAGGCGTAACAAACGGTCGGGACGCCGATAGCGAGGCACGGAACTCCCAGCGTCTCCTTCGTTAGTCCTTTGCGTTTGTTGCCGATTCCGGAGCCGGGATGAATGCCGATATCGGCGATTTGGATCGTCGTGTTAATCCTCTCCAGCGCTTTCGATGCCAGCGCGTCGATGGCGATAATCAGATCCGGCTTCGTCTTCTCTACGATGCCTTGCACGATCTCGCTCGATTCAATGCCGGTAATGCCCAGCACGCCGGGAGCTACGGCGCTGACTTGCCGGTAGCCGGGATTCACTTGATCGGGCATAATTTCGAAATAATGGCGGGTCACCATAATATTTTCCACTACAATCGGCCCCAAGGCGTCGGGCGTTACATTCCAGTTGCCGAGTCCGACGACGAGTGCCTTGGCAACCCGGCTGACGCCGATTTTTTCCAGGAAAGCTTCGAATTCCTTGGCAAACTTGGTCGCAACGCGGTCCTGCAAATCGGAATCCTTCTTCCGGAGCTGCGGCACCTCCAGCGTGACGTAATGCCCTTGAATGCGGCCGAGCGCTCTCGCCCCTTCCTCCGTTTCCACGTCGATCCGCGTAATTTTAATCCCATCCTCTTCTTCGACGTTTTCCGCCACGCCGGGGATCGCTCCGCCATGGACAGCCTCGGCCATCTCCTTCGCTTCCAGAGCCAAATCCGTTCGCACCGAATAGCGCTGCAAATCCAGTTCCATTCTGCAAAACTCCTTCCAAACCGCTTTTTTGTATATTGTGCGAGACGTGCCTCCCGTTTATGCAGGCGGCTTTCGAAAAGTGGCCGAAAAGCAATTGTCTTGCAATTTGCCTAGTCACATGATAGAATATTTTAAGTTGTGGGATCTATATCGATTCTAGTTATGCAATACTTATGCCTTACAGGAGGTGAATGCAATGCCGAATATTAAATCCGCTGTGAAACGTGTAAAAACGAACGAAAAACGCCGTTTATTAAACGCATCCCAAAAATCTGCGCTTCGTACAGCCGTTAAAGCCGCAGATGTCGCGATCGCTAATAACGAAGTGGAAACTGCGAAGGCCGCTTTGATCGTTGCTTCCAAAAAGCTGGACAAAGCCGTAACGAAAGGTTTGCTCCACAAAAATGCAGCAGCCCGCAAAAAATCTCGTTTGGCGAAAAAATTAAACGCTCTTACTGCGCAAGCGTAAGCAAGCGCTTATACATGAAACAAAGTCCTGAGCTATGGAAGCTTCAGGACTTTTTGTTATGCGCATCAAGCGGCCAGCCGCAGCAGGAACAGCTCGATGCCCAATATTTTGTCGACGCGGCCGCTTTTCATTTCATAATCCAATTGAGCCAGATCGGCCAAAATCCGGCTAAGACGGCCCGCGTCGAATTGCTTCGCCTGTTCCGCCGCCAGCTTCACCGCATAGGGGTGCAATCCGAGCGAGGACGCCATCTGCTGCTGCGAATAGCTTTGCCGCGCCAATTCCTTCACCTGCAGCATAATCCGAAATTGCCGCGCGATTAAAGCGACGATCTTAATCGGCTCCTCCCGCTGCTTCAACAGGTCGTAGAAAATGCCCAGCGCCTTTTCCAATTTCAATTGCGCGATTTGCTCGATCAAAACGAATATATTTTGCTCGCTGCTCCGGGCGACGAGCTGTTCCACCGTTTCCGGTTCGATGACGCCGCCATCCCCGGCAAACAAGCAAAGTTTCTCGATTTCCGACGCCAGCGTCTGCAAATTCGTCCCCGCGCAGGCAACGAGCGCCTCCGCAGTGCCGGCGGCAAGATCGCAGCGGCGTTCGCGCGCTTGCTTCTTAATCCATTGCAGCAATTCCTCGGCGCCGAGCGGCGCAAACGAAATGACCGCTCCGCATTCCTTCGCTTTTTTCACCGTTTTTTTGCGCTCGTCCAGCTTCTCGTTCTGCACGAAAAAGACGATCACGCTGTAATCGGCGGGATTATCCATATATTTCAGCAGCCGGTCCGTTTTATGATCGATTTTGTTCGTATCTTTGCCTGCCGCGAACACCGTGGAATCGCTAACTAGGATCACTTTGCGCGGCACAAGAAACGGAAGCGTCTCCGCTTCTTCGACGACCGCTTCGATCGGCGTTTCGTTCAAGTCGAATTTCGTCAACGCCAAATCGCGGTTTTCCTGCCCGATCACATGGGAAGATAAAAAGTGGATAAATTCCCGGATACGGTATTTTTCCGTCCCATAGCAGACGTAAATCGGTTTCACCATACCTTTTTGTATTTCTTTGGCAGCCGTTTTATAATCCACATTCGTCCCTCCTTCGCTGTATTCGATTGTAGCAAAATCGGGGCGCGGCAACAACAAAAAGACTGCGCACCCGCGCGCAGCCTTTTTGTTTGAACATCTATATAAACATCCGCGAAGAAGTCCTAGGCTCTTCTCGCGGACGGTCATCCGACGCAAGGGGCGTCGATGACTTCTCGTTTATATAATATACGATCGCATGCGTCAATGTGTGCATGCGTTCGTGCCCCGACTTTCGTCTGCCGCCGCCTATTTCTTGGCGAATTCGCTGGCAGCGACGGTCTCCGTCACCGTCTCGCCGCCGTCTTGCGACCATTCGTAAGTCAGCGTCTTGCCGTCTTCGGACCATTCGATTCGATGAACCGAACCGTTCGGCAGTTCCTTCTCGTATACCACTTTGTTGTCGGTATCCGTGACCTTCAATAGGCCGGATTCAAAAAACGCAGTGAAGCGAAGATCGGGCGAAGGCGATTCAAGGCGAGTCGTCTTCGCGATTCCCATTCTCATATCCATGGCAGGATCTTCTACACCCGCCTCAGGACTCGCTGCTTCCCCTTGGGAAGCAATGCCTGCATTATCTCGAGCGAATCCTTGCGCAATGTTATCCTGAGAACCGGTCCCTTCGTTTGCGTCGCCGGACTTATGCACTTCTTGCGGCAGTGCTCCCGCCGCCGGCTCGTCTCCTTTGTTGCTCGCGGGCGCCTCCTTCTCCTTCGGACCGTTTGCTTCCGGTTTTGAATCCGCCTTCTTGTCGGGTTGCGCGCTTTCCGTCGTTACTTTGGACATGTCCTTCGCTTCGTCCCCGGGCATATCCGCCGCGAACGTATCCTGCGATGCCGCAACTCCCGCTTGATTCGCGGTAGACATCAGTTCCATATCCGCTTGCTGCGACACTTCCGGTTTATACAACACCATAAACAAACCGACAACGAAGCCGGCTGCCACAACGCCGCCGATCGCCCGGAGAGGAAAGCGCTCGCGCCAACTCCGCTTCACGGGCGCTGCCGTGATGGAGGCGGCCCCGCCTTCAAGCTGTCCGTCCTCCGGCGATTGTTCCTTCGCGGCAGCCAGATCGATGTTTTCCAATTGCGGCAGAATGGTATCTACGATGCTGAATTTCGGCATGACTTTCGGCAAACTTTCCAGCTCGGCGGACAAACGCTTCAACCGCTCGAACATGACTTGGCATGAAGAGCATTCCCGCAAATGCTCGTTCAGGTGGTTGATTTCGCTCTCGCTCAGATCGTGATCCATATATCTGTTCATTAATTCCATCACCTCTGGACATGTCATCCTCGAACACCACCCTTCTGATAATCTTGAAGTAACGTTTGCAGTTGCTGTCTCGCTCGAAACAGATACGATTTCACCGTATTGAGCGGCAAGTTTAGCGAATCTGCAATTTCATTATAGGAAAAATCCTGTAAATATCTCAAAACGACTACGGCCCGATGATGGTCGGGAAGCTTATCGATCGCTTCATGAATATCTTGCGCCACATAAGTTGCCATAACCTCGTTCTCCACACTATGATCCCCCGTAAAAACGAGATTATGTTCCTCGATGGAAACGGAAGGTTTATTGCGGCGAAACTTATCGATGCAAATATTGGTAACGATTCTTTGCACCCATGTTTTAAATTGCGCTTTTTCCTCGTATGATTGAATTTTCGAATAAATCCGAATGAGCGCCTCTTGCGAAGCGTCTAACGCATCTTGTTCGTTATTCAACAAATAAAAGGCCGTACGGTAAACATGGGTTTCAATTTTACGCAATAGAGATATTAGAGCGTCGCGATCGCCCGATTGAGCAGCTCTTATGAGTTCTTGCTCTACCACCAGGATCCCCCTCTCTTGCAACATTACAGACGTGATTTCCCGTTATTTTGTTGCACTGATTATTATATTAAATTAGACTGTTCTTTCCATAGAAAATTGACACGGACAAATGCTCTTGTTTTAGAATACCAGAAAAAAAATAGACCGTATACCTGAAACTTCTGAGAAAGCGATGCCATGAAAAAGATAGTTTCACATCGCTTCCTCTATAAGCTTCGTACGAACATAAATCCCGTCGCGGCGCACCTGCATCTGTACTTCTCCGTTCTTGTCGGTGCGCAGCGTCGATACTCCGAACGCTTTGAGCCGATCCAGCACTTGCGCGGTCGGATGGCCGTAGAAGTTCGCGGCGCCGACGGAAATGACGGCCGTTTTCGGCTGCCACAGCCGCAGCCAATCGTCGGTCGTCGACGTCTTGCTGCCATGATGCGCCACTTTCATGACGTCCACCGGACGAAAGGCGTCCGTTCGCGCATATTTGTCGACGACCGCAAGTTCCGCCTTGCGCTCCATATCTCCTGTGAATAAAAAGGTCGATTCCTTCATTTTCATGACAAATGCGACAGAGCGGTCGTTTTGTTCTTTCGTAATCGTTATACGCGGTTGCTGCGAAAATGTCGCAGACGGATAGATAAATTTTATTTCGGTATCTTTATCCAGCGTTAGCGTTTGGCCGTCGACCGCCGCGTATAGCGGAATCCGCTTTTCATTCGCCGTGCGAAACAGCTTCGCCGCCGCATCGCCCGGTTTCAGCGTTCCGTTGAAAATGACCGCTCGCGTCGGAATTTGTTCGAGCACCGCTTGCAATCCGCCGATATGATCTTGATCCTGATGGGTCGCAATCACAGCGTCAAGCTTATGCACGCCGCGCTGCTTCAACAGCGGAACAAGCAATTTTTGCCCGACTTCGAACGGATCTTTCCGCTCCTTCCATTCGTCGCCCGGCTTGCGGAACCGTACCGTTCCTCCTCCATCGACCAATAGCGTCTTGCCGTGCGGGGTACGGATCAGAATGCTGTCGCCCTGGCCGACGTCCAAAAATTGGACCGACCCGTTGCGATCCCATAATGCGGGTTGATACATGTGGGCAAGCAGTCCGCCCCATAAGCAGAAGACGGCGCATAACGGGATCCATTTGCGAAGCGGGAGCGATCCGGCAGCGCTGCCGCCGCCCGCGAAGCCGGCCAAAGGAACGGTCTCGTCTTCGTCGGGGCCCCCCGCGGATCGCGCCGCGGCCTCGCTCGCCGCATGCCGGCGCGAATGGAGTTGTCCGGCCAAATAGGCGAACGCGACGAGCAGGGCATAGTACAGCATGACTTGCCAAATCGCCGGCTTGGGCCAAATCAATAGGAAAGCGTCCGGCCCGTTCATCCATGAAACGATGCGGAAAACCGGCTCGGTCAATCGCTCGGCCGTCCATGCCGCGAATTGCCCGAGAGGCGTGTAGATGATGCCGAGCGATAAGGTTGCCATGCCGAGCGGCAAGATGATTAGGCTGATGAATGAGACAAGCACGATATTGGCCGCAATCGACAATAAAGAATATTGATGAAAGTAATAGATCGACATCGGAAACGAAACGAGTTCCGCGACGGCATTCAGGCTGATCAAAGCCGCGGCCTTCTTCGACCGGAGCGGGAGCCATCTCTGCATGCGGGGCACGCCGAGAATTAATCCCGCCGTCACGATAAACGACAACTGAAAGCTGACGTTCACCAAATAATAAGGATCCCACCATAACATCAGAAGCGCGGCGATGCACAATATATGCAGCCCGTCCTTCAGCACCTGTTGACGCGCGGCGTACAACGCGACGATCGCCATCATTCCGGCGCGGACGACGGAAGGCGACGCTCCCGACAGCAGCACGTAGAACGGAATCAACGCCATAACAAGCAGTTGGCTCGTTTCTTTCGTCAGTCCGAGCTTGCGGAATATCCAGAAGAAACAACCGATAAACACGGCGACATGAAGCCCGGAAATGGCCAGAACATGCGTCAGCCCCAATTTGGCGAACTCGCGAAACCGCTCGGGGTCCAAATCGTCGCGCATGCCGATGACAAGCCCCTTCATAAATCCCGCATAACGTTCCGCGAACAATTCGTCCAGTTTGTCCCCCAGCTTCGCGCGCAGCCTGTCGTTCCAGCGCAGCAGATGCCCCCGGTTCCATCGCTTTCGCCCCTCCGGCTTGACGACGACCGAATCCGTTCCTTTTACGGCTGCGATCCAATGAATGCGCTGCGTACGCAAATATGCGCCGTAATCGAAGGCGCCGAAATTCCGCGCGCCGGCGGGCCGCTTCAACATTCCTTCCAATTCGACCCGGTCTCCCCGCTCCCATCGTCCCGCAATTTGCTGCCCGCTCTTTTCCGTCAATCGCACTTGAACAAGCAATGTCTCGTTGATCGAAATATGCTCATTCGTATCGGCAAATCGCACCCATTGGCCGCGCAGGCGAAAATCGGCGCGATCCCCGTCCACGTCGACCGGCGAATCGATCGTCCCGGCCAGCCGCACTTCGCGCTCGTCCAGGTTGCGCATGTCATCCGCCAAGCCGCTCGCATTGCGCATATCATTCCAATGCCAATACAGGGCAGCCGCACAAAAAGCGGCCCAACACAACAGCGCCAACCTAACCGATACGGCGCGATAATAGACGAGAATCGGTATGAAGCATAATGCCGCGGCGCAGAGCGCCGGCAAATGAATTCCGTTCCACAGGCATGCGGCGCCGCTGCCCGCGATCCAACTGATTGCAAACCATACGACCGGCCGTCGATCCGCCATCCGTTCATCCCCCTTATTCCATACAAAAAAACCTCTGCCGTTCCATCGATAGTGGATTGCAGAGGTTCTTCCTCATTTCCCGAACGATTCGATCATCCGGTTGACTATTCGGTTATTAGACTTAACAATTAATCGGTAACGTCCATGATCGTCTCCCGCGGAGGCTGATAGCTCTCCAAACGGCGGAATACGATTCCTTTCTGCCGCATCATCGCTTCGACCTTCTCGCTATCCTTCGGATAAGGCCTGTCGTATACGATTTCGGCGATTCCGCTGTTGGCAAGCATATTCGCACATGTCCAACAAGGCTGATCGGTAACGTACACGGTCGAGCCTTCGCGGTCGATCCGATCGGTAAACAGCAGCAAATTTTGTTCCGCATGGATCGTGCGCACGCAGCGCTGCTTTTTGACCATTTCCTCGCGCCCGTCCACAATCGTCATTTCATATTCCTCCGCGACCATACAGCCTGCGTCCGTACAGTCGTCCACCCCCATCGGCGCGCCGTTGTATGCGGTACCGAGCAGTTTCTTCCCTTGCACCAGCACCGCTCCCACATGGCGGCGCGGACAACGCGAGCGGGTTGACGCCATATAAGCGATATCCATAAAATACGTATCCCAATCTTTGCGCACCGTACACTCATCTCCATCAGTTATCGTTTCTTTTTATTGTACCACGCCGGGTCAATGATACGGAAATATGCGCGGAATCACTATGACGCGCTCCATGCTCGTTTCATATTATAAAGCAACCTTGCTGCGCATTTTTTCCAATATTTTCGGGCCGATTCCTTTTACTTTCGTCAAGTCGGAGACGGATTTGAATTTCCCGTTCCGTTCCCGGTATGCAATAATCGCCTTCGCCTTCGCTTCGCCAATCCCCGGCAGCTCCATCAGCCTGTCGATCCCCGCTTCGTTCACGTTAATTTTCCCGGATTGGTCCGCATCGCCCGCAACTGCCGTACCGCCGGCGGCCGCATTGTCCCCATTGCCGCCGTCTTCCAATAAAGCCGAAGCTGCAACTTGTCGTTCCGAATCCGGAGTTTGCGGCACATCGGCCGTTGTATTGACGGCTGCGGTTTCGATATCGCCGGCCCCTTGCTCTTGAACGGAAAGACGGTCGTTTTGCGCCGGGCCTCCCCCGGATGCGCCTTCGATCTCGTCGAGAGCCTGCTGCATCGATTCGTTTAATTTCGTCCAACCCGGAAGTTCCGCTTGACCGGGGGAGCGGGCGACCATCACGACGACGGCAAGCAGCCCGGCGCATGCCGTTATATACACGAGCGATTTCTGCATCGACCATAGTTCCCTAAGCTTACTTATCATACCGAATGCTCCTTTGCAAACATATTCGGGCCTTATCGCCCGGGGAGAATCTTGCTGCTTGCAAAACATATGGAAAAATCCGAATATTGGGCAAACCGTTGCGCATATACTGGGGAGAAATGTTTTTGACATCAGGCTTCACTACTTTACTGCATTGCAAACTATTTTGAATCGAGTGGGAGGGATCACGATGACGGTTGGATTTATAGGAACGGGAAGCATGGGAAGTATCTTGATCGAATCGTTCATCCAATCAGGCAGTCTTGAACCGGGGCAAATTATCGCCAGTAATCGAACCATGCAGAAGGTTCGTCAATTGGCAACGAGATATCCGGGGCTTAGGGTCGCATCCTCCAATACGGAGACGGCCAGGGAAAGCGATCTCATATTCATCTGTGTGAAACCGTCTGAATTCAAAACGGTAGTGGACGAGATCGAACCGTTCGTCGCCGCTACGCAAATCGTCGTCTCGATTACAAGTCCGGTGCAAATCAGGCATTTGGAAAGCCGGCTTGGATGCAAAGTGGCCAAAATTATTCCGAGCATTACCAACTATGTATGCAGCGGACCATCGCTATGCATATACGGAAGCCGCATCAATAGAGAAGACCGGCTGCTGCTGGAAGATTTGATGGGATCGGTCAGCCGCCCGATTGAAATCAAGGAACGATTCACTCGGGTAACTTCCGATATTTCCAGCTGCGGACCGGCCTTTATCGCTTTTTTCTTGCAAAAATTCATTGACGCTGCCGTTGAAGAGACCGGAATCAACCGCGATCATGCCGCCCGTCTCGGGTGCGAAATGTTATTCGGCACGGGCAAGCTGCTGACCGAGGGCGAACTGACGCTGGAACAGCTTCAGCGCCGCGTGTCCGTACCCGGCGGAATTACCGCCGAAGGTCTGCGCATTCTCGGCGCCGAGCTCGACGGCGTGTTCCACCAGTTAATTCGTACGACGCATGCCAAATACGAGGAAGATCTCGATAAGTTGGATCTGCTGTTTGGCAGCGAAAAGGTTAACCCGCAACAATATTGACCAGTTTGCCTTTCACGGCGATGACTTTGCGGACGGTTTTGCCGGCCATCGCCGCTTGAACGCCCGGCAAGGACAGCGCTTTGTCCCGCATCGCCTCTTCGTCCAAATCGGCGGCAATCATGGTGCGCTCTACGATTTTCCCGTTCACCTGGACGACGATCTCCACTTCGGCGTCGACGGTCAGCGCTTCGTCGTAAGTCGGCCATGGCACATAGGTGATCGATTGTTGACGGCCGAGACGCTCCCATAATTCTTCGGCCAAATGCGGAGCGAGCGGCGAGAGCATTTGCACGAAGTTCTCCATCGCCTCGCGCGGCAATTGATCCGCTTTATACGCATCGTTGACGAAGATCATCAACTGGCTGATCGCCGTATTGAAGCGCAAATGTTCGAAATCGTCGGTCACTTTTTTGATCGTTCTATGCCATGTTCTCAGAAAATCTCCCTCAGCCGGCGCTTCCGTAATTTTCGGGTTCAGCGCCCCTTCTTCGGTAATAAACAAGCGCCAAATGCGGGACAAGAAGCGGTACGTTCCTTCCACGCCGTTCGTATTCCACGGCTTCGTAGCTTCGAGCGGCCCCATGAACATTTCGTACATGCGCAGCGTATCCGCGCCGAACTCGTTCACGATATCGTCCGGATTAATGACATTGCCGCGGGATTTGCTCATTTTCTCGTTGTTCGTGCCGAGAATCATGCCCTGGTTGACAAGCTTGTGGAAAGGTTCTTTCGTCGATACAACGCCGAGATCGTACAATACTTTATGCCAGAAGCGGGCGTACAGCAAATGGAGCACCGCATGCTCCGCTCCGCCGATATACAAGTCGACAGGCAGCCACTCCGCTTGTTTTTCCTTCGAGCAAATTTCCTTGTCGTTCTTCGGATCGATGAAACGCAAATAGTACCAGCAGCTTCCCGCCCATTGCGGCATCGTATTCGTTTCGCGGCGCGCCGGTTTGCCCGTCTCCGGATCGACCGTATTCACCCAGTCGGTGACATTGGCGAGCGGAGACTCCCCCGTACCCGACGGCTTAATATGATCGACGTCAGGCAGGACAAGCGGCAATTGATCTTCGGGCACCGTCTTCATCGTCCCGTCCTCCAGATGCAGGATCGGAATCGGCTCGCCCCAATAGCGCTGTCTGCTGAACAGCCAGTCGCGCAAACGGTACGTTACTTTTCCTTGCCCTTTGCCGTTTTGTTCCAGCCATTCGATCATGCGCGCGATGGCCTGTTCGTTGTTTAAGCCGTTCAGCAGGTCCGAATTAACGTGCTCGCCGTCGCCGGCATAAGCTTCCTTAGCCAAATCCCCGCCTTTTACGACTTCCAGAATCGGCAAATCGAACTGTTTGGCGAATTCCCAGTCGCGCTGATCGTGACCCGGAACGGCCATAATCGCGCCGGTGCCGTAACCGGCCAACACATAATCCGCGATCCAGATCGGCGTCTTCTTACCGTTAACCGGGTTAACGGCATAGGCTCCCGTAAATACCCCCGTCTTTTCCTTGGCCAGATCCGTGCGTTCCAGATCGCTCTTGCGCGCCGCCTTCTCTCTGTAATCTTCCACCGACTTCCGCCGGTCTTCCGTCGTAATTCGATCCACCAATTCATGCTCCGGCGCCAAGACGCAATAAGTCGCTCCGAACAACGTGTCGGGCCGGGTCGTAAATACGGTCAATTCCGCATCATGCCCGTCAATCGCAAAACGGACTTCGGCGCCCTTCGATTTGCCGATCCAGTTCCGCTGCATATCTTTAATGCTCTCGGACCAGTCCAGTTCCTCCAAGTCTTCCAGCAAACGTTCCGCGTATTCCGTAATTTTCAGCACCCATTGGCGCATCGGCTTGCGGATGACCGGATGGCCGCCGCGCTCGCTTTTGCCGTCAATGACTTCTTCGTTGGCGAGCACCGTGCCGAGTGCGGGACACCAGTTGACAGGCACCTCGGCCACGTAAGCGAGTCCTTTCTTATACAATTGGATGAAGATCCATTGCGTCCATTTGTAATAATCGGGATCGGTCGTGCTGAATTCGCGGTCCCAATCGTAAGAAAATCCGAGCGATTTGATTTGACGGCGGAAATTGTCGATGTTCTTGAACGTAATGTCGCGCGGATGCTCGCCCGTATCGAGCGCATGCTGCTCCGCGGGCAAGCCGAACGCGTCCCATCCCATCGGGTGAAGGACGTTATATCCGCGCATCCGCTTATAGCGGGACACGATATCGGTCGCCGTATACCCTTCCGGATGGCCGACATGCAAGCCTGCGCCGGACGGATAAGGAAACATGTCCAATGCGTAAAACTTCGGCTTATCCTTGTCTTCGGTCGTTTTGAACGTTTTATGCTCGTCCCAGTATCGTTGCCATTTCGGTTCGATGACGAGCGGGTTGTAACCTTGCTGTTGACGTGTTGCGTCTGCCATCAATGATCCTCCTTAGGGCGGCATTCTATAGGGTCCGCCTCGTTTCGTATTCGTTTGAATGAGAAAACTTGCAAAATCAATGGTGCCAAAAAAACCTCCCATCCATAGCGTAAATATCGCTAGGGACGAGAGGTTCGCTTCCCGTGGTACCACCCTAGTTAGCGAGAGGCATGCTTTGCCTTCGCTCCCTTTGGACCCTTAACGCGGGCAAGACGTTGCGATTTCAATTCGCCGGCGGAATCGCTTCCTCCGATCCGCGAGCCAAGTTCATCGCAATACTCCGAGGCGAGTTCGTTCGCAAGTGACGATCGGCTTGCACCTTCCGCCGATTCTCTGATTACGCCCATAGCAAACTACTATTCCTCATCAACGCGCTTTTTCGTATATCGTCTTTACTTATTGATTATAAAAACTGCGGCCCCGGATGTCAAGAAAGCTCGAATGCCCGGATGCCCGAATGTTCGAACATTTTTCCCTTATCCGGCTTTATTTGATCGCGACATAAAACAAGCGGCTCGTGTCGTCTTGCGGAGGCTCCCATTTGAAGTCGCCGTATATTTGAACGTCCGCAAAGCCGGCTGCTTTTAATTGGGCATACAGCCAATCCGGATGATAGGCCCGTTGAACATGGACTTCTTCAAAGCGCTCGAACAGCTCTTCCGACAGCGAAGCGCCTTCCGCCCGCGTGAAGAATGTAATATGATGCTCGATCTCGCTGCGAACTTCGTCCAGCTCGCATGTCCATATGTATGCCACCGATTTTTCGTTTAAAACGAACGGCTGCTCTTCCGCGTATTTGGCGAATTGCGCCGGTTGATGCACGTCGAACATAAACGTGCCGCCCGCCTTCAACCCTTGAAAAGTATGGCGGAACGCTTGCTTGATGTCCTCTTCTTCCAGCAAATAATTGAAACAATCGCAAAACGAAACGACCGAATCGACCTGCCCGGGCAATTCCCAAGTCCGTATGTCTTGCTGCAGAAAAAGCACGCCGCCTTCCCGGTACATACGGTTTGCGTACGGCGATTGATCCATCTTCCGTCTGGCGATGGCAAGCATGTCGGAGGATAAATCGATGCCGGTGACCTGAAATCCGGAATTCGCTAGCGGAACCGTAATGCTGCCGGTGCCGCAACCGAGATCGACGACCGTTTTGGGCATGCCGTACTTTTCCCAGCCCGTTCGCGCGAACCGAAGCCACTCCGGATACGGCATATCCTCCATTAACCTATCGTATACATGCGCGAATCGTTTGTAAGATCTCATGCTGCATCACATCACTTTCGTTCGTTCGGACTCCGCTGCGCGTCGCTCGATTGCAAATATGTCCAATTTTCCTTCTGATAGACGAACCCGTCCTTCATCAGCTTCCCGAGCGCGCGTTTGAAAGCGGCTTTGCTAATGCCGAAACGCTGCTTAATCAAATCGGGAGGCGTCTGGTCGGAATACGGCATTGCGCCGTTCGGACGTTCCTTAAGAAACGCAAGCAACCGGTCGGCGTCTTCCACGCGTCCGACCTCCTTGCGCGGAGCCATCGCCAAGTTGACTCTGCCGTCTTCCCGCACGAAACTGATACGAACGTTTACCCGCTCGCCCAATCTAAGCAATCGCGTCCGTTCCGACGAATGGATCATGCCGATCGCGCCGAAGCCGAGCACGCCGCCGTCGACGAGCACGAATGTCCCCATTTGCAGCGGCTTGTATACCGTTCCTTCTTTCCATTCGCCAAGCCAAGCGGACGGCGCCCGGACCGCGAGCGGCTCCAAATCTTTCTCGCCTGCAAGCTTCGCCTTGAGCCTTCCCTGCTTGTCATGCTCCATGATGACGAATACTTTATCGCCGACCTGCGGATGCAGTTCCTTCATCTCGGGCAGTTCGCGAATCGGCAGAAGCAGTTGCCGCCCAAGACCCATTTCCAGAAAACAACCCAGCCGGGGATGAACGTCGGCCACCTCGAGCAAAGCAAGCTCCCCCAACGTAAGATAAGGTTTCCGCATCGTAGCCGCCAGGCGGTCTTCCGTATCGTAGTACAGGAATACTTCCACCTCTTGGCCCGGCTCCACCGTTCCGGCGAGTTCCGTATAATGCAGCAATACGTCCTGCGTTCCGTTCGTCAGGAAAAATCCGTAAGGCGAAACTTCGCGCGCAACCGGTAAAGTTACGATCGTACCGGCAATCAAACTCATACGCTTTTCACGACCTTCGCATCCGACCAGAGCCGTTCGATGCTGTAATACTCCCGCTCGTCGCGGTGAAAGACGTGAACGACCACATCCCCTAAATCGATCAACACCCAGCGCGCCGAATCAATCCCTTCAATGCCGCGTACCGTGCCGCCGCTTTCCTGCACGCGTTTGCGAATTTCGGTCGTAATCGCCTGGACTTGCGTATCCGAATTGCCGTGGCAAATGACGAAATAATCGGCGATGAGCGATATGCCTTGCAGATCGAGCGCGACGATATTCATTCCTTTTTTATCGTCCGCCGCCTCTACGGCTAAATTCATTACATCCTTTGAGCTTAAAGTCATTCATTAACCTCCATTTGTTGGATTAGTGCGTTTCTGGCTAAGACGGTTAGCGGATAAATCCGTTTCTTACGGGTCAGCAAAAAGTGAATCGTCGAATCAAAGCCTGCCACAAGCGCTTCGTCAAGGCTATGTTTGGCCAGTTCCCGAATATTATTCACATTCGGAAAATCTCTTCCCGGCTCGATATAATCCGCCAAACAAACAACTTTGTCCAATAGCGTCATCTGTTCCCGCCCGGACGTATGATATCGGATCGCGTCCAGAACGTCCCTGTCCTTGATGCCGTAATCGCGTTCCGCGACGAACGCTCCGACCGGGGCATGCCATAACTGTTTGTCGTGCTCCAGCAAGTCGGCAGGCAATCGATGTTCGCGAATAATGCGCTCCATCCGTTCGGTCGGCCAATATTTCGCTACATCATGCAAAATGGCCGCCAAGTCCGCCTTCACCGGGTCGGCGCCGAATCGCTCCGCCAGAATGACGGCCGTGTCCATCACGCCTTGCGTATGTTCCCAACGCCGCGCCGGCATCTGCTCTCGCACCTTGTCAATCAATATCGCTCGGTCCATGAACTTCTCCCCCATCTATCGATTCGTACAGCCGATTCGCTTGAATATATTGCCGTATCTCTTCCGGCACCATGTAACGGATAGATTGCCCGGCTGCCGTGCGTGTGCGGATTTGGGTCGAGGAAATCTCGAATTGCGGCATTTCCGCAAGCGCGAGGCGGGCCTGCAAGTAATCCGGAAGCCGGTCTAGACGCAGCGCCGTGCCCGGCCGTTTTACTCCGATGAATGATATGTCGCGGGCTAATTGTTCGATATCCCGCCATTGCGGCAACATATTGATCATATCCGCGCCGATAATAAAATAAAACGAATGCTCCGGATACGATTGCCGCAATTGCCGCATCGTATCGACCGTATACGACACGCCTCCCCGTTTCAACTCGACGTCGAGCGGGCGAAAATGCGGGTTCGACCGCAGCGCGAGACATACCATGTCCCAGCGCTGCTCCGCGTTTGCGCCGGGCGAGCCCGGTTTATGCGGCGGACGGAACGACGGCATAAACCATATTTCGTCCAGCCCCATTCGTTCGCGCACGCTTTCCGCCGCAAGCAAATGGCCGTTATGAACGGGATCGAACGTCCCCCCCATAATTCCGATTTTTTTCATATCGCTTCGTCCTCCAAACAACGAGAGGTGCGCCGGAGGCTACGGCAACTCGATCTGTTTATTTTCCCGCGACTCTTTATATAGCACGATCGTTTTCCCGATGACCTGCACCAGCTCGGCTCCGGATTTGTCCGCCAACTCCGGCGCGATTTCATGCGGATCTTCCGTACTGTTGTTCAGCACCGAAACTTTGATCAATTCTCTCGCTTCCAGCGCTTCTTCGATGTGCCGCACCAATTGATCGTTCGTGCCGCCTTTGCCGACTTGGAAAATCGGATTCAAATGATGGGCAAGCGATCTTAAATATCTTTTTTGTTTACCGGTAAGCATATTCGGTATTGTCCTCCTCAAACTGTTGTCGAATTTCCCTGGCCATTACTCCAATAGTGCGCCGCGCATCGTTTCGATCGGAGCGGGCAGCCCGGTCCAATATTCGAAGGCGTATGCCCCCTGGTATATAAACATGCCCAAACCGCCGTGAATTCGGCAGCCGCGCCGTTCCGCCTCGTTCAGCAGCTTCGTCCGGAGCGGGTTGTAGATCAAATCGCTGACCGTCATATCCGGACGCAGCCAATCCGGGTCGAGCGCAATGGCGTCGACATGCGGATGCATGCCGACCGACGTCGTATTGATAACGATGTCGATCTCCCCATGCAACGATCCGATGTCGTCCATGCCGATTCCGGCAAGCGGTCCGAACGCTTGAAAATCCGCCGCCAATTCCCGCGCCTTCTCCGCCGTGCGGTTCGCGATCCAAATGCCGTCCGGTTTCTCCTTCGCGAGCGCATACACGATTCCGCGTGCGGCGCCGCCCGCTCCGATGACGAGAATCCGTTTGCCCGCTATGTTCGGCTCGGCTTCTTCCTTAAGCGAGCGGACGTAGCCGATTCCGTCCGTGTTGTATCCGGTCAATTTGCCGTTGTCGTTCACGATCGTGTTGACGGCCCCGATCAAACGCGCGTCCTCGTCGATTTCGTCCAGCAGAGACATTACGTTCACTTTATGCGGAATCGTCACGTTCACCCCGCGGAACCCCATCGCCCGTACGCCTGCAATCGCGTCCCGAAGCGCTTCGGGTTTGATATGCAGCGCCGTGTATACGCCGTTTACCCCTTTCGCCCGCAAAGCGCGATTATGCATATGCGGCGATTTGGAATGGCGGATCGGATCGCCCATCACGCCGAACAATATCGTATCGCTGTCGATATGAACCGTTGTATCCTTGCTCATCGCTAGCGTCTCTCCCCTTATGCGATATTATATTAACGAATCGCGCAGCAGCACCTTTACCCCTTTCGGCGCGTGAACGCTCAACAAAGCGCCGCTGTCCCCGTTTACTTTAATCCATCCAAGCCCCGAGACGAACACATCGCAGCGGGCGCCGCGCGGTACGCGAATATCATGCTTCGTCCACGGCGGCAATTCGTCCGCATGCTTGCGGCTTGGGGGGGCAAGCAAACCGCCCCGATGCTCGGCGTACAGCTCGTCGGCTTTTTCCAGCTTCGTTCGGTGAATGCCAAGCGCGTTGGACAGGTAGCATGTGAACGACTGGCGCTCCCCTTGCACGAAATCGAACCGGGCCATAGCGCCGAAGAACAAAGTTTGTCCGGCGTTCAGTTGATATACGGAAGGCTTCAACGGCCGATCCGGCATAATAACGCCCAAATCTTGGCGCGTAACCAGTTCGCTCAACCGGGACGGATAGACGATTCCCGGCGTATCGATAATATACTTTCCGTCGTCCAGCGGAATGTGCACCAGATCGAGCGTCGTGCCCGGATATCGCGAGGTCGTCAGTTCCCGGTCCAGATCGCTGTAATCGCGTATCAACCGGTTAATCAGAGTCGACTTGCCCACATTGGTAGCGCCGACGACATAGATGTCGCGTCCGCGCCGGTGCTCGCCGATTTTGGCCAATAGCCGTTCGAAGCCTTGATTTTTTCGGGCACTGACAAGCGCAATATCTACAACCTTCAAACCCTGCTCCTTCGCCTGTTTCTGCACCCAATTCGTAACCCGGTTGAAGTTGGTCACTTTGGGCAACAGGTCGACTTTATTGACGACCAGCATGACCGGATTATTGCCGACAAACCGCTGCAATCCGGAAATCAGGCTGCCTTCGAAATCGAACAAGTCGACGATATGGATAATAAACGATGAATCGGCGGATGATCCGATTCGGCTCAACATGCGCAGAAAATCGTCTTGATCGATCGCCACCGACGCCGCATCGTTATAATTGCGAATGCGGAAGCATCGCTGGCATATTGCCGGCTCACGCTCCAACGCTTTGGCGGGTATGTATCCGGGACGGTCCGGCGCTTCGGTTTGCAGCGCGGCGCCGCAGCCGGCGCATGAGTTAACGGGTGTTCGTTCTTGTTGTTCCGTCAAACGATAACTCCTCCTTCCATGTTACCAATCTCCTTTTTTGCGCAAACGACCGACGATCGCTTTCTCCATCCGACGATTGACCCGCGTCCCGAATCCTTCGTCGCGGATCGATATCGGCTGTACCAATATCGTAAACAATCCGGCCCGATTGCCTCCAAGTACGTCGGTCATCAGTTGGTCGCCGATGACGACCGTCTCTTGCGGCTCGAGCTTCATTAACGCCAGCGCTTTGCGGAAGGGCATAACCTTCGGCTTGCGGGCGGAATAAACGAAAGGAATACTAAGCGGCTCCGTAAACAGATGGACGCGTTCGCGCACATTGTTGGATACGATCACCGTTTGAAATCCGATCCGCTTCGCCTTAGCCAACCATTCGATCAATTCCGGCGTCGCATGGGGCTCCTTGGCCCCGACGAGCGTATTGTCCAAATCGGTAATGATTCCGCGGAACCCGCGGTCGTAGAGCGATTGCAAATCGATATCGTATACGGTCTTCACCCTCAAATCGGGCATAAACTTTCTTAACAATCACGTCACCTCGGTTTCATACGACAAACTATATCATATTCTTTCTTTTTCGTGCAAAAATTGCCGCCGCCTCCGATTTTTTTCGCGCAGCAGAGGCGGCGGACAAAATATATCGCAGCAAACGGATTCATTAGGCGCTAATGAGAATGCAATCCGTTGTTCTTTCCCATTATAATCGCTGTTTTAAATGTTTGATCTCGGATTGCGCCAGCGCCAATTCCTGCTCCGTAATCGATTCGGGACTGTATTTGGCCTTTTCGAACAATTGCAACAGCACCGACCAAGTTTTCGCGAGCGAGCTTCGCTCTTTGCTCCATCGGCCGACGGCTTCCCTGACCGTCTCGTGATCCGCCCTTTGCAGCCCTTTGCGCCGGCAGTAGCGAAGCCATCTTTCCGTTTCGACGATCAGCATTTGATCCCTTGTCAGCTTTTTGCCATACGCGATTCTTAGCATGAAGCTTCGAAGTCCGGAACGGTAACGCCACAGCAAGAGTCCCGCGCCAATCGCCAGGACGGCGCTAAGCGCGATGATCCATATCACGCCCTTCAAGCCGGAGGAAACCGGGGCATTTGTTGCCGTCTCCGTCTCGGCCGTTTCCGGAACGAGCGGAATGGAAGTCTCGACGTCCGGTTGTTCTAAGTCATAATACGCCGGCAGCACGAAACCGGGAGTCGCTTCTACCGGAATCCAGCCATAGCTAGGAAAATATACTTCCGCCCAGGAGTGTGCGTCCGCGTTCGTAACCGTATACGTCCCCGAATCGTCGATCGTTTCGTCCATCATTTGCGGCATCGACATTTCCGGACGGTATCCTTCCCGTACGCCGGGAGCGTACCCTTTGACCCAGCGGGCGGGAATGCCCAATGAGCGGGCCATCATCACCATCGCGGTGGAATAATAGTCGCAATAGCCTTGCTTAATTTCGAAGAGAAAACTTTCCACGAAATCGTCGCTCACTTTCAAGCTCGTATCCGGCGAATTCGAATAGATGAACGACATCCGCAAATATTGCTCCAGCGCTTTGACTTTATCGTAAGGTCCTGCAGCCTCCTCCGTGACGGAGACGGCCAGTTCTTTTACCCGTTCCGGAAAATTGTCGGGCAGCTGCAAATAATCCGAAAGTTCGTATTGTTCGCTGCGGATTTGCTGAAACGTCACCTGACGCAAGTCGTTCTCGTTCATGATCGGAACTTGAGAGACGATCGTATACGTTCTCGGATAGGCCGGGCCGGAGCCTTGCCTTGCCCAGCGCAGCTCCATATCTTTAGGCTGCCAGCGCACGCGGCGCATTTCCGCCTCGCCGTCGATCTCCATCACCTTGGCGATCGGAAACGCCCCGAACAGGACGGGAAACTGCTGATCGGCAATCATCGTTACAGTTTGGGTTAATTCCCGCGTTTTCACCAGCGAGTTATTCCCTGTCAACGGCAACTCCATATTCGATATCACCGGGACTGAAGACCGCCCTTCTTCCGCATTTTCCCAGCCTTTTCCCGTATACAGCGACTTCGTTTCCCCCCGCCAGTAGCTGGAGCCCGTCGTCTGCACTTTCATAATCGGATCGAAGCTGTATTCGAAACCGCCGCCAAGCTCGGAGTCCTCCCGGCTATAGCCGGAGGAGGCGTTGCGCGATATCGAGACCGCCTCTCCCTTGCCGTTAATAAAGACAGGCACTTCCTCGCCTTTCATCGTTTTCCACGCCGTATAAGGGTCCATCAGCAGCGGTCTGGCTTCCGGCATGAATATGCCGGATAGTATGACGGCCGTGAAGATGAGTATGACCGTCATAATCAGCCTAAGCGGATAGCTGGCGACATAATTCCAGCCCTCCGGATATTTCGCCTTGAACCGGTTGAAATGTTCGGCGGCGAGCCACCCTAAGCCGGCGATAACGGTCAAGGCGACTTCCTCCCACAGCATCGCCATCGTAAAGGAATCCAATATGCCCAAGCAGACGATGTCCACAACCAGAAAAGCGATAATTCTTCCTTTGCCGACAACGATATGATTAATGAATTCATATAAAAACCAGATCAGAAGGGCAAACCATAAGTAAGGGAGGATATCGAGACCAAATTGGACGAGCCGCTCGTGAAACTTCCCGTCTATGGAATGCAGCAATCCGTACCGGTTCAGTACGAAACCGTGAATGGCGACGACAAGGACGGCAATGATGGTCCTGCGCGCAGCGATATGAATCGGCATCAAGGCATGTACCGCGAAAACGGCGATTAACGAAAGGCGGCAGATGTCCAACGTTTCATTATACCAGACAGGTTCGACCATCGCCTGCCATTGCCATAAAATAATGACGATAAATAATTGCGAGAGCTTAGATTGCCATTCCAATGCAAGCAAACGAACGAAGCGGGAATTTGCAAGTTTCATGATCAACCTCCCAATACCTTCGGCAAGTCTTCCAATGCGGAGACGGAGTAGCCAAGATGTCCTTGTGAGCGAATCATTGGAAGCCAGCCGCTCGTTCCGTGCGAACCGTCAATGTGAAGATGGCACGGAACGAGCTGCATGCGCTGCGCCCAACGGAGCAATTGCAGCATGGCATCGTCCGCCCTTGGGCTGACGATGGCATACACGGACCCGTTTCCAAGCGATCTTGCATCGCTTTGCAAGCGCGGGAGCAACGGTTCGTCCCCGTCGGCTTCGGCCTCGAGTAAATGTTCGAGAATTTGTTTCCGGTTTTGCGGCGTCTGGACCGCTTGGAACATTTGAATCGATTTGCCGTACGAGTACAATCCCATCGGAATGTTTCGCTTGGCACCGTACTCGATCAGCGAAGCGGTCACGGATACGGCAAGCTCGAATTGCTCCGCGTCCGCGTAATTGTCCTTGTTCCGGTCAAACACGATGATCGTTACGGGCAACGACTCCCGCTCGAACTCTTTCGATTTCCATTCGCCCGTTTTCGCCGTGGCGTTCCAATGGATGCGCGAAATGCGGTCGCCGTATATATATTCCCGGACCCCGTTAATTTGGGTCGTTTCTTTGAAGGAACGGTTGAGCAGCGCCTGCCGTGCGTATCCGGCTCTTCGCCGGTCGAACAATTTCCAATTCCGGATTTCCACCGTTTGCGGAAAGACGGAAAAGTGGCCGGGCACCTTAAACACGCCTTTATGTTCGAATAGCCCGAATATGTCCTCGGTTACGCATTCCGTCTCCCCGAACGTGTAGATCCCCCTTCGAAGCGGCGGCGTCACGTATTCCATGCTTCCGCTTCGATTCCAATGGGATAGCAGCAGCGTTTCGAATTCCAATGTCTCCCCGTTCCGGCGAAAGAGCCGGTCTTTCAGCACGACGTAAGGCGTCGTCCATAAGCCGGGGATTTGGACATGAAGCTTTGCCTTCAATTGTTCGCCCGAGTGAAATACGTTGCGCGGGATGCCGCCCTGCTCCAACACTCTCGTTCCGCGCGCGCGCGATATGCCGCTCCAGTAGCCCATCGTTAAATAGACGGTGAGAACGCTTGCCATGCCGAGAAGCATAAAGGCCGTTTTGCCGCCCTGAAAAAGCAAATAGAACAACGAGCCTAGCCAAAAAGCGAGAATAATCCAAAACCGTTTGGAAAATGTATATAATTTAGAAGTTGAGGACATTTTGCTTCGCATCGGTTAACGCTCCAATCGAATCGGGACGTTCACCTGCTCTAATACGGACTGAATCAACGCGTGCGGCGTCATGCCGTTCATTCTCGCCTCGGGGCGAATCAAGACGCGATGGGCGAGAACGTACGGAGCCAAATATTTCACGTCGTCCGGCATGACATAATCCCGTCCTTGAATAAAGGCATGCGCCTTGGACGCCGTCATGAGCGCCATCGACGCGCGCGGGCTCGCTCCGAGCATGGAAGCCGAATGGTCGCGCGTTTTGCGGATAATATGTACCAAGTAGTCTCCGACTACAAGATCCATATGCACTTGCCGCACTTCGGACTGAATAAGGCCGATTTCCTTCATATCGGTTACGGACTGAACCGAGTCGATTAACTGGCCTTGATGTTGCGAAAAAATCAATCGCTTCTCGGTTTCCTCATCCGGATATCCTAGCGTCATCTTCATCATAAAGCGGTCCAACTGGGCTTCCGGCAGCATATACGTTCCTTCGAAATCTATCGGATTTTGCGTAGCGATCAACATAAAAGGATGCGGCAAAGGATGGGTCTCCCCGTCTACCGTAACATGGCGCTCCTCCATCGCTTCAAGCAAGGCGGATTGCGTCTTCGTCGTTGCGCGGTTAATTTCGTCCGCGAGCATAATGTTCGTCATAATCGGTCCGGGGCGAAAAATAAACCGGTCTTCCTTCGGATGAAAGATGGAAACGCCGGTAATATCGCTCGGCAATAAGTCGGGATTGCATTGGATTCTGCGGAATTGGCCGTCCATCGTTTTCGCGACGGCTTTGACGAGTTGAGTCTTCCCTGTGCCCGGCACATCTTCGATTAGAACGTGGCCTCCTGCCAAAACGGCGGTTAAGAGGAGTTGAATTTCTTCGGTTTTCCCGAATATGCAAGCTTCCAACTGCGCGCGAATGGCTGAAACGGCTTGTAAAGACTCCTGGCGTATAGTCAAATGAAAACCCCTCCTATACAGTAAATAATGCATCTTTCTTTTATTTTACATGAATGGAAGGGGGGAGTATATAGTAGAGTTGCATAGCCTTAGGTGGCATTTCTTACAAAAAACCCCCAAGCCGAAGGCTTGAGGGCGTTAGCTACCCTTTCGGTTTGACGAGCAGCGCCGCCAAAAACGAAAAAATGATCGCCGACGATATCCCGGCGCTCGTTACTTCGAATATGCCCGTTATGACGCCTACCCAACCGTCCCGCTGCAGCTCGGTTAACGCGCCGTGCACGAGGGAGTTGCCGAAGCTGGTAATCGGCACGGTCGCGCCGGCGCCGGCGAATTTAATGAGCGGCTCGTACAATCCGATTCCGTCCACCACCGCTCCCGCAACGACCAACGTCGTCATCGTATGGGCCGGAGTCATTTTTGCCACGTCAAACATGAGCTGTCCAATGACACAAATGATTCCTCCAACAATAAACGCCCATAAAAACTGCATACTGCATGTCCTCCTCTAATGTCAAACTTATCGATTTCATTATTTGCCAAACCGTGTCCCCTTATGTACGGGCGACCGCGCTTATCGCTAGAAAAATGAAAAGAAACCCCGCATTGGCTGCGAGGCTTCTTTCATCGGCATGGCTACATGAAACAAAGCAAAATGATGACCAAAAGGATAAAGAGCACTAAAATGATAAGCAGGTTCCTATACTTGTTCGACATCGCGCTCTCCTTTCCGGGAGGAGAAAAATTAGTCACCTGCTACATAGTATGTAGATTGCCGGCAATGGTGCGAAGGGTGGAGCGTTTGCGTCATGCGAAACGATATGGATACCGCCTGCAGGTTTAGATTACCTTCGCGACTTGTAAAACTCATGATACAACTTCATCAGCGCTCTTTTCTCGATCCGGGACACATAGGAACGCGAGATGCCGAGCTCCTTCGCGATTTCGCGCTGCGTCCGCTCCTCTCCCCCTTGTTCAAGGCCGAATCTGCCGATCACGACTTCCTTCTCGCGGTCGTCGAGGATGTCCAAATTTCTGTATATTTTACTTTTTTCGATTTTCAACTGAACTTTATCGATCACTTCATCCGAATCTGTTCCCAAAATGTCAATTAATGTAATTTCATTTCCTTCCTTATCCGTGCCGATGGGATCGTGCAAAGAGACGTCTTTGCGGGTTTTTTTCAAACTGCGTAAATGCATCAGGATCTCGTTTTCAATACAACGGGCCGCAAATGTCGCCAGCTTCGTCCCTTTGTTCGGCTGAAAGCTCTCGATCGCTTTAATCAGCCCGATTGTGCCAATCGAGATGAGATCTTCCAAATCCTCGCCGGTATTATCGAATTTCTTGAGGTTGTGAACACGAACCGATGTCATTCTCATGTTGAAGAAACTGTTGCCGTTTCAAATCGTCAAGGGCACCCACAGCCGTAACCTGCACTTCATTCCCGTCGTAACGGATAACGATCTCATCAACCAGTGTCTCTACAATATGTCGCTTCTCCTCAAGGGTAAGCTCGTGACCGGCGCTCTCGATGAAGTATCGGACAGCTTTGGAGACCTCTGCAATCCGATTGGCCGATATTTCCTTCTCCGCTTGTTCTGACAACTGCTTTTCGTACCCGGCAAGCTCTTGCTCCAACGGCTTTAGTCCGGCATTAATCTTTTGCATTTCGGTAAGCATCTCCTGCTCATCAATGACCTCCCGCTTGAACATGATTTTGATTTTTTCCTTTTCCTTCTCCTTCTGCTCCAGTTGACGTTTGATGTGGTCCGCGGCGGATTGAAGTTCCAGGTTAATCTCATTCGATTTGCTTTGCAGTCTTTCCATATAATCATCGGGATCCGACAATGTCTCCAAGATCAGCTTCCAGACGTAATGGTCCAGCATATCGGCGCGTAACGTTTGAGTCGGGCACTTCTCAACTCCTTCACCGTACTTCTTCGGGAATAGGTTCGGACACCTGTAGCAGGTATAACGGATCTTTTCTCCCGTTTCTTTATTTACTCGGCCTGTATAAGTAGTTGCTTGCCACATTCTGCCGCAATGCCCACACCGGATCATGGATTTTAACAAATACTCATATTTTACATTCCCTGACCGTTTCATGTTTTTCTCTTTCTGCACCTGGGCTAATTCGAACAGATTCGGGTCAATGATACTTGGCACGGTAACCTCGATCCAATCCTTCTCCTCGCGAAAGGAATATGTTTTTTTCGGTGTACCGTTCTTGGTTTTCTCCCCGCGAATCTTCCGGGTTTCTCTACGATTGTAATAGAATTTGCCGATGTATACCTCTGAAGTAAGGACCCTTCGAATAGAACTGGCGCTCCAGTTCCTGCTTTCCCCCCGTTTGGGTACCGCCCCTAAGGAATAGAGTCGATCCCCGATTTCACGAAGCGTATAGTTCTCATGAACATACCAGTGGTATATCTTCCGGACAAATTCGGCTTCCTGCTCATTGATAATCAAAGTATTTTCATGAAGGTCATATCCATAGGGAGCCACACGCATGGGCATGATCTTCTTATCTTTTTCCACCGCTTTAAGTCTTCCACGTACCGTCCGCTTCTTGATTAAGGACAGCTCATATTGAGCAATCGAGCTCATGAGATTGAAAAACAGCTGCCCTTCCGGCGTATTCCGATATTCCGTGTCCACGAACACCAATTCAACCTGGTTCCGCTCCAGCTCTCGGCAGAGGATTAATTTATCGGTTAAGTCCCTTGTCAATCGATCGGGATGGGTAACAATCAATCGAGCGATCTTTCCCTGTGCGACGTCTTGTCTCAATTCATTCATCGCCGGACGGTCGATGTCCTCACCCGTAAAACCCTCTTCGCGATAAATTTTCAGATTGGCTTTCGGGATTCCCAAATCCTTGGCTTTCCGAATACATAATTCTACTTGCGCATCCAGGCTGGTGCCCTCTGATGCTTGCATCCCTGTAGAGACCCGTGGATATATGGCCGTATACATGGAGTATCACCACTCTCCTTTCTTACTGCTAATACTTCCCAGTATGGACAAAGGGAGAAACAAAAAAACCGGCTTATTCAGTCGGTTTCAAGATCAAACGCTTTAAGATGTAATCTATAACGGCATTTTTGGCTTCTGCAGCGGATAAGGTGTTTGAGATTTGTGCTGTATCACTGCATAAAGTATGAGGCACATATACGATTTTGATTGTCGGCATTCGCTCCATACTTTTCACCTCAATACACCTTATTCCGTCTGCGGTTTGTCCTATCACAAGCGCATGGTGTTTTGGATATACTTGAACTCCGTTTCCATGATTCGAACAATAGCCGATTCATTATCCGCCCCAATGAATGTCCAGTATCGGTGCCCAGGTACAACGGATTGACTAATAGATCCTGACCATTTGAAGGAAGTGGTTTTTAGAGTAGTCATTAGATTATCCAAACTTAATAAGTCACCATGATAAAGATCTACGACGATCACATCCGCTCGTGATTCTAATCGGATAAAACGTTCTTGATCCGTATTTGGCTGAAGAACATATCCATTTACATCTCTGCTACGATCCTTAGCCAGTCTCAATAACGGAACTATGTCTTCCATACAAGTTAAAACTGTCCCGCTAAAATCAAAATTTTTAAAATCCCATCGTTCCATTACAAGCCCATCCTTATATACCCAATCAAAAGGCACGCGGTGGATAATGCCAAATTTGGCCAGCAATTCATTGCTGAATCTTCTGGATTTCGAAGGATTAGTTAGGTCGGAAATCGTAGAAGAAGATTCCGAAAATTCTCCTAGCAAGAGTGTTCTTAACTCCGCTGTCCTTAAACCAAAAGCCTGTATCATTGCTTTTCTACGATTAGGCAAAGAAAGTTTCCGTAACAAAATACCGAAAGTTACTGGATCGGTAGAAGCCAATTCTTTAACCTCATACCAGTCCCGATCGTGCTTACTGACATAAGTTATTTCATCTATTTCATCATGGATGAATTTAAAAGCTAGTTGAAGAAGATCGTCCTTCAACTAAGCTTTACACTCCATCATCTTAATCCCGTATCAATGCATCCATCATCAACTCTCCACAAATGGAGCAGATTCTTGTTTCTTTCGACCAAAATCCTCGCACAACCCGAAAATCAACGTGTTTTTGCTCCAAATGTGGAGCAACCGGGACAGAAGTCAAAGCAAATGATACCTTTACATCAATGATGTGGACCATCGGGCCCCACCTCCTTTCTAAGCAAAAACTGCGGTCTGAACGGTCGATGAAACAGAATCTGAGGGAGAGATGTAGATGGATAACGTTCAGAATATTAGAGATATCGATATTTTGGGATTCATGAATTCATGTCATTGGAAGCAAAATGCGAAAACTACTTCAGAGAATGCTTCTTATGAGAACTCTACTTCGCAAGAATGTTTACAAACCGCCCCAAATGGCAATCATGATATCAAGAGCTTAAGTTGGGAGAAGGTGCTGTTGTTCTTGAATACAATGTATGCATTTCGTTGGCCTGAAGAGGACGTCGAGATATGTTCACCAGAAAGTGGTTCTCTTGCATTAAATGAATGGATCTTTTCAACCCAGATTCAAGGCAAAATCTTTGCCCCCGTGCTACTGGATTACCTTGATAATAAAAAGTCGATCAAATCCACCAGCTACTTTTCTTTGATGGAATACGCACTAGAGATCATTGATTTTTTTAAAACCCGTTATGGGCTTGATGCTAGATCCATTCAAAACAAAGAATTGGCAAATAAAGATGCACTTATTAATTTCATTGAGCATTCTTCCTACAATTTCGTTCAACGTGACATGATTCTAGCAATAGCTCGCAAATTAATCTCTAATGGGTTCGAATTAAAGAAATCAACAAACGGTATTTCTACAAAAAAGAGGACTCAAGATATAAATCATCCCGCTATCACTGCGCATATTAAAGATTTACACCGTTCAGGAGTCAAGGAAAAAAGCGTTAACGGTAAATATAAAATCAGTTACGCCCTATTTTTAAACTGGTTGAATAAAACATACGTTCAGTTCCAGAGCACTTCATGCGACGAATTACCATTGTCATTAGTTACTGAGGAGCATTTACTCGAATTCAAGCAATATTTACTCCGTTTGGAAAATAAAGGGATATATACCAAGCAAACGGTTAGCAATTGTTTTTACGATATCCGATTTCTTCTGGCTAACCTCTATAAATTGGGCTGGCTTGCTAAAGACATAACAATGGATGTTACAGGAATCCCGTACGAGAGATACTATTATCGCGAGTTACCAACAGATGCTAAACTCCAGTGTTTTTTTCATAATATCCAACTCTATTCTGATCATCCCACATTGGAACTGGCAGCCTTTGGGTTGATGCTTTGTCTCGGTTTGCGAATTCATGAAGTTGCTAACATTCGCTATCAGGATATCAATGTCGAGAATAGAACCATCTCTGTCTTCGGAAAAAACGAGAAATCGGCCATTCTACCCTTACCTGATCCGCTACAGAATTACTTTCAAAAGCTTGTTGTCAACAAAGGTCAAGATGTCCATCTGTTTGGAAACAACAGCCAATCAACTATTCGCAAATTAAGGGCACAGTACAAACTTTATTCTTTTGTCTCGGGATGGAAATATCCAGGGGGGCCCCATTTACTGAGGCACACTTTCATCAGCAGGTTGTCGGAACGTACAGATTGCCCGTCACAATTGCTTATGTACTTGGCAAGGCATGATCGGCCAGAAAATACTGCACGATACGTCCACCGGAGCCCCAATCAATTAACAAGTGCTGTAAACAAAATCAATTACTGAGGAGGTTCCCATGCCTAAAGTAATCAACGATACAAAGTATACCGAACTTAAAGAACAACTGAATCAGCTGTTATGTCTTTATGGTCCAGAGAAAATGCGGCAAGTTATGGAAACCTTGCCTGTCCAGACACAGCCAAAACCTAATATGCCCCCGGCAGTGCGGAACGTTTCATTTCTCGAAGCCGTTGATGCTTTCTATCAAAGCAGCAAGTTTTCTGGACTTAGCCGGACCACGCAAACAACGTATCGGTCAGAGATGAAACTTTTCCAGCAACATGTGAAGGAAAAGTTTGGCAACGATCCGCAGTTTGAAAAGGTATCAAACGGCGAATTCTTGTCCGACTATATTAAGCTTAATGAGGATCCTAATACAAAAGCCAAGAAGTCTTCCTTTCTTCGAACCTTCATAAAGACCACATACAAAATATTCTTTGGTCATCAGGATCTCGGGGACTTGAAGACTATACTACGCGTTCGATGGTCAAACGATGACGCACCAAAAGCCTTTACTAAAGTGCAGATCGCGGAAATCTTGCAGATCGCTCAAGCTCGTAACCACGATAGCCTTTACACTGCAATTATCTGGACTTTCCTTGGGAGTGGAATTCGCATAAACGAGCTCTGCCATCTAAGGATCGGTGATATCACTCCTGATACTCAAACAATCAAGGTAACACCCAAAGGGGCTGAGAATACCAAGAAAGTCCGAAAAATCAACGAGCTCGCCCTAATGATGCTCACAGATTTTATAGAGAAAAAATACAGTCGCGCTCGCGAGGTGATGCCAGATTCCGATTATCAGAGGCTCTATATCTTCTCAAGCACTGCCGGGGATAAACCCATTACATCTAGAGCCATTCAGCAATTTATGAAACGTATTATTCGCGAGTCTCGGTCGATAAAAGAGGAAGACAAAGATCGTTTAGGTCCTCACTCTTTTCGTCATTCTTTTGCCGTTCAAGGCCTTGAAGCGGGAATCGATATCTATACTCTTGCAAAGCTTCTCGGTCATGAATCGCTCGACAGTACGATGAAGTACTTGAGACTTTTCGACGATCAACTGCGAGACGCCATAAACAAACACCCATTCGCTCAAGAGGTTGTTCAGAAAATAAGAGAAAGGCTGGAGAACAAATGAACCGTTTATTATTGGATTCCACATACTATGCCAACTGGAAGAAGCATACTCACCTCAAGGATTCAGCAATTTACACATATAGCCGCCAGTTCATGAAGTTTGAACAATATCTGAGCTTAGACTTTGAGGGAGAATTGGATTTCGACAAATTTTACTACGACACGGAATCTGAGACCTATCGACCTATTGATGCTGATTGCATTGATGGTTATATTCAGTTCCTGAAGCAAAATTTTCAGGCATCAAAGAATACCATTTTCAATAACATTGTTTACCTGAAACACTTCTTCACGTTACTCCACGGTCTTGGGATGATTAAAAATAACCCCATGAAAAACTATCCGAATCCGTATTATGAACGCCGAATAATAGATCGTTCCCTCTCCATTGGTGAATGTCAACGATTATTTCAAGCAGCGCTTAAAGCCGATCCATTTGTCCGGAAGTTCTACATCCTCATATTGCTAATGTCAACGACCGCTCTTCGAAACAGGGAGATTATACAGCTATCGTACGAACAGATTGATTTTGAGCGCAAGGTTATTCTGGTGAACAAAGGGCAGAAAACCTCCTCCGAAGTCGTTTATATGCCCGATTCCCTCGTTGTTGAGTTGGAGCGTTATTTGCATCATCCGGTTGTAGAAGAATGGCGGAATTCCGGACATTCCGAGGTTTTCTTTGAAAACAATCGACCACTAACAAAAGCAGCATTAAACCGAATCATCAAGAATCTTTGCCTAGAGGCCGGCATACAAAAGACAGTCACTGCCCATAGTTTTCGACATACAACGGCATACTTGATGCAGAGCAGTGGGATTGACATTATCGCTATAAAACGACAACTACGCCATAAGCAGTTATCAACAACTTTGCGATATGTTCCTCCAGTTGACGCTGCGAAGCTGCTGAATGACGCGTGTTCCGATCTTCTTCAATAACAACAAAAAGAACCCGAAGAAAGCAAAGAAAAAATGCTTCATTCGGGTTCATTATTTGAACAATTATAGTACACAAGGACAGACTACTCCCGTGTTGTAATTAATCACCATAAAGGGAATTGGATACCGAAAGCACCTGGCTCGAGGAAATGGTATCAATCAACTGTCCCGCGAGGACATGATTTGGGCCAGAGGATGGCCACTCATTAGGCTTCCGTTGGGAACAGAAGCGATAGAAAGAATAATTACATTATAAATCTAGTAATGATTAATTTCAATGTGTAGTGTCCAATCGATTCACTCGTCCCAAATCCCATTATTTAAATTCCCCATCAGCAATTCTCGAATTCCCATGCAGAATCGCTCCTCGGATGGGGTCAACCCGTTATCCGAATTCTCTTCGCCTAATTCACCATTAACCCCATAAAAATAAAGATTGCTTTTCAGTTGAGATGAAAACCACGGATTCCCTTGTTGATATCGCCGAATTTCAGCATCGTTTTCATCCGGATATACCAGAACACCCGGAGCCGAAGAACCCTGATTGGAGAAAGCATCCATGTATGCATGAATCTGATATAAATCATTTCGTTCCAAACCCGTTGGTTTTGATAAAGTTACAAAAGTGTGTTTATATTTTGCATCGACTACCGCTAACACTTGTTTCGAAGATGGCCTCCGTATAATAAAATCCGGCTTTTGAGCAGCAATCTTCTTGCCGTTCCCGTTTACAAACAAATGGCCAACGGCTTCTCTAACTCGTCCAGTATGGATCACCTCTACCCCTACAAGAGCATTTCTTAGAAGATGATAAACATAAAGCTCCCAAATTTCAGCCATATCCAGGAGGGTTCCTGTTACTTCTTGGGCCCCTTTCAAAGAGACCCCGAATGATTTTTGTTGCAAGATTCTTAAAGTTAAATCAACAACTGGACGATAAGATTCAAGGATGGGGGTATATTTAATTTTGGGAATCTTATAAATGGTCTTATAGCTTTTACATCCTTCGGATTGGAGTAAAAGGCTTATGATTTCCCTTCCTCTGTCGGACAACCAGTTATGTGCATTTCGATGCCCCAATTCCTTTTTAATTCTTCGATAACCGTTACTGAGTATGTACGCAATGTCAGGATGAATAACCTTGCACCTGGATAGACTTGCAAGTCGATTCGTCCCCTTGCCTACCTCCAGAGCCGTTTCCATCACTTTCATACGACCGCGCAGCGATGGAGCCTTCAATGTTTCTTCCATTCGAGTATACGGTAACCCATGCTTTGCTCCACGGATAAGCTGCTCACCCCAAATTCGGGCGATTAGCTCCCACAGCCACATATTCGCGTTACGATAGGAGCCCTTGCTTTGAATCATGCGCACTCCCCAAATGGTGCTAATCCAACGATGAAAGGAGCTTTCATAACGTGGTGTTATACGCAGGGTCCTCCCCATATATTGGATTTCTCCAACATACCTTCCCGCATACCAGCGTCCGTGGCGAAACTCGATTACCGGCTCATCCTCCGATTTGTCAGTGAGACGAATTGTGAACAGTTCTTTATCGAGATAACGGCACAAATTCTGCAACCATATCTTCTCATCATCATTTATTAATTCGATCTCAGATAAGTCATTTGCAATGATTTCTGTTCTTCCTTGTGCGGACCTCATACCTTCCCCCACAGGAAAGTGCTTTTCGCTTGTTCCATAAATTGCTTTCTTTCGTATGAATCGGCCCCGGACAAATACTGTTCCAATAACGGAGCCAACGAATAATTCCACAAAGCAGTTACAGGCCCACGAGCTTGCTTATTCCGGTTCCATAGTACTTGCTGAACGCCCGGTTGTGAATAAATATACTTCTGGGCAAATGAAACCACGTCACTGAAATAGGTATGACCAATGACATAAAGCGGTCCCATATGTTCATGCCCAGCTATTAAATGATTCAACTGGACGCAACGGTCCGCTAGAAGTTCAAATTCATCCTCCACACGGTTCCATTTACGTGGTTTTCCATACTTCTGCGGCCAACGTTCCCATTTTCCCTTCAGTAAAGTGACTAGATCATTACGATCAAACCCACGGAAAAACCAGAGAAATCTGCGGCGAAGTGCAAAATCGACTTGTTCCAGCGATTGGTCAATTAAATTCATAGTTCCAATAATATACAGATTCTCGGGTACAGTTAGCGGATATGGTTGGCCATCCTGGCCGGCAAGCAGAACAGCACTTTCACGATCCTCCATTAAGGAAAAGCACTCTCCCAACACCTTGCTGAGATCCGCCCGGTTCATTTCATCGAGAATGAGGACATAAGGCAAGCCTTTACCGTTTCCGCCTTCCGCTGCTTCAATTTCCTCTAAGACCTGTAGAAATACGCCTTTTTTATAAATGGTCCGATTCTGTTCAAGCTGCATCCCCCGTATAAAATCTTCGTATCCATAGCCCGGATGGAATTGTACACGGCGAATCCTCTGCTCTACTAGCTTGTTCACATCCTCTTGCTTTTTAAAGAATTCCCCCGCTCCCCACAGGCGTAACGTCTCTTGGCGAATAAACTGTCCGGCTAATTGCTTTGCTTCATGGGTTTTCCCGGTTCCCGGAGGTCCATACAAAACAATCTGCTTCTTGATTTGCAGCCCTTGAATGGTGAGAACCTCCGAATCATGGTCACTATAATCCCAACATTCAACGAGTGGACTTCGATAGAAATCAAGATCCTTTTCTCCAAGAATGTCTTCGAGCTTTGTTCGAATAGCCAGGATGCGATCATCAATATCTTCAGGCACGGAGTCTTCATCCAGAATTTCCAGGAAGGCCTCAACAATCTGTTGCTTATGACCCTGACTAGCCATTCTTTCATATTGATCAGGGTATAGGAGGTGCAAAATAATATGTCGGGATAGCGGGTTCGTGTCCTCCTTTATAGTATCGAGCATATTTCGTACCTTGATATGGTCGGATAAAAACATAATCCGGTCATTTTCAGGTTTCTGCAGAACCGCATCTGCGAACATAGCTATATAACGTATTTCATAATAACGTCTTGTATTGTAGGCGATACCCGGTCCGCCTATGCCATGCTCCAATGCTGTCAGTGCCTCATTCTGATCGTCCAGTGTAAGTCCAGCAAATGATGCAATCGTATTTAAAAGTTCCTTTTTTCTTCGAAATGTAATCGTGGAGGGAAACAGCAAGTAGAGATAGACGAGTTCGCATGCAAGCTGAACAACCTCTTGCTTCTGACCCTTCAGTTGTCCTTGCAGTTTGTTCTCAAAGATCTCTGATGATTCATCTACGTTCTCTATGAAGCAAGCCTTAAATGCATTCAAATTCGCTGTGGTCCAAATTTGTTCAGGCGGCCAAAGCAATGATGTTCCTTCAACAAGACTTTTCTCTTTCCATTGATTCGCGTAATGGTAAATAGCGGCTGTATCCCATTCTTTAAATTGTGCCATAAACCTATACTTCCTTTCATTGTTGTTTAAAGGCGAGCTCCGCCAAGGGATGCTACTCCGGTAACTTTAACAATGATTCAAATATATTAGTTTTAATCGAAGCAGAGTCACAAACTGTAGTTAGGGGGATTGTCTTGCCAATTGCCTGCTTAAGCCCCCAGTAACGATGGATCGATTTTTCTTTTGTCTTACATCTCCATAAACCATCTGTTTCTTCAATTGAGAAATGATTATCTAGACGATAGGGGTCATGAAAAAGCCAGTGATCCGAAATGGCGGGCATTCGTTCCCACTTCGTCAGATCATATTGAAATCGTGACAATGTTATCTCCGGATAAGCTTCTTCACCCTCTAAATCAATCTCAACGACAAATACATCCCCATCTCTCAAGTCCTGAACCATTTCATTACCGGCAGAGCCGCCTTCCATTTGGTATACCTTGATAAAGTTACTAAGCAACCAGCCATCCTCGTAGCTGTCTGATTTCCAACGAAGGAATTTGGGATTCAGAGGAATGAAGCCTTGTTCTTTACCAATGACGTCCATTTCGTTTAAGAGCAGATTTATATTTTTATACGTTTCTCGCAGCACTCTTACTGATAGACTAATATTTCCACCAAACTCATTTGCTGAAGACATATTTACCCTCCTGTACTGAAATATGCACTGGCCAATGCATAGTTCGTTGTTCATGTGATTTTCCATTGAATGAATATGCATTTTCATGAATTGTTAATTTTTCGATACCGTTGAGAAACCCCTTGAATCGTTCAAAGCCTTTTTTAATGAGAAGATCGGTGAGATCTTTGATTATCAGCTGCTGCCCCATATCCAAAGAGGTTATTTCGATATTTTTCAGTTGTTCTAATACGTTTTGCCAAGCTAAGAAGCCTAACGAGATATCTGGAGATATTATGGATCGACCGATCAATTCTGCTTCAACGGGAATCAGAATATCGCAGGGAGCCAGAAATATAAGATAAGCCTGGCGTCCTTGTCGATATCTTCAAGCAACCTGGAGTATCGCGCTAACTGGTGGCAGCTTTCTTCGGGAGTAGCGATTTCCTCTGTATCCTCATCGTTAGATGAAAGTCCACTATAATATTTCACTTCGATCCCAATAACAACTCTGGGATGATCTATGACCAGATCAATTTCTCCTTCCGCATGGCGAAACCAAAAATGCATTTTATATTCGTAATCTTCGATTAAACCAAGTATCTTCCACCATAATAAATCCGAGTTTTGCACATCATTCCGGAAGCGAACAGCTTGCAATACATGCTTCAAACCGAATTGAAAAGGTAAATAACGAATGGTTCCAAAAAAATCTCCGGTTAATTGGTCTTCAAGGCGATCTGACAAATTGCTTCCGGACCTTGAAATTTTGTTATGAATTTCAGCGATCAAGTTCTTGCTTCCTCCCGCATCTCAGTTATTGTTATTTGGCCGCAATGACCTCTGCAAATCACCCAGCACAATCAAAGCCCCAGCCTTATGCAGCGGCTCATTCTGCTTCTCACAATGAAACAGCTGAATGCAGGATGGGCAGCCGTCCGAACAACCACAGCTGCTAATGATCTGTTGGGCTTTCTCCAAGAGAACCTCGAATTTTTCCGCAACGACCTCGACTATACCTGAACCGCCTCCTGCTTGGCTGTCGTAGAAGAACATTCCGGGCATTCCAAACAATGCTGAGCCAGAATAAAAAGAGGTGTGCTGAAAATCAGCCATACTGCACCTTACAACGGCCGGTATCGCCGAAGCTATGGCATGTTCAACCGCATGAAGGCTTCCCTCAGCCATGGTCTCCAAGTCAATGGTATCGCGATCCAGTACATCATTGAGCAGACCTTTAAGTTCATCCCTTCCTTGGTGATCCCACATCAGCCAAAACGCCTCGGTTTGGAAACTGACAGGATATGTGTTTGTCAATTGCACGGTTTCGGGAGGCGTTGCGCCGTGATTGTAGATTTTTTTGTAGCCAAATGTGCTTCGTTTTACGATGATGTTTCCAAGATTGGATTTGATCGCCGCGTCACTTCTCAGTGGATTGGTTATGTCATGGATTTCAATGCTATCGCGAACAATTCCGCGGGTATGATAATCCGTTCTTACCGGCTCCACAACCACTTTGCGTTGCTTACCGTTGACCCACTTGACCTTATAGAAGGTACGATTGTCAGGTCCCAGAAATACTGCATCCACGTGATAATCTCTTATTAAGGAACGCTCATCTACACTTTGAAACAAGATGTCCTCATTCCAGCCGTTCTTGGTTACAACCGTATAAGTAGCCCCCATTGTAAACAAAGTTTGATATCTTGGCGTTTCACCATGATAGAGGAGTTTTCCTTCGATCTGCTGCCACTGGTCGCTTGCTTCCGCAACCACCTTGCGAAGCGCCGAAGAGCGAACATAATTCATAGCATTGGTCAACGTTCCCCCCAGTTCGTGAGCTGCGTATGCGAGATGCTCCTTTAATAGCTTGGGATTCGTTGTATTAATCGCTGCTGATTCAGGCGGGAGCTTAAAGAATTCTTCAGGATTGTGGGCAAAGTATTGCTGCAATGGCTCTTCCTGAAGCATCATAATCACCACACCGTCTCTGCTGCGTCCCACTCGTCCAGCCTGCTGCCAAAAGGAAGCCTGGGAGCCAGGGTATCCGAGTAAGATACATACATCCAGACACTTCACATCAATCCCGACCTCTAGGGCGCTAGTAGTGACCACTCCAAGGATCTCGCCTTGCTCAAGTTTTTGTATGGTTCGTTCTTTAACTTCTTGCGTGAGGTATGCATGGTACGGCAGAAAAAATTCATGTGGTTCGTCTGCCGAAAGCCCGCCATGATCATGAAGGTGGCTGCGCAGTATCATGTTTATTTCACGACTTAAAAGCTGGGCTTGCTGGCGGTTGCTTGTGAAAATGATACTTCTCGGCCATCTTCCATCCTTGTAGATCGTGCGCAGAATCTCATAGAGATCGGAAACAACGGCCCTTTTCTTTTGCTCATCGTCTGATAAGCCCGGATTCCACATCAAAATCGCTTTCTTCTTTACTGGCGCTTGTACTCCCGATATTTCATGAAATCCTTTCATTCCACGCATTCCTGTTAATTCTTCAGCTAGATACTTTGGATTAGCAATTGTAGCCGAGCAGGCAATAAACTGGACGTTTTTATTTCCCAACCTGTCACATAACATTCTTAATCTGCGAAGGACCAAAGAAACCTTTGAACCTAACAAGCCTGAGTATTGATGAAGCTCATCAATAACGACAAACCGAAGATTTTGCAGAAAGCGCAACAGCCCAGGGCCTTTTCCCTTAGGCGAACCTGCACCTTGAAGAATTAAATGCAGATAGTGTACGTTGGTCAGCCAATAGCGCCCCTCAGAGAACACGAAGCTAGATGCCTGATCTTTTCTCATATGCTCTGGAACGTTACGTTGCCCGTGGAGAACCCCAACGGATAATTGCTGTCCATTAACAGAGAATCGAGAAAATCCATTAAGCGAGATTTGATTCCCCTGCTCTTCTACATCATCAGCCCATTTTTTCAAGTGAGCGTACTGGTCCTCGACTAATGCCTTGAACGGGGCCAAATAAAGCGCACAGGCATTCGGATCAGCAACCAATTTTTCGATGATGGGAACATTGTACGCCAATGATTTTCCAGATGCGGTTTTCGTGCAGAGAACGACATTTCTGCCTTCACGGATGTTCTGTATAGCTTCCCCTTGATGCTCATACAGTTTATTAATCCCCAGAGAATGAAGCTTCCGCTGCAGCCAACTGGGCATAAGGATTTGGTCAGCATAAGCGCCTTGGTTGGCGTCAATTTGATGCACGTGGACGTCACTTCGAATACGAGTTCCGAGTTCGAGCAAATTCTGGACGAGTTTTTCACTATCGAATACATGTTGAACAGGAAGTCTTCGGTCTGTGAGCAATTCCATTTCTTCCGGTGTCAGCATGTCGTCCAAGATTGAATGTCTATCATGTGAACAATAAACGCCGGATGGTTTGTTTATATAGGACTCCGTATCGGGTTCAAGGGAGCGCCATTCTGAAACTCGAATCCCGTTTGCCCGTTGATGGATCTTACGGTAATAGCCCTTTGGATCCGCCTTATAGCTGATTTGAATGAAGTCCCCGTAAGGTCTTTGGCCTCCGCAAGCGGAACAGATTACAGGCATTCTTAATCGATCCCTTCTATCAAAATCTTCAGCAGCATTTTGGCTCCAGGTTTGAACAATTCAATATTCCCTTTACCTGGGAGCTGCACGCAGCTAGGACATCCTTCGGCACAAGGGCAGCTCTCAATAAGTTCAAGAGCCTTTCGAAGCACTTGCGGAAGTTTCTCATAGATCGCTTCGATGGTCCCGAGACCGGACCCGTTCTCGCCATAGAAGCCGATAACAGGTCTATTGGCAAAAGCCGTCATCCCGCTCGCCGAAAACCCTGTAAAATCATTAGCGTCGCAGATAATGAGGTCAGGAATAACCGAAGTCATAGCGTGACCTGCAGCGTGAAGGGAAGCTTCAGCCAATAAGTCGATGGATCTGCCCTCATCCGCTAACTCCTGAATGCCATTTTTCAATTGGCTCCATTGAGAATCCGTTAGTGTAACCCACATTCCTTCCGGAGTGAATCGGGTGACGGACGGATGATCCAATTGAACCTGCTCAGACTCATGCTTCTGTCCGAAGTAAACTTTTTTATAACCGAAGACACTCCGCTTAATCTCCAGTTCACCATAAGCCATATCGATTCCTTCGATGTGTTGCTTCTGATAAGTCTGCATAATATCGATGATATCGCGATAAGTAGATTGAGTGTAATAGGTTAGTTCCTGAATAGGCAATACAATAATTTCACCTTTTCTGCGATTGATAGAGTCTACTCGATAGCCTTTCTCTCCAGGAGTCCAATAGATCGCGCCTTCATAAAAATCACGAAGAGCACTCCACTCATCCAAACTGTCTACTATCGTTTGATTTTGTCCCCGAATGGTTACGCTGTAATTTTTACCAGACATTGATCGAAGACTAAACTTGTCATCAACGGTCGCCTCATCGTTAGCTGTTGCAGCTACTTGCAGTACAGTCTCAATATAATCTCCGAGTAATCCAGGAAACATGTCCTGCAAGTCTTCCTTCGTGACTTCTCTCCCGAGCTCTTCTCTTAGTAACGGGATGTGCATGGCTAACAACTTGTAATTTGTTGGATTAATCCTAACTACCTCGGGAGCTTTATGGATAAATTCAAGCGGGTTACGCATGTAATACTGCTGAAGCGGTTCATCCTGCCAGATCAGTATGGCAACACCCTCGCCTTTGCGGCCAACACGTCCGATCTGTTGGGAGAATGCCGCTTTCGATCCGGGATAACCAACAAGAACGGCAAGACTCAAATCACCGATATCAATCCCGACTTCAAGGGCATTGGTAGTAATAATGACATGAATGTCGTGGGACTTGAGTCTCTCAATAATCCGTTTCCGAGTATCATTCGGCAGTATTCCGGTATAAAATGCCGCGAGTTTTTCTCCTTCCACTTTCTCTTTTGGTAGTCGGAGAGGCTGGCGCAAGACGTCTTTGATATAACGGGTAAATACCATAGTCTGGCTGCGAGAAGGTTGAAAAATGATGCTCTTAATCACTTTCTGATCAACAGTCATGATCTGTTTCGCCATCGTAATGGCATCGGTAGAAGGCGCGCGGCGGACTTGTTCATCGGCTGACATACCGGGATTCCAGAGGACAATCCCCTTTTTCTGATGGGCGGAACCATCTGTATTGATGAGGGTGAATCCGCTAAGACCTGTAAGATCCTCTGCTAATCTAATAGGATTTTCAATCGTTGCTGAGCTCGTAATAATCTGGATGTTGTGAGTATTACCAAGTTCTCGACAAACCTTAAGCAGGCGTCTGAGTACCAATGCGACATGACTTCCGAATGTACCTCGGTACATATGCATCTCATCAAGCACGATAAATTTGAGGTTCCGCAGATAATTTCGAATGTGGTGTGCGGTCGCGTACTTCACCTTCTGAACTTGCCCGAGAATGGAGTAATGAATCATATCCGGATTCGTCATCCATACCTGTGCTTTTTCCATGATTCGCTGCCGCGGCCCATTCTCGGTATCCCCATCCAGCCGGCCGATATGAATCAGGCGATCTCCTAAGTGCAATTGAGTTTCAAACCACTCATCCAAGGAAGAATTATTCTCCGTTCGTTGCATGCCAAAACGTTTAATTTGATCCAACTGATCATTTGCTAACGCTTTTGTTGGAAATATGTATAATCCACGTTCTTCAGGATGGTTATATAAACGACTAAGAATCGGCAGGTTATAGGACAACGTCTTTCCGGATGATGTTGAAGTGACCAAGACAACATTCGACCCAGAATGGACTGCATCGGCTGTTTGTGCTTGGTGAGAATATAACTGCGTAATTCCCATTCGATGTAAGGCGTCCTTGATGGGCTCTGGCGTTGATTCAGGAATATCCGCAAAAGTAGCTTTTTTCGCAGGAAGTGTATGAACATAAATCTCGGCAACTTCTTCCTCGGCCAACTTCTTCAGCTTATCCAGTACATCATCGGATGAAAACTCATGACTTACTACGCCGGGAATTCGGTTATCTTCACATAGAATAAATTCTTCTTTCTCTAGAGGAACGATAGCAAAACAAGAAGGGCAGTAAATTCCCTCTTCGTATCCTCGGAGGTTTTCAATTACAGGAGTCCAGTCTGAGCATTTGATCCCGGTTGGCGAATATTCTAGGAGCCGTTGCTCCCCGACTTGACTGATCTTATTAGAAATTTGAATCGCCTTCAGCATACTCGTGCATGCGGAACATTTCAGAAATGCCATTCCTAATCCCTCCATCGCTAATGTCTGCTGATCATATTAGAACATACTGATTAGACAACATGTTGTCATAGAATATACGTTCTCATGGAATAAAACCCCCTTGCTGCTAATTCGACAATATAGGCAATAAGTCCTGTAAAAATAAGAAAAACCCAAACAAAGTAATAAAGAAACGCTTTGTTTGGGTAAATTGTATTGTATATTTGTTATTGTTAATGGGAAAGGCTCAATCAATCACGATACCTGTGCATGAGGGATCTCACTCTGATCAGCTTCTTCTACTCCCATCATCATTTTATAATGTGCATGATGATTTGTAACTTTGAATATTTTTTCAAATATATTAAGGTATCTAGCGTTTGTATCTAATGGATGTTCAATATACAAATCATCACTTGCAAAATGTGACCCGTCATTTGCCCAGGATAAAAGCGATTTACATATTAACTTTTCCTCTTCATCGAATTTATTCAGTATATCATCTTCACTAAAATTACCAAATACTTTAAAATAGTTTTCTATAATTCTACGAATCAAGTTTTGAACCGTTGTTGAAGAACTACTCTGTGTTGCAAATCTAAGTTCTTGCCACATTAACTCATATGAAGTTTTTATTGGATTTGTATCATAGGATTGAGCCTCAGTAACATTATTAACTTTTCTTATAATCCAGAATGTTTCATCATGTAATTTTCCGCCTTTTGAACGCTTTTTATTAAAAGTTACCCTAAATTTCGAAAGCCCGTAATATCAAACACTGAATATAGTGGATCTGCCTCGCGGACTGTAAAAAAGTGGAGGTTTCCCAGTTCGTTCGGTTCAAGTCAACATTATGTGGATACACTTTCCCCCT